>JAWXBB010000442.1:0-4193 GCA_034439795.1 Planctomycetaceae bacterium | reverse complement strand
GCAGGGGGCGGCGCACACGAAGATGCAGAAGCCGCTGCCGCCGACCGAGTCGATGAAGCACTACTCGGTGCCAGTCGGCTTCGAGTTGAAGCTGTTCGCGTCCGAGCCGGACCTCGTCGGCAAGCCGATCGCGATGACGTGGGACGAGCGCGGCCGGCTGTGGGTTTGCGAGACGTACGATTACCCCAACGAACTCCAGCCGCCCGGCGAAGGCCGCGACCGCATCCGCATCTGCGAGGACACCAACGGCGACGGCACGGCCGACAAGTTCACCGTCTTCGCCGAGAAGCTGAGCATTCCGACGGCGATCGCCTTCCATCGCGGCGGGGCCATCGTGCAGAACGGCACCGAGACGCTGTACCTCAAGGACACCAACGGCGACGACGTCGCCGACGTCCGCGAAGTCCTCATCACCGGCTGGGCGCTCGGCGACACGCACGGCGGCGTCAGCAACTTCCAGTACGGCCTCGACAACTGGATCTGGGCCATGCAGGGGTACAACAATTCGACCCCAAAATACGGCGACGGGAAGGAATCGACGTCGTTCCGCATGGGCTTCTTCCGGTTTGAGGTCGGTACCTCGGAGGATCCCAGCCCACGGGATGCAACCCGTGGGCTTCCCACTGTGACCAACGTCGAATTCCTCCGGTCGTCGAATAACAACACTTGGGGCCTGGGAATCAGTGAAGAGGGGCTGATCTTCGGCTCCACGGCGAACCACAACCCCAGCATGTTTATGCCGATTCCCAATCGGTACTACGAACGGGTCCGCGGGTGGTCCGCCGAACAACTGGGGATGATCGCTGACACCTATCTGTTCAAGGCGATCACCGACAAGGTCCGCCAGGTGGACCAGTTCGGCGGCTATACCGCCGGGGCCGGACACGCGCTCTACACGGCCCGCAACTATCCGTCGCAATACTGGAACCGCACGGCGTTCGTCTGCGAGCCGACCGGGCACATCGTCGGCACGTTTCTGCTGAAGCCCGACGGCACGAACTTCACGTCCACCAGTCCGATGAACCTCGTCGGCAGCGACGACGAATGGGCCGCGCCGATCATGGCCGAGGTCGGTCCCGACGGCAACGTGTGGATTCTCGACTGGTACAACTTCATCGTGCAGCACAACCCCACGCCGGCCGGTTTCAAGACGGGCAAGGGGAACGCGTACGAAAGCGACCTGCGGGACAAGAAGCACGGACGGGTGTACCGGTTGGTCTACTCGGACGGGGCTGAGGGTCAAGGGCTAAGGGCTAAGGGCCAGAGTGAAGCGTTGTCGATTGACCGGCCGCAGGAACTCGTCACGGCGTTGAAGCGAGACAATCTGTTCTGGCGGCGGCATGCACAGCGGCTGCTGGTGGAGCGCGGACAGACGGATGTCGTGCCGGCGCTCGTTGAGTTGGTGAACGATTCCGCGACGGACGCCATCGGACTCAACGTCGGGGCGATTCATGCCTTGTGGACGTTGCACGGGTTGGACGTCACCGGTCAACCGGCGGCGATGCAGGCCGTGACCGCGGCGCTCAAGCACTCATCATCCGGCGTTCGCCGCAATGCGGTGCAGGTGTTGCCGGTGACGTCGGACTCGGTCGAGGCGCTGCTCGATTCCGGCGTGCTCAACGACCGCGAGCCGCAGGTGGCCTTGGCGGCGATGCTGGCGTTGGCCGACCTGCCGGCGACGAAAACGTCGGCGACGGCGCTCGCCGTGCAGTCGTTGAATGCCACCGCGATGCGCGACCGCGGGCTGGCCGATGCCGTCACCAGCGCGGCGGCCATGCACTGCGTGCATTACCTCGATGCCTTGGCGAACGTCAGCCAGTTGTCGAGCGCGCCGACGCCTCCCGACAACGCGCCGGTCTGGGCCGTGGTCCGCCAGGTCGCCGAGCACATCGCCCGCGGCAAACCGTCCGCTCAGGAAATCGACGAACTGACCGAGGTCATGGTCCGCAACCCGCACGTCATGGCGGCGACGCTCGATGGCTTGTCGCAGGGGTGGCCGCGTGGGTATGCCGTCGCCATCAGTCCGGCGGCTGAAGAGTTGCTGGTGAAGGCGTTCGGCACGGCTCCCGTGTCGGCGAAGGGGCAACTGGCGAAGCTCGCCGGGTCGTGGGGGAGCAAGGCCCTCGAAAAGTACACGGCGGAGATCGTCGCGGCCCTGCTGCAAACCGTGAAGGACAATGACCGGAAGGACGCCGAGCGGCTGGAGGCCGCCAACGACCTCGTCGCGTATCAGCCGCAGTCGGACGAAGTGGTGACGGACCTGTTGGCGGTCATCACCCCGCAGACGTCCCCCGAGTTCGCCGTGCGGATTGTGGACGCGCTCGGCAAAAGCACCGCACCGGAGATGGGGGCCGCGCTCATCGAACGGACGCGGTCGATGACGCCCACCGTCCGGCAGGCCGCGGTGCGGGTGTTGTTGGCACGGCCGCAAACGGTCGGCCCGCTGCTCGCCGCGTTCGATGCCGGGCAGTTGCAGCTTGCCGATTTGTCGCTCGATCAGAAGCAGGCGCTGTCGGTTCATCCCGATCGCCGCCTCCGTGACCGGGCGCTGGCCATTCTCAAGCGGCAGGGAGGTCTGCCCAACGCCGACCGGCAGAAGGTGATTGACGAACTGCACGCCATCATCGAGAAAAAGGGCGACCCGGCTGCGGGCAAGGAAGTCTTCAAGAAGCAGTGCGCGAAGTGCCACATGCACTCCGGCGAGGGGCAGCGGATCGGCCCCGACCTGACCGGCATGGCCGTGCATCCCAAGCACGAATTGCTGATTCACATCCTCGACCCCAGCCGCAGCGTCGAGGGGAACTTCCGCATTTACACCGTGCAGACCGCCGATGGCCGCGTCCTCACCGGGATGCTCGCCGGGGAAAGCCGGACCGCCATCGAGCTGATCGACACCGAAGCCAAGCGGCACGCCATCCCCCGCGAGGACATCGAGGAACTCGTCGGCAGCACGAAGTCGCTCATGCCGGATGGGTTCGAGAAGCAGGTGAAGCCCCAGGACATCGGCGACCTGCTGGAGTTCCTCACGCAGCGCGGCAAGTACGTGCCGCTCGATCTGCGGAAAGTGGCGACGGTCGTCAGCACCAAGGGGATGTTCTGGGCGGAGGACGGCGATGCTGAACGGCTGATCTTCAGCGACTGGTCCCCCAAGACCGTGGAGGGCGTGCCGTTCGTGCTGGTCGATCCGGAAGGCCAGCGGGTCCGCAACGCGGTGCTGCTCTATTCGACCAACGGCCGAATTCCAAACGCCATGCCCAGGTCGGTCGAGCTGCCGTGCAACATGCCCGCAAAGGCGATTCACCTCTTGAGCGGCGTCAGCGGCTGGGGGTTCCCGATCGGCGAGAAGGGATCGGAGACGATGATTGTCCGGCTCAACTACGCCGACGGCCAGACCGAGGACCACGCGCTCAAAAACGGCGTCCACTTCGCCGACTACATCCGCGTGGTGGACGTGCCGGAGTCGAAGCTCGCCTTCCGCCTGCGGGGGCAGCAGATCCGGTTCCTGTCGGTCGAGCCGAAGCGCGACGCCGTCATCAAGTCCGTCGAACTGGTGAAGGGTTCCGACGCCACCGCGCCGGTCGTGATGGCGGTGACGGTGGAATCGCGGTGAAAGAAGCCCAGGGATAGCTATCCCTGGGCTTCCGCGGTTCGTCATCAATGCGCCGGCGGCGGGCTGTTCTGGAACGCGCGGGCGCGGAACAGGAAGTCGATGAGGTTCCCCTCGTGCGGCTGCAGCCAGTTGAGGGCGATCGTCTTCAGCGGGCCGATGTTGAGCCGGTCGATGTGCGTCGCGTCGAGCAGTTGCCGCGACCACTTCTCATCCTTCGTGATCGCCGAGCAGACGAGCGTGGGGCCGATCTTTTTCAGCATGTCGGCCTGCGGGCATTTCACGACGGTCGAGAAGGGGAACATGTATTCCGCCTTCGCGATGTCCGAATCCGGGCTGTCGCAGTGCAGCAGCGTGGGGCACAGGTAATCGCACCGTTCCTTCTTCACCAGCCTGGGGCCGCTGTGATACTTCGCGGTGACTTCCGTCACGCCGGAGACTTTGAGGCCCTCGTCGATCTGCGCGTTGACCCCGTCCGCCTGGCCGGGGACGGTGAACGGGGCAATCTTCGCGTTGAGATCGGTCATCGGCAGCGGCGCGATCGGCCCCATCCGCTTGGCGAGGGCGTCGGCGATCTCCTCCGTAT
>JAWXBB010000441.1:0-4494 GCA_034439795.1 Planctomycetaceae bacterium | reverse complement strand
GGACATGCGGTGAAGTTCCCTGTGACGACGGGTGCCATGCTCGCAGCTTTGGGCGAGCATGTCTTCGAACTCTGCATAGTCGGAAATACACAGGCTTGCCCAAAGCTGCAAGCATGGCACCCAGAATGCTGCACGATGATGACGATCACTTCTGCGCCGTCGTCAACGCGGCCGCATGATGCTCGCCGTTGCCCGACGTGGCCGTTACGCGCATCCGCATGGAGGACGGCGACTCAATCGGCGGGTTGTCGAGGCGGACCGGCAGCAGGACGGTGAAGATGCTTCCCTTGCCGAACTCGCTGACGAGATGCACGTCGCCGCCGAGCAGCTTGGACAGTTCGCGGACGATCGACAGCCCGAGGCCGGTTCCTTCGTATTGCCGGGTGAGCGTGTCGCTCATGCCGGGGCTGTTGCGGCCCTGGCGGAATTTCTCGAAGATTCGTTCCTGCTCTTCGTGCGGAATCCCCACGCCGGTGTCTTCCACGACGACCACGAATTTGTCGAGTCCGCGGAGCTCGGCGCGCACGCGGACGCGGCCCCCCTCCGGCGTGAATTTGATCGCGTTCGACAGCAGATTGCTCAGAATCTGCTGGATCTTGCCGGGATCCTGACCGAGCGGCGGCAGGCGCGGATCGACATCCCAGCCCAGGTCGATGTTCTTCCGTTCGGCGAGCGGCAGCATCGAGCCGACCATTCTCTCGATCAGGTCGCCGATCGAAAACTCGACGGCATTCCGCTCCATCTTGCCGCTTTCGATTTTCGCCAAATCGAGCACGTCGTTGATGAGATTCAGCAGCGCTTTGCCCGACGACTGAATGTGGCTGACGTAGCGGCGCTGCTTGTCCGTCAGGTTCGCCGAGCCGATCATCACGTCGCTGAAGCCGAGAATCGAGTTCAGCGGCGTCCGCAGCTCGTGGCTCATCGTCGCCAGGAATTCGTTCTTCAGATTGTTGAGCTCGTACAGCCGCAGGTTGGCCTGGGCGAGCTCGTCGTTCTTCGATTCGTAGCCGCGATTGACGGCGGTCAGTTCCTGCTGCACGGTGACGAGGTGCCGGAGCATGCGGTTGAAGGCGTGGCTGAGTTCCTCGAATTCGTCGCCGGTGCGGATGTCGGCCCGCTGATCGAGCGCCCCGCGGGCGATGCTGTCGCTGACCTCCTTGAGGTGCAGGACCGGTTTGACGATGACGTACCGCACGATGGCGTACGCGGCGAGCATCGCCAGGAACGCGGTGACGATCGCCGTCGCCAGCAGCACCGCGTTGTTCCACGCCAGGGCGCGATGCGTCTGCGCCAACGGGAAGCTGATCTTCACCATGCCGAGCAAATCCCCCTCGGCCAGCTCCGGCTGCTTGTTGCGCACGCGGTGGCATTCCACGCACGACTCGGTGGCATAGACGCCGCCGTAATAGTGGTACTCCTGCCGCTCCCGGTTGCGGATCTTCCGAATGATTTCGTGTTGGCCCCTCAGAATGTCCAGTAGCGCCTGGTAACCTTCGGGGTCGGCGGGCCGCGTCGCCGGGTCGTCCACGTCGGCCTTCATCAGCGTCCAACTGTATTCTTTGACGTCGCTCGGCTTGAGCTCGGCGGCCATCTTGGGAACCAGCTCCTGCAGGTTGAACTCGCGGTCCCCCTCCGACCACTTCCAGTGCTTTTCCAGAATCACCGGGGCGACGAGCAGCCGGGCGGCGATGTCATTCTGGTCGTACACCAGCTTCGTCGTCTGCTGGGCGTAGAAATAGAAGCTGCCCGTGATCAGCACGAGCAGTCCGCTGCCGAACAGGAAGCGGCACTTCCGCTCCAGGCTCGTTTCACCCAGCAGACGTTTGATCGTACGGTAGGACATGCGGACCGGTGAATGGGTGGGACGGTCGTCGGAATTCCCCATCCGTTTTACCGCGCTCGGCCCGGCGTGACGAGGCCGATTTAGCGGAGGCGCACGTCTCTTTCCCCGCGGGAGTTGACGAGGCTGGCACGGCGAGGACCGCCGCCGCGTCCGCCGCGGTTCCGGCCCGCAGGGGCTCGCCGCCGTTCGGAACGCCGCCCCGAACCGGCCGCGACTCCCGGCCGGGCCGTGAGATGATCTCCCTCACCTCTTGCGACGACCGTGTCGATGTTATAAGCTATCATTGATTGGTGCATCAGGAGTTTCGCCCCATGCTGCGCGTATTGGGTTCGCCCAGGCGGTTGTGTACCGGGTTGACCCGTCGTGACCTGTTGGAGGTCGGCGGGATCAGTCTGTCCGGGCTGTCGTTGTCGCATTTGATGCAGGCCGAACGCTCGGTCCACGCGGCGACGACGAATCCCGACGGCTTCGGCCGCGCCAAACGCTGCATCGTCCTGTTCCTCTACGGTTCGCCGAGCCAGCTCGAAACCGTGGACATGAAGCCCGAAGCGCCGCTCGAAGTCCGCGGGACGATTCAGCCGATTCCCTCCGCATTGCCCGGACTCGATGTCTGCGAATACTGGCCGCATATCGCGAAGATGACCGACCGCATCACGGTCGTCCGTTCGTTGACGCACGAGTACCCGCTGCACGGCGTCGCGTATGCGATGACCGGGACGCCGGCCATCGACGTCAACATGGAACTCAGCCCGAACGATCCCCGGCATCATCCGTACTTCGGTTGTGCCGTCGAATACTTCGACCGCAAGCAGCGCGGCGGGCTGTCGGAATTCCCGCAGAACGTCGCATTGCCCTTTCCGTTCAGCACGCAACGCACGGGCGAGGTCCACCGGGCCGGTCCGTACGCGGCGTACCTCGGCTCGATGTACAACCCGGTCTGGACCGAGTACGAAGGCAAGGCCTCGCGGCCGGTCCGCAAGACGCTGCGCGAG
Source organism: Planctomycetaceae bacterium (assembly GCA_034439795.1). Taxonomy (GTDB): domain Bacteria; phylum Planctomycetota; class Planctomycetia; order Planctomycetales; family Planctomycetaceae; genus DSVQ01. The sequence goes on along the minus strand of JAWXBB010000441.1, from coordinate 1,659 downwards.
ATGGACCTCGAGATCTGGGACCCGTACGTCGCCTGCGTGCCGGAGAGTCATTTCCGGTTGTCGTCGACGTCGTTGCCGGAAGAACTCTCGCTCGATCGGCTGAATCGCCGACGGTCGCTGCTCGATCAATTCAATGACCAGCGTCGCGGTCTCGAAAAGTCCGAGCGCGTCCGGTCGCTGTCCGAGTTCCAGCAGATGGCGTATTCGCTGCTCGAATCGCCCAAGGTCGGAGCCGCGCTCGATGTCCGCACTGAATCGGCGGAGACGCGCGATCTGTACGGCATGTCGCTGTTCGGGCAATCGTGTCTCGCCGCCCGGCGAATGCTGGAAGCGGGCACGCGGCTGGTCAGCGTGTTCTGGGACGAATACGGCCTCGCCGGCGACGCCTGGGACACGCACTGGAACCATTATCCACGGATGACCGACCAGCTTCTGCCGCCGTTCGACAAGGCGTTTTCGGGACTGATTCTCGATCTCGAACAGCGCGGCCTGCTGGACGACACGCTGGTGGTCTGCCTCAGCGAACACGGCCGGACGCCGAAGCTCAACGCTGCCAAAGGGGGCGGCCGCGATCACTGGTCGCGGGCCTACTCCGCGCTGTTCGCCGGCGGCGGGATTGCGCGCGGTCGGGTTGTCGGAGCGACCGACGCCATTGCCGGCGATGTCACCTCGAACCCGATCTCGCCCAAGGACGTGCTGGCGACGATGTATCACCTCTTGGGCATCGACCCGCACGCGTTCCTGCCGGACCGCACCGGACGGCCGCAACCGCTGTTGCCCGACGGCAGCCGGGTGGTCCGCGAGATGCTGGGGTAAGCGCGCGAAACCGCAAGCGTGGTCGGGGGACGCATTCGCAGCCCGGAGCGCCAGCGACGGCGTCTTCCTGCTTCCCCGATCTCTGACGCCGTCGCTTGCGCTCCGGGCTGTGACAGTCGCGGCGAGCGCCAACGACCCCGCGACCAGCAACGTCATCGCTCGCGCGGCCTGGCTTTGCGCGAGGCGCTTGCCCAAATCGGGCAGCCATTGCAGCGTCTCGGCGGCGGCCTTGAAGTCGAACCGGCGGCATTTCAAACGCGGCAGAAACACGTCGGGGACAAGACTCGGATCGCAATCCGCCGGGAAGCCGACGAGGAACCCGGGCCGCAAGTCATTGGGCTGCTTTTCCAGCCAGTTGCGGTGTTGGTCGACGACGGTTCGCTTGCCGCCGAACCGTCGATCCAGCGTCCCCCACGCGCGGCGCGAGGCCCGGCAGCGATCACCAACCACCGACTGCACCCATGCCTCGCAGTCAGCGGTTCGTTGACTCGCCCCCCGGCCCGGATTATGCGAAAGTGAACGACGACCGCGATGAACTGTCATCGCCCCGATCACCCGTCGCTCGAGGGTCGCATCATGCTTCGCATCGCACTGGCCGTTGTGCTCCTGGGATCGCTCACAGGTTCGTCGATGGCTGCCGATTGGCCGGCGTTTCGCGGGCCGCAGGGGAACGGCATCGCGCCGCAGGACGCTGCTCCACCACTGAAATGGGACCGCGAGAAGAACGTCGCGTGGCGCGTGAAGCTCGATGCGACCGGCAACAGCAGTCCGATTGTTGTCGGCAGCGTGGTCTACATCACCGAATCGGACAAGCCCGGCAAGACGCTGACGCTGCGGGCGTTC
>JAWXBB010000440.1:0-17281 GCA_034439795.1 Planctomycetaceae bacterium | reverse complement strand
ACCCTCTCCCCCGAAGCGGGGGCGAGGGGACCGGAACGAAGAGTCCTCATCAGAACTGAAACACGACCGTCGCCGACATGCCGGCTTTGAAGATTCCTTCGGCGTCGTCCACGCGGACTTTCACGCCGAACACCTGGTAGCGCCGCTCTTCGAGGCTTTGCACATTCCGCGGGGTGAACTCGGCCTCGCTGGAAATCTGGAACACCGTGCCGTTGAAGCGGCGGTCGGGATACGCGTCGCACGTCACCGATGTCGGTTGTCCCAGGCGGATTTTGCCCAGTTCCGTTTCGGGGACGTACACCTTGACCCACACATCGTCGGCCCGCAGCACGCGAATCACCGGCGAGTTGGGCGGCACGAGATCGCCGGTGCGGACCGACACCACCTCCACCAGTTCCCGCTCGGGGGCGACGACGTTGGCCTCGGCGAGGTTGCTGCGCAGCTCTTCCAGACGCCCGCGGGCTTCCAGGACGTTGGCCTCGGCGAGTGCGACGTCCTCTTTCCGCGTCCCTTCGAGCAGCATGTCGAGCACCGCCTTCGAGGATGCCATCCGCCCCTGAGCGCGATCGCGGGCCGCGCGGGCGTTCTCAAAATCGGCCTGCGTAAACGTCTTCTGCTTGTAGAGAGTTTCGGTGCGGCTGAACTCGTTCAGAGTCCACTGCAAGTCGGCCTCCAGGCTCTTGAGATCGTTCTCGGCCTGACGGATCTCCTCCGGCCGCGGACCGTTCTTCGCCTTCAGCAGGCTCGCCTCCGCCGCCGCGACCCGACCCTCCTGCTGCTTGAGCTGCGCTTCCAACTCCGGCACGGCGAACCGCACCAGCATCTGGCCCGTTTTGACGATGTCCCCCTCGCGGACCAGCACCTCGGCGACGCGGCCCCCGATTTTGGAGCCGAGGCGGACCTCCTGAATCTCCACAACGCCCGGCAATTGCAGCGTCTCGGACGGATGCCAGAACGGCCACCAGTACGTCGCCGCCGCGCAGCCGGTGGCCAGCAACAAGACAACGACAATCGCGCCCCGCCAAGCCATGATCCGCCTTCAACCCCGTCATTTTCACAGATTCTAGGCGTGCATCCTAGTGCATCCGCGGGACGGCTGTCGATTGGTGCGCGGATTCTCATTGCCGGGAGAGTTAGCCGCGACCCGGAGGCTTTGCGCAGGGGAGCGCTCTGTATTAATTGCGCGATTGGCACAGAGCGCTCCCCTGCGCAAAGCCTCCGGGTCGCGGCTAACCAAAGCGGCGGGGGGAGGTGCGCCCACACTTGGCAGCCACCCCCCCGGATCGGTAGAACGAATCCATCAACCCCGCATGATCCATCGTCTGCAGGAACACAGCATGTCCCGCTCGAAGCTCTCCCGCCGCTCCTTCCTCGCCGCCGGCGCAACCGCACTCGCCGCACCCTACATCATTCCGGCCCGGGCCTTCGGGGCCAACGAGCGGATCGTCACCGCGCACATCGGCGTCGGCGGACAGGGGACCAGCAACCTCAACAACTTCCTCAAGCAGGGAACCGTCCCCGCCGCCTTGTGCGACGTCGACAGCGAACGGCTCGGCAAGGCCGTGAAACTGGTGACGGACAAAGGACACAAGTGCGACGGCGTCGGCGATTACCGCCGGCTGCTGGACCGCAAGGACATCGACGCCATCGTCGTCACGACTCCCGATCACTGGCACGCGCTGACGACGATTCATGCCTGCCAGGCGGGCAAGGACGTGTACTGCGAGAAGCCGTTGTCGCTGACCGTCGTCGAAGGCCGACGGATGGTCGAAGCGGCCCGCGACAACAAGCGGATCGTGCAGACCGGGTCGCAGCAGCGCTCCGACGACCGTTTCCGGCTGGCGTGCGAGCTCGTCCGCAGCGGCCGGCTCGGCGAATTGAAAGAGGTCCACGTCGGCATCCCCGCGTGCAACTTCTCCGGCCCGCCGGTCGCCGATTCCAAGCCCCCTGCCCAGCTCGATTACGACATGTGGCTCGGCCCCGCTCCCGACCGCCCGTACAACGAGAAGCGGGTCCACTACCTCTTCCGGTTCTTCTGGGACTATTCCGGCGGGCAGATGACCAACTTCGGCGCCCATCACCTCGACATCGCCCAATGGGCGCTCGACATGGACAACAGCGGCCCGGTCTCCGTCGAAGGAACCGCCGAATTCCATCCGCAGCAGTGGTATGAAGTCACTTCGTCGTGCCGGCTGACCTACACCTATGCGACCGGCGTGAAGGTGGTCCTCGGCCAGTTGCAGGAGGACATCAAGGGAGGCTGCAAGTTCATCGGCACCAGGGGCTCGATCTTCGTCGACCGCGGCAAGATCGTCGGCACGCCCGAAGACCTGGTGAAGGAGCCGTTGCCCGACAACGCCACGCGGCTGTATGCGTCGAAGAATCATCACCAGGACTTCCTCGACTGCATCAAGAGCCGCAAGCTGCCGATCTGCGACGTCGAGATCGGCCATCGCTCGGCGACGGTCTGCCATCTGGGGAACATCGCCGCCCGGATCGGCCGCAAGGTGGAATGGGACCCCGCCAGCGAGCAGATCCTGCGCGATTCCGAAGCGGCGGCGATGCTGTCGCGGCCGTATCGCAGTCCGTGGACGTTGGGCTGAGTGATTGATCGCACGAAACCGCAAGCGTCATTCGTCGATACGCTTGCGGTTTCGCGGTCTTCTGGCTTCATCCACATCGGGACGGCGCGTGATCCACAACTTCGGCCGCAACGTGGCGTTTCAGCCGCAGGTGGTGCTGACGCCCCGGACCGAGGCGGACGTGCTGCAATGTCTCTCGCAGCATCGCGGCCGGCGGATTCGCGCGATGGGGCGGCTGCATGCCTGGAGCGAAGCCGCCCGCAGCGATGACGTGCTGCTCGATCTGCGGCACATCAATCACGTGCAGACCGAACACCGGCCGGACGGCGTGTGGGCCACCGTCGGTGCGGGTTGCCAGATCAAGCGGCTGCTCGCGGAGTTGGAGCGGCAGGCCGACGTCACGCTGCCGTCGCTGGGCCTGGTGACGGAACAGGCGATCGCGGGGGCAATCTCGACCGGCACGCACGGCTCGGGGAAGCACAGCCTGTCGCACGACATGGCCGAAGTCCGCGTGGCAACCTACGACGCAGCGACGGGCGAGCCGGTGATCCGCACGATTTCTGACGGGCCGGAACTGCGGGCCGCGCGATGTTCGCTCGGTTGTCTGGGCGTGATTCTGTCGGTCGGCTTCTGGTGCCGGGCGCAATACCGCGTGGAGGAACACTTCGCCCGGTATGCGAACCTGGATGACGTGCTGTCGGCCGAGGAGCGTTATCCGCTGCAGCAGTTCTATCTGGTCCCGTGGATGTGGGCGTATTACGCGCAACATCGTCGCGAGACAGACGCCCCCCGCAGCGGACTCGCGCGGCTGTATCGGTGGTACTGCTTTCTGACGCTCGACATCGGTCTGCATCTGGCGGTGATCACGCTGTCCCGCTGGCTCCAGAGCCGGCGGGCGATTCACGTCTTCTTTCGACACATCCTGCCGTGGACCGTCATCCGCGGCTGGAAAGTGACGGACCGCTCGCAGGCGATGCTCATCATGGAACACGAGCTGTTCCGGCACATCGAGATCGAAGTCTTCGTCCAACGTCCGCAACTCGCCGACGCGCTGATGTTCGCCCAGCAACTCCTGCGGCACTGCGACGGCGAACGGGACGCCTTCTCCGACGACATCCGCCATCAATTGCAGCAACACGGCCTGTGGGACGATGTGCAAGCGAGCGCGGGGTGCTTCACGGCTTGCTACCCGATCTGCATCCGCAAGATTCTGCCCGATGACACGCTGATCTCAATGGCGAGCAGCGACGGCGAACCGTATTACTCTCTGAGCTTCATCAGCTACGCCCGACCGAATGACCGAGACGGCTTTTTCCGTTTCGCGAACTGCCTGTCCGACGCCACGGTCGCCCTCTACGCCGCCCGCCCGCACTGGGGCAAAGTCTGCCCGCTGACCGCAACGCAAGCCGCGACCCTCTACCCGCACCTGCCCGCCTTCCGCCGGGTGGCGCGTGAGTTCGATGCGGCGGGGGTGTTCCTCAACGACTGGGTGGCGGGAGTATTGTTCGGGAAGAACGGCCAAATCGCCTTGAACCCGGAGGGTTCACAACCATTAGCCGGTGGTTGAGCGAAGCGATACCACCGGTCAACGAGAGCCTCGAAGGTCGACCCCGGCAGGGGTCGCAGCGCTGCGACCCCTGCCGGGGTCGGTGTTCGATAGCCGGCCGCGTCCGGTGGTGTCGCTGCGCTCAACCACCGGCTAATCGCTGTGGTCCCTCCGGGACAAAAACCGCGGGAACGGTTCGATGGACTTCTGCGTCCCTTTTCATGCCCAGCCGCGGCCACAAGGGGCGCACCATGTGGGCGAGATAATTCTGCGTGACCGGTTCCCGCAATCCGAAGTGTTCGGGTTCGTGATCGGGACAACGATAGGTGCCGAACAGAATGTCCATCAACGGCGAGAGGTTGGCATAGTTGCCGGCGTCCCGGTCGCGGTCGTGATGCCAGTGGTGCAGTTCCGGCGAGCCGACGAGCATTCGCAGCGGGCCGAGCGGCAGCCGCACGTTGGAGTGAATGAAGATCGCCCACACCCCGCGAAAGGCGATGAAGCCGGCGAGCGTGGTCAAAGGGATGCCGAGCACGAACGCGGGCAGGTTGATCAACCCCACGGTGTAGATGGAATCGAGCGGATGCTCGCGGTGGGCCGCCAGCCAGTCGAGCTGCTCCGCACTGTGATGCACGGCGTGGAACCGCCACAGGAAGCCCACGCGGTGTTGCAGGCGATGGCCCCAGTACACGCAGAAATCGCTCAGCACCACGACCTCCGCCACCTGCCACCACCACGGTTGCGCCGCCACCGACTGGCGAAAGCCCTCGGGAACCACGGCGTGAATCCAGCCGCTGCAGGCCGTCAGCACGGCCAGCACAACCGCGTTCCACAGCAGATACTGGCCGAGAAAAAAGCACAGGTCAGTGAACCACGCCGGCCGGAAGAACCGCTGCCCGGCACGGGCCGGGAACGCGAGTTCCAGCGGGCGGAACACCGCCGTCAGAAACACGAGGCTGATCGCCGCCGAGATCACCATGCCGCTGTTCATGGCTGCGGTTCCGAGGAGTCTGCAGACGGTTGCGGCAATGCGGAATAATCGTTCAGCCACAACGATCGGAACAGACGGTCGACAACGGCGGGCTGCACCTGAATCACGCCGGTCGCGGACTTCGACCCTCCAAACATGATGGCGGTCTCCGGTGATATCGGCACGAGACTCTGGAACGGCGACTCGTCCTTCGAGGGCTTGCTCGCCGGCTTCGGAGGCAACGCCTGATTGAGCGTGACGACCTGTGGTGACCAGTCGATCACCAATGATTTGGAACTGATGACGGCCGGCAGCACCGCAACCGTCGGCGTGGCATCGAGCGGCGATTCGTTCGACAGCTGCCTCGTCAGCATTTCATTGACCGCGACGACCTGTGAAGACCAGTTGATTACGCCCGATTTGGAACTGAAGACGGCGGGCTGCACGGCACCGGCCGGCCGCCTCTCAGTGAATAGATATTTTTCCTCCGGCACCGCATGGCCGGACGATACATGCTGTTGATCCACCGCGACCGCACTCGTCGGGAGGTCCGAGAGGACGTCATTCCACGGGACGAGCGAGTCATTCAAAGACACTTCGTCGCCGTGACGTTCATCGGCCCAAGCGACGGAGGTCGCAGTGGCGGATCGGTCCTTGCCGATGAGGTCGCCGGGCCGGAAGAGTCCCGCCCGCAAGCCGACAAATCCGCCGAACAACGCCAGCGAACTGACCAGCGCAGCCGCCTGTCCCACCACATGCCGAATGGCCATGATCGGTTCCCCCTATTGCATTGCCGTGCGACGGTATTGCCGATTTTGCCCGTTGCGCCAAGCTCAGATTGAGACAACCGATGCGCGGCAAAGTTCCCGGAATGTCCGATTCCGCATCATCCTGCGAATGCCCCGTTAATGACTCGTCCGGTCCTGCGGGTAGTTCCCTGGAGACACCAACTTCACCCCAACTTCACCCCAAAACCTGTGGGAGGACCGAATCATGACGACGATGACCGGCATGTATCTGACGTATGTGGCCTTGTGCGTGGGGATCACCGTGTGGGTGGCCCGCACGCTTCGCACGCACGGCCGCGTGTTCCTGACCGACGGCCACGACGAACATCGCGAAGTCACCGAGGCCCTGTCGCATCTGCTGGTGGTCGGCTTTTACCTGGTGAACTTCGGCGTGATCTCGTTCGCGCTCAAGTCGGCGCAGCAGGCGAGCACCATTCCCACGGCCATCGAACTGCTCAGCTCGAAGGTGGGCCTGATTCTGCTGGTGGTCGGCGCGATGCACTTCGTGATCCTGATCACGTTCGCATCCGTCCGGCGGACCAATGAACGGCAGGCCGCCGAGGATGTCCGTCGCAATCAAATCGCCCAGCTTGCGGCCAATCGCCGCAACGTGACCGAGTTCATCGAACCGGCATGAACGAGTTGCGAAAGAGCCGGGGCGTGTCGCCCCGGTCTTCCCTTGGAAATGGCCGTCGGTCGCGCGCCCTTCCGGGCCGACACGGCCCGGCTCCTAACGGAAGGAACACATCATGACGCCGCTTGCCTGGACTTATGCGGCGTATCTCGTCGCCAGTGGCCTCATCACCGTCTGGGTCGGACAGACGCTGCACCATCACGGTCGGGCGTTGCTCATCGACACGTTCCACGGCAACACGCGTCCGGCCGACGCCGTCAACCATCTGCTGCTCGTGGGCTTCTATCTCGTCAACCTAGCGTTCGTCACATTGACGCTGAAATCGGGCCTGCAGGTTGTCGGCTTTCAGGACGGTCTGGAATTGCTGAGCAGTAAGCTCGGCCTGATTCTCACTGTCCTCGGCGTGTGGCACTTCAAGAACATGCTCGTCTGCCACTTCGTGCGGGCGTACTGGAAAACCTCGGTCGCGCCGGTGCGATAGGAGTTGAAGTCCCCGAGGGCCGATGATCGGCCGCCCGTGGCTGGTGACGATTCACACCATCCCCTAATTTGCCTCAGCGACCGGGATTGACGAAAATCGCGCCCCGAACCATATTCCGTCTAGGGGTCTCGTTCCGTATGAGCCATTACGCCGATTATGCCCGTCAACTCGGAGACCGTGCGCGCGCGGCCAGCCGCATCCTGGCGACCGTGTCGGGGGCGTTGAAGCAGCGCTGGCTGCATCAGGCGGCGGATCGGTTGTTGAAACAGAGCGACGACCTGCTGACCCGCAATGCCCAGGACGTCGCGCTCGCCCCGGAGTACGGCCTGACCGCGGCCGAGGTCGACCGGTTGACGCTGACTCGGCCAAGTGTTGAAAAGATCGCGAACGCGCTCCGCGAAGTCGCGGCGCTGACCGATCCGGTCGGCGAAGTCATCGAGGGATCTGTCCGGCCCAACGGATTGAGCGTGCAGAAGGTCCGCGTGCCGCTCGGCGTGGTGTTCTTCATCTACGAGTCGCGGCCGAACGTGACGGCCGATGCCGCCGCCTTGTGCGTGAAGAGCGGCAATGCGGTGATTCTCCGCGGGGGAAAAGAGGCGCTGCACAGCAATGTGATTCTGTATCGCGTGCTGAAGGAGTCGCTGGCCGAAGTCGGTCTGCCCGAACACGCGGTGCAACTGGTCGCGTCGCCGGACCGGGAGATCGTCGGGGAATTGTTGAAGCTGCGGGGCCTGATCGACGTCACGATTCCGCGCGGCGGCAAGTCGCTGATCGAGCGCGTGACGGCGGAAGCGACCATGCCGGTCATCAAGCATTACGACGGCATCTGCCACGTCTACGTCGATCGGGCCGCCGATCTGGAGATGGCGCTGAACATCGTCCGGAACTCGAAGTGCCAGCGGACCGGCGTCTGCAATGCGGCGGAATGCCTGCTGGTTCACGCCGACGTCGCCGCCGAATTCCTGCCGCTGGCTGCGAAGATGTTTCAGCAGGAGCAGGTGGAGGTCCGCGGGTGTGCGGACACGTGCCGGTTGATTCCCGCGGCGAAGCCGGCCACCGAGCAAGATTACCGGACGGAGTATCTGGACCGCATCATTTCGTGCCGGGTAGTCAGCGGCCTGGAGCAGGCGATCGAGCACATCGCCACCTACGGTTCGCAGCACACGGACACGATTGTCACGCGCGATCTCATGGCGGCGGATCGGTTCATCGCCGCGGTGGATTCGGCGGCGGTGCTGGTCAACGCCAGCACGCGGTTTAACGACGGCGGTGAGTTGGGAATGGGGGCCGAGATCGGCATCAGCACCGACAAATTCCACGCCCGCGGCCCCTGCGGACTGCGGGAACTGACGAGCTACAAGTGGATCGTCCGCGGGAATGGACAAGTGAGGGGTTAGGCGTCAGGTCTCAGGTGTCAGGCATCAGGTAAGAAAAGCGAATGCGATCTCTTTCTTACCTGACACCTGATGCCTGACGCCTGAAGACCTACGGGAGACGCCACGGATGGCTGATATTCTGAGTCAATCGGAAGTCGAATCGCTGCTGGCGGCGCTGGACCCCAGCGGCAGCACCGCGACGGCTGCGCCGGCGGCTCCCGTGCGCCGCGATGACCTGGGGGCGCAGGTCAGCGTGTACGACTTCAAGCGGCCCGAGCGCGTCAGCAAGGAGCAGATGCGCGCGTTTCAGGCGCTGCACGAAGGCTTCAGCCGCGAGTTCGGCGCGTCGCTCAGCGGCATGTTGCGGGCGATCGTCGAAGTCAAGTTGATCAGCGTCGACCAGTTGACGTACAGCGAGTTTGTCTTCAGCCTCGAAAACCCGAGCTGCTTCAACCTGCTGATTTCGGAGGGCCTGCAGGGGCACCTGATTCTGGACCTCAATCCCTCGATCATCTTCCCGATCGTGGACCGCCTGCTCGGAGGGGGCAAGCAGGCCTCGCCCGAATACCCCAGCCGGCCGCTGACCGAGATCGAATTGCAGCTCGTCTCGCGGATCACCGGCCAGGCGATCAACGCCTTGCACAATGCGTGGGACAACATCTGCAAACTGGGGCTGCGGGTGCAGCAGGTCGAAAGCAATCCGCAACTCGTGCAGATTGTGCCCCCGAACGAAGTCATCGTGCTCATCAGCTTTGAGATCACGATGGGCGAGGTGCGCGGGATCATGAACCTGTGCATCCCCTTCAACACCATCGAACCGCTGTCCGGCAAGTTGTCGTCGGACTCCTGGTCGGCGTATCAGAAAAAAGCCGCCGATCCGACGCAGCGACACAACCTGGAACTCGGCGTGCAGCGGGCCGCGCTGAAACTGGTCGTGCATCTGGCGAGCACCACCGTCACCGCCAAAGAGGTGGCCCAACTGGCGGTTGGCGATGTCATCCTCACGGAACACACCTGCCGCCAGGGAGCGGAAGTGCTGGTGGAAGGCCGGCCGTTGTTTCAGGCCTATCCCGGTGTGTTGAAAGGGCATAAGGCCATTCGTGTCGGCCGGTCGATCAAGCCGCCGAAGGCCGCACAGGCGGGATTGCCGACCGCCGTCGTGACGCCGGCGAAAGCCATCCCGGAACCCGCCAATCCGCCTGCCTCCGGACGCCCTTCTGCGGCGAAACCGGCGACTTCGCGTTCAACTCCTTGACGGCATACGAGTTGAGCGATAAGAATAGGCGGACATTTGTGCCGTCCGCATTTCCGGCGACGTCGTCAGTGGGCCTTCGTCTCCGGTGGTGTGTCCCCTTCGCGTGTCCGCATCTGCGGGCAAGTTTCCTTACTCCGAGGAGAGAGCAGCAATCGAAACGACGCATCGCATCAATGACCAGATCCGCCTCACACCGGTCCGGGTGGTGGACCATGAAGGCAAAATGCTGGGGGTGATTCCCACGTCCGAGGCCATGCAAAAAGCCTACGAAGCCGGACTGGACCTCGTCGAAGTCGCACCGAATGAGCGGCCTCCCGTCTGCCGCATCATGGACTACGGCAAATTTAAATACGAGCAAAAACGCAAACACAGTTCGAATGCCAAAACACACCAAGTGCAACTGAAAGAGATTCGTCTTCGCCCCAAAACCGGCGAGCACGACATCGAGTTCAAAATCAAACAGGCGCGCGAGTTCCTGACGCACAAGGACAAGGTTAAGCTCAACGTCATCTTCCGCGGCCGGGAAAACGCCCACCACGATCGCGGCCGGGAGATGCTGGCTCAGATCATTGAGAAGCTCCTCGATTGCAGCAAAGTCGAAAAGCAGCCGGGGCTGGAGGGCGGGCGGAACATGACCGCGGTGCTTACGCCAAAAGCGTGAGCCTCGCGGCGGAATCTTTTCTCCCCGCTTGACTGGAACTTCCCCCAGCCGCCGCATAGAATCCGCGATTCCCGCGGGCGGGGCTGTTCCCCTGTGGTGACACCGTCAAGGATCACGGCGATGCCGAAGTTGAAGACACATAAAGGGATGCGGAAACGGTTCAAGGTGACCGCATCCGGCAAGGTCAAGCACAAGTCCGTGAACCGCGGCCATATTCTCAGCAAGAAAACCGCGAAACGGAAACGCCGGCTGCGGTCCGATCACGTCCTGACCGGTTTCAACGCCAAAATGATCGGCGAAGGCCTGGCTCCCAGCGCGTAACCGCTGTCTTGTCGCTTTCCGACCGACATCGTCAACACCCCTTGAGCGACGCAACCTGTTACGCGTCCTCGGTTTTTGTGGTTTACCGTCATGCGTATTCACTTCAGCGTCGCCCGGCACAAGTCCCACAAGCGGCTGTTCCGCGAATCTAAGGGCCGCTTCGGTGCCCGGAAGAACCTGCTCCGGACGGTCAAAGAGCAGGTCGTCCGCGCCCGCTGCTATGCCTTCCGCGACCGCCGCGCCCGCAAGCGCGACTTCCGCGGCCTGTGGATCATCCGCCTGAAGGCCGCCGCCGGCATTCACGGCCTGCGGTACTCCGAGTTCATCCACGGTCTCAGCCTGTCGAACATCGGCCTCAACCGGAAGTCGCTCAGCGAGCTGGCGATCCACTCGCCGGACGTGTTCGCCGAAGTCGTCGCCGCCGTGAAGGCCGCCCTCGCCGCGTAGTTGTGGATGAGTGGTGACGATTCAAGACCGCGAAACCGCAAGCGAACCCACGCTTGCGGTTTCGCGGTCTTTTCGTAGCTCCGTATTACCAATTCTGATTTGAACTAGAAATCTAGTTGCCGACGTCACTTTGTAGAGACGTCTCGATGGAAGACCTCGCGATAGACGCTTGCCGCTGGCATGTGGACCGTGAATCCAAGCGGTACAAGCAGCGCGCACTCCAAGATTTTCGGGACCGCTATACTGTCTTGCTCGACTTTCTGCGGAGCGAATGCCTTCTCGCCGACACCTTATTAGGGCTGGGAGTCAGCGACTGGATGGGCTTCGAATTCCGGCAGTCGCATTTGACCGCGGAGGGCTTTGCGTTGGTGAAACTGTGCCACGGAACTTGGAACCCGGCAACGGGGCAATGTCACACCCAGCGCCATTTGGTGCAGTGGCGGCGCAAACTCAGGTCTCTTCGCAAGGATGCCTAACCCACCAAACTCGGCTCATGCCGTCATCCGGTACGAAGGTCCGATGAAAATCCCCCATCGTCCACATGTCGCTGCGAACCCGCTGTGATGTGATTGTTTCCTGATTCGTGCTTAGAATCTCCTTCGCAGTTCGGATTTCGAGTTTCGGATTTACTTCATGGACCCGCTCGCTGCCCTCGCCGAGTTCGAGCAAGCCGCCCTCGCTGCGATCGCCGCCGCGACCAACGCCCCCGCGCTGGAGCAGGTCCGCATCGAGTTCCTCGGCAAGAAGCAGGGCCGCTTGAAGGACCTGCAATCGCTCCTCGGCAAGGCGACTCCCGAACAACGCCCGGTCTTAGGGAAGCGGTTCAACGACGTCAAAGAGGCCGTCACCGCCGCGCTGGAAGCCAAACTCACGTCCGTCGCCAAGCCTGCCGTCGCTGCGACCGCGATTGATCTCACCCTTCCCGGCACGCCGATCGAACTCGGCCGGTTGCATCCCATCACGCAGACCGTGCGCGAGTTCCAGGGGATCATGGCCCGCTTCGGCTTCGAGGTCGTCGACGGCCCCGAACTCGAAGACGAATGGCACAACTTCGACGGCCTCAACATCCCGCTCGAACACCCGGCCCGCGACCCGCTCGACAACTTCTACCTCGCCGCCGCCTGCACCGCGACCGGCGAGCCGATGCTGCTCCGCAGCCAGACGAGCATGCTGCTCCGCAGCCAGACGAGCAACGTGCAGATCCGCGTGATGGAGCAGCGGAAGCCGGCCCCGGTCCGCATCATCTCCGTCGGCCGCGTCTACCGCCCCGACGACATCGACGCCACGCACCACGTCATGTTCCACCAGTTGGAAGGGCTGATGATCGGCCCCGACGTGACGATGGCGTCCCTCAAGAGCGTCCTGCGAATGTTCGCCGCAGCGTACCTCGGCGGCGACAGCGAAGTCCGCTTCCGCCCGTCGTTCTTCCCGTTCACCGAGCCGTCGGTCGAGGTGGACGTCCGCTGGAAAGACCGCTGGCTGGAACTCGGCGGCGCCGGCATGGTCGACCCCAACGTGCTGACGGCGGTCGGCTACGACCCGGAGCAAGTCACCGGCTTCGCCTTCGGCCTGGGCATCGCGCGGTTCTGCATGTTAAGGCACGGCATCGACGACATCCGGCTGTTCTACCAGAACGACGTGCGTTTTTTGCGGCAGTTCTGATGAATCGCTGTGGTCTCTTGCTGAATGCCTCACAAGGTCGTAGCGTTGGTCTTTCCAAGTCGACACATTTGTTCATGTTGGCGAGTCGAACCTGAAGAGGCAGAACCGTGGAAGCGCAGGTGATCCCTCAGGTCAGCGACGACGTTCCGAGCCCAAGGGGCACAAGTTCCCCACTCTCTGATTATCTGCCCGATTCGCTCGGTGATCTCAGTGACATCCAAACGGCTATTCCGCGGATCGCCAAGGACTCCAGGCTCACAGCCCTCATCGAACAGGTGTTGCCGAGTATTCCCACCCATCACGAGCTTTATGTGGGTGATGCTCGGGAGATGCCGCAGATTGAGCACGGCTCAGTGCATCTGGTGCTGACGTCGCCGCCTTATTGGACGTTGAAGGACTACAACAGTTCGCCGGGCCAACTGGGCGATGTCGAGGATTACGGCGCATTCCTCGACGAAATCGATCGCGTCTGGCGACGATGCTATGACTCGCTGGTGTCTGGAGGACGCTTGATTTGCGTCGTGGGAGATGTGTGCTTGTCGCGCCGCAAGAACGGTGGCCGACACACGGTGGTCCCTCTTCATGCTTCGATCCAGGAGCGCTGTCGCTCGATGGGGTTCGACAATCTCGCTCCGATTATCTGGCACAAGATTGCGAATGCCGTTCTGGAGGCCGAAGGCAACGGCGCGCCGTTCATGGGGAAGCCGTACGAACCGAACGGCGTCATCAAGAACGATATCGAGTTCATCCTGATGCAGCGCAAGCCGGGCGGCTATCGCAGCCCGGACCTGCCGACCAAGATCCTGAGCATCATTCCCGAGCAATGCCACCGGGAATGGTTCCAGCAAATCTGGACCGGTGTCACCGGCGCATCGACGCGCAACCACCCGGCTCCCTATCCGTTGGAACTCGCGACCCGTCTGATTCGGATGTTTTCGTTCGTCGGCGATACCGTGCTGGACCCGTTCCTCGGCACGGGCACCACCTCGCTCGCCGCTGCGAAATGTGGTCGGAACAGCATCGGTTACGAAATCGATGAAGCCTACCTGAGCCGTGCGTATCAACGCGTCTCCCAAGCCACGACGGGACTGTTCAACAGCACGACCGTTGCGGCCCACCGTTGAGTAGCATGATGAGCAAGTTACTTCACACGCTCGATCAGCGTCTCGCCCAAGCGGTGAAGAGCTTTTGGGGGCTTCGTGACCGGCAATCCAATGCGCAAGGAGGCCTGCAAGGCGACCGGGATCGCGGCGATCGAACGGCGGTCACCGGAGGCAAGCACCTCGATGGCTTTCGCGAACTTGTCGCGGATCTGCTGATCGCGTCAGGCTTGCAGCATGCCACGATCTTCTGGCGGAAGAAGACGGAACTGCCGGGGTGGTTCCGCGCGGAGAAGAACTGGGATCTGCTGGTGGTGGTCGAGGGGAAGCTGATCGCGATCGTTGAGTTCAAGTCACAGGTCGGGTCGTTCGGCAACAATTTCAACAACCGCACTGAAGAATCGCTGGGGAATGCCACCGACTTGTGGGCCGCGTATGAGGAAGGGGCGTTTCAGCCCTCCGAGCGTCCCTGGCTCGGTTATCTGATGATGCTGGAAGATGCTCCGGGATCGGTTCGGCCGATTCGAGTCAAAGAGCCGCATTTCAAGGTCTTTTCGGAGTTTCGCGACGCTTCCTACGCTCAACGGTACGAGATGCTGCTCACCAAACTCGTCCGGTCGCGCTTGTACGATGCCGCCTGCCTGTTGATGTCGTCGCGAACGGAAGGAGTCAACGGTGCGTACCGCGAACCATCGGTCGAACTCAGTTTCAAGACGTTCGTGACTTCGCTGCTGGGACGTGCCATCGCGATTGCTCAGATGCAGCCGTCCGGCCCGCCCGATCCGCCAAAGATTGAGGTCGGTCCCATTCCGGAGCCGCCGGCCGTTTGAACACGGCAAATCGCCAAGGCAAAAATCCGCGCAACATTTCCGCATAGGGTAGACAGTGCCCCTCATTGCGGAGATGCGTCATGCCCTGGGAACCCAAACATGCCGCGGACGACTTGTTCGCGGCGGCGCGACGGTTGGCGGACGAGGGCGGCGGGACGCTGACGTTGTTTGCGTTTTGCGACGCCTTCGGGATCAGCCCGTCCACGATTCATGCGCGGTTCGGCGGATGGCTGAAGTTTCGCCAGCGGGCGGGGCTGACGGCCGAACGGTCGTTCACCGTTCCGCCGCTGGACGAGCGGCAGCAGCGGATGGTCGCCCAATTGCAGACGGCGGCCAAAGAACTGGGGCCGGAGTTGTCGCTGATGGAGTTCTGCCAGCACTCGCGGGTGTCGAACTACTGCGTGCAGGCGTTGTTTGGCGGCTGGCGAAAGCTGCGAACTGAGGCGGGCCTGTTCCCGCGGACGCCGTCGGGAAAGCTGACGCCGCTGCATCTGCTGGCCGAGATTCACCGGCTGGAGAAGCTCTTGGGCTTTTTCCCGTTGCCGCGGGACATCGAGCGGCATTCGCGGTACGGCACGAAGGTCTATCGCAAGCACTTTGAGAATTACGAGGCTCTGAAGCGCGACTATGCGGAGGAGACGAAGCCGTTGTTTCGTCCGCCGATCCCGCGGGAGGAGGACCGGAAAACTCGGGAAGACCGCGAAGCCGCAAGCATGGTCGATGAGGGCCGGGAAGCGACCGTGACGGAGAGCGCGCGGGACGTTACGGCCAGTCGCCGGTGAAGACTTCCGTCGCCGGGCCGGTCATGAAGACGGGGTGGCCAACGCCGGCCCAATCGAGTTCCAGGTCGCCGCCGGGGAGGTGGGCGAGCAGTTGCGGTCCCGTGCGGCCGGTGAGGACGCCGGCGACCGCGACCGAGCACGCGCCGGTGCCGCAGGCGAGCGTGATGCCGCTGCCGCGCTCCCAGGTGCGCATCGTCACTTCACCGCCTGTGTGCTTCTGGACGAAGTGGACGTTGATCCGCCGCGGGAAGATGGCCGCCGTTTCGAGGATGGGGCCGACGGTCGCCAACGGGACTTTGGCGACATCGTTGCAATACAGCACGACGTGCGGATTGCCCATTGAGACACACGTGATTCGCGCGTCGAGGCCGCATTGCTCGTACCAGCCGGGCGGAAACTCGGGGCCGGTGAGATTCAGGACGAGATCGATGACGCGGCTGGCGGCGATCGTCGTCGGGATCTTGGCGGCGTCGAGAATCGGCTCCCCCATGTTGACGCGGACCTTGGCGACCTGGCCGTCGGGGCCGAGGGTCAACTGAAACGCGAGGACGCCGCGGCCGGTTTCGATCTGGAGTTCGGGCTTCCTGGCGAGGCCGTGATCGTAAACGTACTTGGCGACGCAGCGGACGCCGTTGCCGCACATTTCGGCTTCGCTGCCGTCGGCGTTGAACATCCGCATGCGGGCGTCGGCGATTTCCGAGGGCGTGATGAGAATCAGTCCATCGCCCCCGATGCCGAAGTGCCGATCGCTGACGGCGACCGCCAGCGCGGCGGGATCGGCGGGCAACCGCTCGGCGAAGCCGTTCACATAGACGTAATCGTTGCCCAGGCCGTGCATCTTAGTGAAACGCATGATCCGCTCGTCGGTATGGGGGAGGTCAAGTGTCGGCTTTCGCTCCGCGAAAGCACGTCCTTTCGCGGAGCGAAAGCCGACCGTGGTCAACCTTGACGCACCTCGGTGCGCGTCGGTAACCGCGTCTATTTTAGCATCGCGGAGCGAGGAAGGAATGGCGACCGTAGCCACAATTTCGTGTGGCGGCTGGCCTCGACTTGACGGGGAATGTGGCGGAGAATGAAAGGGAATTCACGACCGTCAGGAGCAGAGCCAATGCCGATCGACGACTGGCCGCCGCTGCAACCCGATCCAGTGATCGAGGCGTACAAGAAAGAGGTCGATGTGACCTTGCTGCTGGAGAATCTCAAGCTGACGCCGACGCAGCGGATGGACAAGCTTCAAGCGGCGCTCCGTTGCGTGGAGGAGATTCAGGAAGCCCGGCGGAAAATGCAACGGAAATCCTGATGATCAACTTTGCCGACACGCTCGACGTGCTGATGAAATCCGGCGTGCGATTCATACTGATCGGTGGTTTCGCCGGGAACCTGCATGGTTCGGCGCGGATCACCTATGATCTGGACATCCTCTACGAACGGACCCCGGAGAACTATCGCCGATTGGTGGCTGCGCTCTCGCCGTACCAACCCTATCTGCGCGGCGCACCTCCCGGTTTGCCGTTCCGCTGGGATGAAGCGACCATCGCCGCCGGACTGAACTTCACCTTGTCGACAACACTCGGCGACGTCGACGTCCTCGGCGAAATCATCGGCGGCGGATATCGCGAACTCATCGGCCATACGGTCCTCATGCCGCTCCGCAACCATTTGGTCCCCACGTTGGATCTCCCGACATTGATCAGCGTCAAACGCCGCACGGGCCGGAACAAGGATCTGGAGGCCATCGGTGAGTTGGAGCAACTGCTCGACAGGCAGCCGCCGGCAAACGACGGAGGTTGAATCGCCGAATGGGCCGTCGGCTCATGTTCGCCGCGTTGCCCACCCGCCCTTGATT
>JAWXBB010000439.1:0-4694 GCA_034439795.1 Planctomycetaceae bacterium | reverse complement strand
CCGTTGCCCCCTCGGCAAAGTCCGCGTTGCCGGCAGAATCGAATTTGTAGGGTGCCGTCTTTGTAGGGTGCAGTCGAGGCTTTGCGAGGCTCACCCCGTTGGAGTCCAGCCTTTAGGCTGTCTTCGAGCGCTTCCCTGCGAAGACAGCCTAAAGGCTGGACTCCAACGAAGAGGGTGAGCCTCGCAAAGCCTCGACTGCACCCTACGAAAACCACAGAACCGGCCGCCCAACTTGGTTGCCACGCCGTGCCTTGGTTCGGTTACAATCGTCGCCTGCGAATCCACGGCGGCGCTGCGCCGGTGTGACTGTCTTGTCCCTGTCCGGAGTGTGCGTCATGAGCGGTGCGGCTTCCGCGGCTCCCAAATACAATTCCATTCGGCTCGGCACGTCGATCAACAAAGACCTCGCCGTCAACAAGCTGTTCAAGGCCATCATTGAGACCAACGGCTCCGACCTGCATCTGCAGGTGGGCAAGCCGGCGATCATCCGCGTCCGCGGCACGCTGAAGCCGCTCGACATGCCGCCCATCAACGAAGAGCAGATGAAAGATCTGCTGATGCCGATGATGGACGAGCGGAACATGGAAATCTTCCTGAACACGGGCGGGGCCGACTACGCCCACGTGATGGAGCACAAGGGGGAGCTGTGGCGGTTCCGCGTGAACCTGTTCATTCAGACCGGCAAGATGGGGATGGTCAGCCGTAAAGTCGAACGGTCGATCCCCAACTTCGAGGGGCTGTACCTGCCGGCGATCATGCAGGACTTGTGCGTGTACGATCAGGGGATGGTGCTGCTGGCGGGCGTGACCGGGTCGGGCAAGTCGACGACGATCGCCTCGATGCTCGACTGGATCAATCACAACTACATCAAGCACATCCTGACGATCGAAGACCCCGTCGAATTCGTCTACACCGCCGACAAGTGCCTCATCAACCAGCGCGAGCTGGGCTGCGACATCGTCGACTTCCACACGGCGATGAAGCACGCGGTGCGGCAGGACCCCGACATCATGCTCGTGGGCGAAATGCGCGACCGCGAAACGTTCGAGACGGCCATGCACGCCGCCGAAACCGGCCACCTGGTGTACGGGACGATTCACGCCTCGTCGGCCCCGTCGACGATCGGCCGCATTCTCGACCTGTTCCCGCAGAGCATGCACAACGCGCTCCGCAGTTCGATGGGCTTCAACATGAAGGCGATCGTGGCCCAGAAGCTGCTCGCCACCATCGTCGACAAGCCCAAGCGCGTCCCCATCTGCGAGATCATGCTCTTCAACGGTGTCATCCGGAAGCTGATCCTCGAGCACGAGGACGAAAAGCTCCCCGCGGCGATCCGCATCGGCAAGCAGGACGGCATGCAGCAGTTCAACGACAGCCTGTTCAGCTTCCTGAAGCGCGAATTCATCAGCCGCCCGGACGCCTTCGAGATCTCGCCCAACGCCGAAGAGCTGAAGATGATGCTCAAGGGGATCGACGTAAAGTCGTCGGGAATTCTGTAGTCCGAAGGTCCTGGAAGACCACGAAACCGCAAGCGTCGTCCGGCGATCGCTGGCGGCTTAGCGTCCGGGACACTGGCCTTGAATGCGCCGTCCGGGGTGATTCACCACCGCAGATCCCTCCCGTCGCCATTGGCCGGTGGTGTCGCTGCGCTCAGCCCCCGGCTAAGGGCTGCAGTCCCTCCGGGACAACCAAAAAAACCTCCGTCATCATGCCGGCAATTGTTCTCCAAGCCTTCGCTCGCGGAGCGAGAGGGCGACATTCCGCGGCGATCCCGGTTACAATGCCTCGTCTGCGACGGCGTGCGACCCCGCCTGGAACCCTCAGCCCTCAGCCCTCAGCCCTGGACCCTCAGCCCTCTCATGGCCGAACATTACATTTTTCAGATGGAGGATCTCCGCAAGTTCCACGACAAAAAGGAGATCCTCAAAGGCATCTGGCTCGCCTTCTATCCCGGCGCGAAAATCGGCGTCCTCGGACCCAACGGCGCCGGCAAAAGCACGCTGCTCAAAATCATGGCCGGCGAAGACAAGGACTTCATGGGGACCGCCCGGCTCGCGGCCGGTTACACCGCCGGCTACGTCCCGCAGGAGCCGCGGCTCGATCCCGAACATACGGTTTTCGATGAACTCAACGAAGCCGTCGCACCCAAGCGGGCGTTGTTCACCCGGTACGACGAAATCAACAACCGCTTCGGCGAAGGCCCCGACGCCGACGAGATGGACCGGCTGATCGAGGAGCAGGGGCACATCCAGGAGCAGATCGACGCCCACAACCTGTGGGAACTCGACCGCGAGCTGGACATCGCCGCCGACGCCATGCGGTTGCCGCCGATGGAGTCGAAGATCGGCCCGCTGTCCGGCGGCGAGCGCCGCCGCGTCGCGCTCTGCAAGATGATGATCCAGGCCCCCGATCTGCTGCTGCTCGACGAGCCGACGAACCATCTCGACGCCGAATCGGTCGCGTGGCTGGAGCGGCATCTGCACGACTACACGGGGACCGTCGTCGCCGTCACGCACGACCGGTACTTCCTCGAAAACTCGTGTCAGTGGATTCTGGAACTCGACCAGGGCCGCGGCATCCCCACGCAGGGAAACTACACCGCGTGGCTCGAACAGAAACAGGAACGGCTGCGGAAGGAAGAGAAGTCCGCGTCGGCCCGGCAGAAGACCATCGAGAAGGAGCTCGAATGGGTCCGCAGTTCGCCGAAGGCCCGGCAGGCCAAGAGCAAGGCCCGCTTGCAGGCGTATGACAAGCTCGTCGCCGAGGAGCAGGAGAGCCGCGATCAGTCGATCGAATTGCAGATCCCGCCCGGCCCGCGGCTCGGTGACACCGTCGTGATCTTCGACAAGGTCGCCAAGGCGTTCGGCGACAACCTGCTGTACGACAACCTGACGTTCCGATTGCCCCCCGCGGGGATCGTGGGCATCATCGGCCCCAACGGCGCGGGCAAGACCACGCTGTTCCGCATGATCGTCGGCGAGGAGCAGCCGGACTCCGGCACGGTGACCCTCGGCAACACCGTCAAAATCGCCTACGTCGAGCAGAACCGCGAATCGCTCGACGAAGAGAAAAGCGTCTACGACAACATCTCCGGCGGCAACGACAACCTCAAATACGGCAACGTCCAGATCAACAGCCGGGCCTACTGCGGCAAGTTCAACTTCCGCGGCCCCGAACAGCAGAAACCGGTCAAATTCCTCTCCGGCGGCGAACGCAACCGCCTGCTGCTCGCGAAGACGCTGACCGTTGGCGGCAACCTGCTGCTGCTCGACGAACCGACCAACGACCTCGACGTCGACACGCTCCGCGCGCTCGAAGAGGGGCTGCTGAACTTCTCCGGCTGTGGGTGGTCATCACGCACGACCGCTGGTTCCTCGACCGCGTCGCCACGCACATCCTCGCCTTCGAGGGGGACAGCGAAGTGATCTGGCACGAAGGGAACTACCAGTCCTACGAAACGCTCCGCAAGCAACGCCTGGGAGCCGACGCCGACCAGCCGCACCGCATCAAATACCGAAAGCTGGTGAAGTAGACGGTCACAGCCCCGAGCGCAAGCGAGGGCGGCTTTGCCTTTCATGGCAATCCACGGAGCAATACCTGCACTCGCGCAGATATTCCGCTGTGAGCACGCGGACGGGGATCATCAGCCTGCTTCTCTGTCCCGGAGGGACTTCAGCCATTAGCCGGGGGTTGAGCGCAGCGACACCCCCGGTGAATGACGAGTGAATGAGACCGACCCCGGCAGGGGTCGCAGCCACTCCTCGAAGTGCGACCCCTGCCGGGGTCGAACACGTCGCGATGCTCGAGCCGGTGGTATCGCTGCGCTCAACCACCGGCTAATGGCTGGGAAACCTCCGGGTTCACAGGACCGCCAAACCGCGCATGCTCTAGCCGAGATTTGGTTGCATCCCCGCTCTTGAACCGCTAGAAGCGCTGGTGGCAGAGTTCAGCGGGCGGCTGAGGGACCGATGATGTGGACAGCACTGCTGATGACCGTCGCGTTGGCGGCTGACCCGGAGGCGGCAGTCAAGGACGCCCAAACGCATCTCGCGCACGGGCGGTATGCGGAAGCGGAAGAAGTCCTCGCGCCGGTGCTGAAGGGGGATGACGTTCCCCTTGTGGCAACAGTGTTGCAGGCGGAACTCGACTGGACGCAGGGCCGTCGTGATGCCGCTCAGCAACGGTTGATGGAGGTCGTCGAGCAGCATCCGAAGGACGCGAAACCGCAAGCGTTGCTTGCACGACTTCTGTATCAGCGCGGGCGGTTGACGGAAGCGGCGACGGCGGCGGAGGCGGCGCTGAAACTTAACGTCGATGAACCGCTCGCGCATCTCGTGCAGGCGGATGTCTGGACGGAGACCGGCGATCTGCGCAAGGCGGCCGACGGGTATCGCTGGTTCGTGCGGTACTACAACCGGGCGCAGCCGACCGATGCGGAGACGTTGCTGCTGGTCGCGGAAGGGTCCGCGCAGTACGCCCGCTGGAAGAGCGTGTCGCAGATTTTCGATTTCGTCGTCAACACGCTGGCCGAGGACGCGCTCAAGGCCGACGCCGATTGCTGGCAGGCGCACCACATCGCCGGGACGCTGCTGTTGGAGAAGTACAACAAGGCCGACGGCCTGCCCGAGTTGAACAAGGCGCTGGCGATCAATCCGAACGCCGTCGGCCTTGTTGTACTTCTCCAACAGCAGCGT
>JAWXBB010000438.1:0-5714 GCA_034439795.1 Planctomycetaceae bacterium | reverse complement strand
GCACAAGGCGTTTAGCACGCCGACGCTCGCGACCATCAACGGACAACCGCAGGCGATCATCGTCGGCGCGCAGTGGGTCGTCGGCTATGAGCCGCGGACGGGGAAAGAGCTGTGGCGGATGCGGCACGGCGAGGGGTTCTCCAACGTCCCGCGGCCGCTGATCGGAAACGGTTTCATCTACATCTGCACAGGCTTCATGAAGCCGGCGCTCCTGGCGATCCGCGATGACGTGCAGGGCGAAGTGACGCTCGACAAGGTCGCCTGGTCGGTGATGAAGCAGGTGCCCGCGATGGCCTCGCCGATTCTCGTCGGCAAGGATGTCTACTTCGTCTCGGACGCCGGCATTGCGACGTGCGTCGATGCCTTGAACGGCGAGACGCTGTGGCAGCAGCGGATCGAAGGGAACTATTCGGCGTCGCCGCTGTTCGCCGACGGGAAGCTGTACTTCAGCAACCGCGAAGGCCGCACCACGGTGCTGAAGCCCGGCCGCGAGTTCGTGATCGTGGCGGTCAACCAGTTGGACGGCCAGTGGCTGGCGTCGCCGGCGGCGCTCGACGGTGCGCTGTTTTTGCGATCGGCGACGCATCTGTACCGCATCGGGGAATAGTCTCTCGTTAGCCGCGACCCGGAGGCTCTGCGCAGGGGAGCGCGGGGTGGAGCGCGCATAACGTGTTGCGCGCTCCACCCCGCGCTCCCCTGCGCAGAGCCTCCGGGTCGCGGCTAACCAATGCGGCGCTACTTCGTGCCCAGCTCGTACAGCCGCGCGTGGATCATCATCTGGAACACGAAGCTGCTGACGGCGAGCATGATCCACAGGATGCCGATCACGATCAGCGCGGCTTCGGAGTCACCCCCGCGGGGGCCGGCGAACATGAACGCGATCAGAAAAATCGGGCAGCAATAGCTCGACATCAGCGTGATGAAGAACGCCAGCGGCAACGCTCCCCATTTCACGAACAGCGACAGCAGCACGATCAGGTGCAGAAACAAATTCAGCACCACCACCGACACCCAGAAGCCGGGATGCACGATCGCTTCGGCCGCGTCGTGCAGCCCGTTCGGCAGCAAGAACGCCACGTCGATTCCCACCCACGCGAGGCCGGGCAGCAATCCGACCGCGCAGCCCAGCACCTTGGAGTAGGCGACGTACGCGATCGACCGGGGCAGCGTCAGCAGGTTGACCATCGTCTGCATGCGGATCTCGTCCATGAAGATCCGCGACGACGAGAGCGCGGCTTCGATCAGCAGGCCGACGGCCAACGCGGAGAGATGAAAACCGACAAACGTGTTCCACGCATCGTTGAAATAGCTTCGATTGTTGTAGTGCTGCTCGACGATCAACACCGCCAGGATCAGACCATACAGCACGAACTTCAGCACGCCGAACGCGATCCCGCCGGTGAGAAAATGGAAATCCTTCCAGATCAGCGGATTGGACCATGCCCGGCCGGCGGCGAACCAGCGGAACATGCCCGACCGCCGTTGCAACAGCCCGCGCGAGGGCATCGTCGCGTCGGACCGCAACGCGAAGCGGGTGAACGACAGCCACGACAGCAGAAAGCAGCCCGCCGCCACGACGAGATCGAACACCACCTGCGTCCCCAGCACGCGGTCGCTGAACCCGGTTTGCAGGATCGCGACCAACCGCATCGATAACCCGGACGCCGTGATCCAGTCGAACACCGTCAGCACGCCCTGCCCGACGACATTCTGCATCCACGTTTGCGGGGCGAGCCACTTCGACAACGGATCGAGAACCGGCCCGGCGAACTCCTGCGCGAGCAGCACCAGCGTGGTCCCCGCCATCGCCGTCCCGCTGAACCGGCAGACCACGGAGAACAGCAGCGCCACGTTCGACAGCAGAATCGTGAACGCCAACAGCGACGCATACGCGGCGAGCACCTGGTTGATGAGCACGCCCCCCAGCGTGATCGCCAGCAGCGTGAACGGAAACTGCACGGCGACGAGCAACAGCGCCTGGCACATCCGCGCGGTCGACTTGCCGAACAGAATGCCGAGCGGGCTGATGCCGGCCATCATCAGCAGGCCGATCGTCTCCTCCTCTTTTTCCTCGGTGATCGCCGTGGCGAAGAAGCCGATGCCGCCGCAGGCGATGAACAGCGCGTTGAGTACGACGATCCGGTAGAACAGATCCAGGCCCGGAGCGCCCTTTACCGCACTTTCCAATTGGGCGATCATCATCAGGAAATAGATGATGAACACAAACACCAGCCGGAACAGGTGCGTGCGGAGCAGCTTGGCCTCGAGTCGCAGCGACCGGGCCATCAGCGTGCCGATGCCGTGCAGCATCACTTCACTCCGCGTTCGGTGAGGTCCATGAACGCTTCGTTGAGGTGCCGGCGGTCCCCCGCGAAGCCGAGCACCGGCACCTCCCAGTCGAGCAGGTGCCGCAGCACTGTGTTCGTGGTGGTGACGGCGTCGTCGAACGTCACGCGGTACTCCAGCCCGCCGGTCATTGGCTCGACGGTGAGCACCCCGGTCAGCCCCTCCAGCTTCTGTTGCAGGTCGGGCCGCTCCTGATCCAAGGTGAGCCGATACGTCGGATGCGCCCCCGTGCGGACCAGCAGGTCGTGCATGCCGCCGGAGTATTTGATCTTCCCGCGGTCGATGATGGTGACGGCGTCGCACAGTTCGGCAAGCTCACTGAGAATATGCGAGCTGATGAAGATCGTCTTCCCCATCGCGCGGAGCTCTTTCAGAATCTCCATCAGCTCGATGCGGGCCCGCGGATCAAGACCCGACGCGGGTTCGTCGAGCAGCAGCACCGCCGGGTCGTTGACCAGCACGCGGGCCAGGCTGACGCGCTGCTGCATGCCCCGCGACAGCCCGCCGATCAGGTCGTCCTTGCGGCCCCCCATGTCGGTCAAAGCCAGCACGTCGTCGATGGTCTGCGTCCGCTGCTTGAGCGACAGCCCGTATGCCGCGGCGAAGAAATCGAGATATTCGTAGACCGTCATCTGCCGGTACGTGCTGAAGTGGTCGGGCATGAACCCGATCCGCTTGCGGACCTCGCGGGTGTCGTAGACCACGTCGTGACCGAACACGCGGACCGACCCCGCCTGCGGCCGGAGCAGCGTGCAGATGATCCGCAGCGACGTCGTCTTCCCCGCGCCGTTCGGTCCCACGAACCCGTGCAGCGATTTGGCCCGCACCTCGAACGACACGTGATCGAGCGCTCTGCGGCCCTTGAAGCTGTGAACCACGTCGTTCACGACGATCACCGGCTTGGCAGCCGCGGCGGGTGATGTGAGGGCGGCGGTGGCGAGCGTTTCGGACATGGAGGTTCCAGGAAAGTCGGAAGGCTGAAGTCGGAAGTATGAAGTCAGGCGATGAGATTCACCGTTGCGGCCATCCTTGATCTGTATGGTGAGCCGATGCGGAGTTGGCGATGCACGATGCACTGACCCCGAAGGGGTCGCATAAAGTAGCCGGGGGTCGGAGGCTTTGCGGAGACCCCCGGTAGAGCGCGATTGATGATCGTCGACCCCGGAGGGGTCGCAGAGACTCACAAGCTGGAGGACGGACGTGCCGAATCTCTGGCATCCCTCCGGGATGCGTTCTCAATGGGACCGTTGTCCGGGGGTCTGCGCCAAGCCTCCGACCCCCGGCTACGCTCTGGCATCCCTTCGGGATGAAGAACGCGCCCCCACTCCGTTCAATGCCCATCGAAGTTGCACGCATTATCCCGCCATTCGACTCTCGAACACCGATGTGATGATGTCCTGTTCTTCACTTCTCACTTCCGCCTTCAGCCTTCCGACTTTCTTCCAGCGGCACGTCGATGGCGTACAGCGTCCAGCCCTCCTGCTTGCCGAGGTACTGGTTGCGGGCGAAGAACGGTTCGGTCATCGGCGTCACGTAGAACACCCGCACGGCGTGCCGGGGCAGCTCCAATGCGAGCGCGTCGCTCTGCCGGCTGACGTTGAGACTGCGCGAGATCAGCGGCGAAAAGAGCTGGCGGTACTGGTCGATCACCGGCAGATCGTCGTTGCCGAAGTTGCCGTAGCGCGTGTACTGCCAGTCCTGAAATTGTTCGACCCGCAAATAGCCGGCGGCCGTGCCGACGCCAGCCCCAAGCTCCAGCCGGTCCCCCTGTCGCGACAGGATGTAGAACCGGTTGCCGAACAACAGCGAAAAACTTTCCGCCTGTGCGGGGAGATCGCCGGTGATCTTGAGCGACAGCGTCCGCAACTGGTCCCCTTCGACCTGGAAGCTCTCGACGGACAACTGCGGCGACGGCGCGGCGATCCGCATCCGATGCGCGAATTCGCGCGAGGAGAACGGCGGGATGTCGGCGAGAAACTGCCCCTCGGCTCCGTTGCGGATGACGCCGTTGACGGCCTCGTTGGTGTTGCACGTCGAATAGATCGGCCCCGTGGCGTCGTGGCGGATGTCGTAATCCCCGCCGGTGGTCACGAAGGCGTTCGACCACTGCGTCACGTCGAGCTGGCCGTCGGGCAACGGCCGGGCGATGGCCACCGAATGCACCGCGGTCGATTCGCCGTACCCGCGCTGCCCCACCAATGCGAACAGCGTGCTGAAGACCGCCACGGTCGCCAGCAAAGCGGCGTACACCACGCGGTAATCGGCCCACTTCCGGCCGATGAGGTAGCACCCCGGAAAAATCAGGCCGATGTACATCCAGAACAGGATGTGCAGCAGCGGCCAGTTGTGCTTGGGCTTCGTCATCTTTTTGAGCCGCGTCAGAAACGACGAGCCGCTCAACGGGTCGTCGGGGTCGGAGTACCCCTGCTGCGACTGAACCTGATCCGCATCGTCGTCGAGATCGACGGCCGACTGCTCCTCCGACGTGCCGTCGACTTTGATCTTGAACCGCTTGGGGAGTGCGTTGAAGACCTGCGTCAACGACTCCGCCGACAGTTGCGAGCGCGTTCTGGCGACGCGGATGATGCGGCCGCCGCCATACGGCGTGATGTCGAGCGGACTGTTGAGCATGCCGAGCGCCGCGGGGAACTGCGGCCATTCCGTCGAAGAGATCTGCAAGACGTACGCCGTGCCGCCAAGATGCAGCCAGTGGAGGAACGCCGTTCGCCGCGGCTCGTCCCAATTGGGCGCGGCGTCGAACAGCACGGCCTGCAACGTGTCGGTCGCGGTCACGAATGGCGGAAACAGATTGTCCGGCAGCCGCCGCACGGGCAACCCGCGGGCCGCCCGCAGTTGCGACGTCTCAATCAACACGCGGGCCGGCCACCCTTTGCGGGGGTTGGGAACGTCGAACGACGGACCGCGGCGGCCGGACGATGTCCGCTCGTGGACCGAGAACGTTTCCCAGTCGTTGCCGAAGTACGGATAGAACTGCACCCACTTCTGCGCGAACGGCCCGACATACACGGATTCGTGAACCGGCGCGTCGATCGGCTGCCCGTTCCCCATCGACTTCCGCAGCACGAGTTCACCGTCGAACGCTTCCGGCTTGGGATTGTCGACCAGCACCGACAGCAGGTTGAACCGGTTCTTGACGACTTTGCCGTCGAACCCCCAGCGGACGTCGCGGATTTCCAGGGCGGAGGCGGAGGAGCCGGACAGGATGAGCAGTGCCGTGATCAGCGGAATAACGCACGCCCGTAATGCTGGTCCCCTCTCCCGCCCGCTGCGGGGAGAGAGGGTCAATTCGTGTTGTGGAACGATGTTTTCTTGTCCGGCCCCCTCGCCCCCGTCTTCGGGGGAGAGGG
>JAWXBB010000437.1:0-9027 GCA_034439795.1 Planctomycetaceae bacterium | reverse complement strand
GGAAGTCGTGTCCCCTCCATCAAGGCCAAAAGCCGCTGTCTTTTCCATCCCAATCCCAGCCAATCACTTGCGCGACTTCTAAGTGCCATTCGTCGCGACTACCTCGGGTCGATCCCCACCGACCGACGCAAGCAAACAACCGCGATCATTCTATTTCGGTCTACGAGGACCGACGCACCTTAGATGGACCGCAAATGCTCCGACAAATTGGTGATTGACTGTGTTCAGAAAAAGAAACGAGACTTCGGCATCGTGCTGAGTGACCGGTTTATGGCCACACGTTCACACCATCGAATGGCCCGCACTGGTCACAGAATGTCGAACTGCTTCGCCTCCGATAAACCGCCAGCACGTCAGCCGCTGAGGGTGGAGTTACTGAGGACGCGCGTCGGTCGGCTCTGAGATCCCCAACAGTTCCGCGGCCTCGGCGCGGAATCGTCGCTGTTCTTCATTGCTCGCCTGCGTCTGGTCCATCCACTGGGCGCCTTGATCGTAGGCTTGGCGGGTCTTGTCCTTCTCGCCGAGCTGCCAGTAGGCCATGGCCAGGAAGAAGCGGTATTGATGAATCTTACCATTCCACTTTTGGTCGGCCATTTCGAGCGTCTCGACGGCGGCCTTGGCGGGGGCCACACTCCAGAAGCAGACGGCTTGGCCGCGAGTGCGTTCAACGCGCCGCTGCAAGAACCGCACGGTTTGGGGATGCTCGGGACAGAAGACTTCCAATCCCTGACGACTGACGATGCCGACAAATGCTTGCCACATGTTCGATCCGTAACACAACTCCTGCGTCCCCATCAATCGGCGGCTCACAGATGCTCCTCACTCGGTAACATCGGACCGCGATCGTCCCACCATCGGCAGATGATTCCGCTCGTCCTGGTCATCGCCCTCTTGGGCCTCCTCTTTCCCTGGCAGGTGCTGTCGGTTTACCTCGTTCTGCGGCTGTTCTCCTATTGGCAAGGCCGCCGCTGATTCGGCCTCCGGCGGCAGACTGTTACGCCACTCCTGGATGGTCCCGATCTGGGCGCGGGACACGGGCTTGCCGTTCCGCCGCGGCTGCGTAAGCTGGTGATTCCGTTTCCCTTCCCGGTCTCTGCCAGGGCCATTCCATGACAGCGAGGGCCGTGCGATCGCCGATCATTCCGAGTCTCGTGGCGCTGGCGAGCGCGACGTTCAGCAGTCTGACGTCCGGCGGCGAGCATCACACGCTCCGGTTCGCCGTGGGAAATTCGGGGAATGTCGCGACTGCGACCTGCCTGGCGATTGCGCCCCGCAGCGACGAGTTGCTGTTCGGAAACACCCACGGCAAGGCCCACTTCATTCGCCTGCGTGACGGCGAAATGCTGGAGTTTGTCAACGGCATCGCGGAATCAGCGGCCTACTCCGCCGATGGCCGCCGGGCGGTGATCAAAGTCGAACGGCGCTGGCTCTTGCTGGAACTCCCCGCGCGGCGGGAAATCCCGATTGCCGACGATTACCTGCCGGGCCTCGTGGGCCTCACGCTCGCTCAGCGCAATGGCAAGCTGGTCGTGACGCAACTCGTGCCCGGCGGCCCCGCAGCGCAGTCCGGAAAAATCCAAGTCGGCGATGAAATCACCGGCTACGCCGTCGGTGCCCTGGAACCGCCGACATCCCTCATCGGGCTGGCCGCCGACGAGGCGATGGATCGGCTGATCGGTCTGCCAGGCTCGACCGTTCGCATCCGCTGCATTCCGAAGGGGGACGAGGACGAACGGCAGGTCCTGTTGCGGCGGCGCGCCTTCCGCAGCCGGGGCACCGGGGGCGAGTTTGTGGATGAGCCGGCACCGGCACCCGACAATGTCGTCCCGGTTTCCGTCCAGGGGAGTCCGGCGTTCGTCTCGGCGCGCACCGGTCGCATCTTTGCCGGACCGACGCCGGAGACGGTGGTGGCGGAGGGACAGCGGGCCGTTTCCCCCGATTTTCGGCGTTATGCCGTTCTGGGGACGACAAAGGAGGGGCCGAAAGTTTACGCGCTGGAACTCTTCAATTTGCAGACGATGACGCCGCTGTATTCGGTCCCCTTCCCGCTCGCCACGCCGAGCGCGCTCCGGTTCTCTCCCGACGGCAAGCTCCTGTTTGTGGCGAGCCACGTGCGGGTCGATGCCTTCGACGCACAGACCGGCCAATTCCGCCACGGCTACCTGCTGGACGGCCAGAGAGTCACGTCGATTGAGAACCTGCCAGTGGCGGCAACCAAGCCGCCGAGAGGTTTCAATCCCGCAGCCTCCGCTTTAGAGTCCGCCCGCTCCCAGTTGGCCTTCGGCCCGACGGCTTCCCGTTCCCAGGCCACCGTCATGGCGGTCTCCCAGGACTTCCTGGCCACGGCCGATGATGGAGGGCAGATCATCCTCTGGCGACTCGACAACGGCCCACTCCAGAGATTCGCTGCCGACTCGCTCGGGCAAACCGGGGGTTGCGTTCGATCCCCAGAAACCGCCGCCGACTCTCAACAGCGGCCACGCCGGTGGTCCCGCTGCCCGAGAACGGGTCGACGATCAGATCGCCGGGATCACTCGCACATTGCACAATCGGTCGGACCACGGCCAGCGGTAGCTGCGTCGGAAAGTCGGGCAGCCGTTCCGCACTGTTCTCCACCAGCCGCGGCAGGCACCAGACGTTGTCCCACAGTTTGCCGCCAGGAGCCGACCGCTTGTCGGCGTACTTGGCCGCCCGGTCGGACGGGCGCGTCACGGCGTCCGCATGGAACACGAACCGCTTGGGATGCTTCACGCAATAGAAAATGTGCCGCGAACTGCGCTGGAAGTTGTCCGGACAATTCGCATCCTTCACGCAATACAAGAGGTGCCGTGAGCAGCGGTTGAAGTTGTTCGTGCAATTCACGCCAAAGGTCTCATACCACTTGATCCATGACCGGCGGACGAGGCCGACCTCGCGGAGCAGGATGCCGAAGTGGTCGGCGTACTCGTCGCTGATCATGACCCACAGGCTGCCGTCGTCGGTCAACACCCGCGCGCAGGCTTGCATCCAGCGCCGGCACCACGCGAGATAGGCTTGCTCGGGCTGGCGATCCGCCTTGGGCCCGCCGCCATAATCCACCCCCTGGTTGTAAGGCGGATCGGCGAAGATCAGGCGAACGGACGCCGGCGTGAGCTTGGCCAACACCGCGAGGCAATCCCCCTGCCGAATCTCCCATGTTCCATCGTGACCCGCGGCCCGCGCCTGTCGCTCCAATTGACGCTGCATGCGGCGTTTGGCGGCGCGTTCGGCCTGACGCTGGGCCACGGCCAGACGCTGTTCGCCCGACTTGACCCGTTCGTAGAGTGCGGGAGCTTGATTGCGCAGTCGCTGCGCGGCGCGAATCTTGCGCTCGGACACGCCGTAGGCGGCAGCGGCGGTGGTGCGGACGGTTCGGGTCCGATCACGGGATAGCTCGCCGGCCGACGAGCCCGCCGAGCTATCCGGCATCTTCGCCCGTCCACGTCCCCCGGCCAGCCCGCCGCGGCGGGCCCGTTCGCGACGGCTGATCGTCGCCAGATACTCCATTTCTTCGCGGGCCAGGCAGGCCCGCTGGTCGTCCGTGAGGTGCCGGCGCTTGGTGGCCGCCCGCAGCATGTAGAGGACGGGCGAATCGCCGTTCAAGGGCGCTGCCACCACGGGGACACGCGCAATGCCCAACCGCTTGGCCGCCAGCCAACGACTGCGGCCGTCGATGATGATCCGCCCGTCGATGACCTCCAAAGGGACGCGAATGCCACGCTCCTGAATATCGGCGCGGAACTCGCGCTCCTGGTCCCCCGCCATGCTCGGGACGCGGTGCGCCTCGGCATGCAGCCGCAAAAGTTTCGTTGCCACAAGTTTCACCAAGTTATTGATGGCGCGAATGCGGTGTCGGATTCCCCAGCACCGCCGCATTCAGGATGACGACTTTCGTAGCTGGGGATCGACGTATCAAGCCGATCCTGCACCCGCCGAACGGGTGCTGCGCCGGTGCTGCCGGTCCCCGGCCGGCGGAGTGATTGGACTCGCTGGGCAGTTTCTGTGCGGCGCGACAGCAATTGCATGGGGCAGTGAGCTGCTGCGGAATCGCCCTCAATCCCACTAACAGATCACGGCTTTGCCGAAAAACTGCGTCCGACCACTCCCCGGTTTACGAATGGGATTGGCGTATCAAAAGCTCCTTTGAACGAAACCGCAGAGCGGTGGGCCGGAGCAGCGCGAATCGGCGTGCAGGCCGGCCTGAGCGACGACGCAACGTTCGAGGAATGGCTGGACCTGTGCGTGCGCAACGAGTGGGTGGTCTATGCCAAAGCCCCCTTCGGCGGACCGGAACAGGTTCTGAAGTATCTCGCTCGGTACACACACCGCGTCGCCATCAGCAATCAACGGCTGGTCGCCTGTGAGGACGGACAGGTGACGTTTCGCTGGAAGGACTACGCCGGTGGACAGGCGCAGAAGACGATGACCCTGTCGGCGGACGAATTTCTGCGGCGGTTCTTGACGCACGTGCTGCCGCGGGGGTTCGTGAAGATCCGCCATTTCGGCTTTCTGGCGAATCGCCATCGGCAGCCGCAGTTGGCACGCGCTCGGGAACTGCTGAAGGTCGCCGAGGCACCTCCACCGGCGACAGCCGGCCAGCCACCAGCGACCAGCAACACCGAGAACGAAGTCGACGCCATTCGCTGCCCCGCGTGCGGACAAGGGCGCCTGCATGACATCGAGCAGTTGTCCCGCTGGTCGCGGCAGATCCCGTTGGTGACACTGCTGCACGAACTCGACCACTGTTGCGGTCAGCGACCGAGCAACGATTCCTCATGATGCGACAGTTCGCGGAATCATCCCGGCAAGCACTTTCAACCGCTGAATCGTATCGCGGGCCGGAGACTGTGCGCTCTCATCGAGCACGCAACGCGCCCGTCACCATCAGTCAAGGGCCACTTTTGACAAGTCTGTCGCGCACGACGACAGTCACCGCGACGAACAAAGGCCAAAGAATGGGGACGGCCTGTGCCGCGGCATCGCACTCTGTTCAGTCCGCGATGATTCAGTTCCCATAGCCCACGTCGTCCGTAGGTTCCGTTCAATGGATTTTATGGGCCATGCGGATAGCGCTGATTCTGCATTCATCGCGTTGCGCCCGCATGACCCATAAAATCCTCTGCATTCTGAAACGCCAACGTCGTGCGATGGTGCCGCATGAGCGAACTTCAATTCCCGCCCTGGACCGCTGAAGATCTTCCCGACAATTCCTCCATCGACTTGGTGCTGATGGCTACGCTCCCGCTGCCGGCGCTCATCCGCGATGCGGGTCCTGGGGCGGAGCGCCGCTGTCTGGAATTCTTTACCGCCGACATTCGCAATTCCGGCACGCGGCGCGTCTACGCCCACGCCGTGAACCGCTTTTGTGGGTGGTGCCAACAGCGTGGGATTGCGCTGCGATCCGTCTCGCCCTTCGTGGTCGCCGCTTACATCGAGCAAATGACACAGCGGCGGAGCGCTCCGACCGTGAAGCAGCATCTGGCGGCGATCCGCCGCCTGTTCGACTGGCTCGTCGTCGGCCAGATTTTGCACGTCAACCCGGCTGCCTCGGTGCGCGGGCCGAAGCACGTTGTCAAAACGGGGAAGACCCCTGTGCTGAGTGCGAGCGAAGCCCGGCAACTCCTGAACTCCATTGACTGCCGTGGCATTGTTGGGCTGCGCGACCGCGCGCTGATTGGGGTCTTGGTCTACAGCTTCGCGCGCGTTTCCGCGGCGATCGGCATGAACGTCGCCGACTATTTTCCGCAGGGACGGCGGATGTGGTTCCGTCTGCGCGAGAAGGGGGGCAAACACCACGCTGTCCCCGCTCATCACAACGCCGAGGACTATCTCGATGCCTATCTGGAATTGGCCGGAGGCAGCGTCGCGAAAGCCGTGCCGCTGTTTCGTACGATTTCACGGGAACGGAGGCTCACCGAGCGGCGCATGCACCGGATCGACGTGTTGCGGATGGTCAAGCGGCGCGCGGCCCAAGCCGGACTGCCGACGCACATCGGCTGCCACACCTTCCGTGCCACCGGAATCACCTGTTACCTGCTCGGCGGAGGCTCGTTGGAACACGCTCAGCGAATCGCGGCCCATGAATCTGCGCGGACGACGAAGCTCTATGATCGCACCGACGACACCGTCAGCTTGGACGAGATTGAGCGGATCGTCATCTGAGGCAGTGACGGCTCCAAAGAGAAAACCCACGTCATCAGACCCACCGCGAAGTCATTAGTCCAGCAGGACTCACGAGGCGAACAACCGACCGATGACTTACCAATCGCGACTGCTGAGGGTCGCACGGATCTGATCTTGATTTAAGCGACCTGGCTTCTAGCAATCGGCGGTTCCTGGCTACGTTGGAGGCCGCCGTTGCGGCGAGGAGCCTCGCGAAGCTCGATCGGCATGATGGGTCCGGGGATCGCTCGGCCGGATTCGTACTCAGCAGGATGCGAGTTTTCGGGATGACCAGAGCGCTTCGCGTCCCGGCCCCGATCAGCATTCCGTTTCATTTTGTCGGCATGCAGTCCGAACTTTACGCTCGGCCTTTGTCGCGGGGAGGCTTTCGGTCACCGATTTCGCGTTTGATGTCATCAACGATGGAGTCGCACACCAGCCGGCAAATCTTCTCGACCACCGGGTCGGCAAGCTGATAGTACACCTGAAGCCCTTCCTTGCGGCGTGCGAGCATGCCCGAACGGGACATTTGCTTAAGGTGCTTTGACACGTTCGTTTGGGCGCGGCCCGTTTCGGCCACCAACTGACCGACGTTCTTTTCTCCGCTCGTCTTCAGCGCTCTGAGGATGGCCAGCCGAGTCACGTCACCAAGTAGCCTGAATCTAACGGCCATCAATTCTAAGACGTTATCGGGGATTGCGTCAGACATGGATCTCAACTCCGTTTAGGGCACTTGATTGCTCATCCATCGACCAGTTTGACCTTCCGGCTTCCACCCAAGTCCACTTTTACGGTGACACCACGGAATGCCTACGCGAGGGGGAAGCCGTTAATGGCTAGCCTGCATCCGCCATACCGCCTCGGGTGAACGCTTGATTCAACGGCACAATAGTTGCGAAACGAGTCATATAGTTGGCTGCACACAGTGTTGTCAGCCCACAGCAACCAGTTTTCAGGAGCAACGCCATGTTGCCGTCCACCACCGAACGGGTGGCTCAGAACACCTCCCATCAACTCAATCAACAGATCCACCTTCTAACTGAGGAGAACGTCGCTCGGGTCGCTGCCGCAGGCCCAGCGGCAATTACCCGTCGTCTGGAGGAATTGGATCACGAATGGGATATCGAGCGGACCTTGGAGGCGAACGCTGCCACCGCTGTTTTAGTGGGGGTCACGCTTGGGGCGACTGTGAATCGGAAATGGTTCTTCTTTCCCGCTGTCGTTGCTGGGTTCCTGCTCCAGCACGCCGTCCAAGGCTGGTGCCCGCCGCTGCCCGTCTTTCGACGGTTTGGTTTACGGACGCAGAGTGAAATTGAAAAGGAACGCTATGCATTGAAGGCGTTGCGGGGCGACTTCTCTCAAGTGCGTGAGGCTGTCTCGGGGCAAGAGCAAGCGCGTGCGGGCCAAGCCATCCAAGCCATCCAAGCCCTCCAAGCCGTCAAAAGCTGATTTCGTCCGCGTCGGATTGTCACATTGAGACAAGTTGTCGTTCCGACACGTCAAGACTCGTTTGAAGACAACGATTCGCACAAATCAGCAATTGCGATGGGCTAGTGAGACTCGAAAGAAATTGAGACCAACGATGACAAACCCGTTAACCAGGAAGTCGTGGTCGCCTTACGTCGTTGGCATCGGCATCGGCGGGCTGAGTTGGTTCGCCTTCGCCACCGCCGACCACCCGCTGGGCGTTTCAACAGCCTTCGAGCAAACCGCCGCCCTGGCCGAGAAAGCAGCCATGCCGCAGGCGGAACAGACGAACGAGTATTTCGCCAAAAAGGCCCAGGAGGGCAAGCCGACAAAGATTGGCTGGGAGTGGATGGTCGTTCTCGGCGTATTCATCGGGGCGTTGCTCAGTTCCCTGTTCTCGGGCGACCGAAGTACCGAGGCCGTCCCGGCGATGTGGCGGGAGCGGTTCGGCGGGAGCGTCATACTGCGGCTGACGGCGGCGTTCCTCGCCGGGTTGCTGATGATGTTCGGCGCGCGGCTCGCCTCGGGCTGCACCAGCGGCCACGCCATTAGCGGCAACTTGCAACTGGCCGTGTCGAGCTTGGTGTTCACCGCAGTCTTCTTCGCAGCCGCGATCATCACCTCGCTTGCCCTCTACGGGCGGAGGGGATCGAGCCATGTTTGATTCACCCGAACGCCTCATGCTCGGCCTTGTGACCGGGGTAGTCTTCGGCGTCCTGTTGCAGAAGGGGCGGGTGGCGAAGTTCCCGGTCATCATTGGTCAGTTCATCTTGAAGGACTGGACCGTCGCGAAGGTTATGGGGACCGCCGTCGTGGTCGGGTCGGTGGGCGTTTACGCTCTCGTGGCCTCCGGTCATGCGAACCTGCACGTCAAGCCGTTCCTGCTCGGAGGCGTTCTACTGGGTGGCCTCTGCTTCGGGGTCGGCATGGCCGTGTACGGGTACTGCCCCGGAACGGGCGTGGCGGCGTGCGGAGAGGGGAAGCCGGACGCGATGGTCGGCGTACTGGGGATGCTGGTCGGGGCATGGGTTTTCGTTGTCGCCTTCCCGGCACTCCAGCCAGTCATCAAGGGGCTGGGCGACATGGGCAAACTGACGCTCCCAGAGGCGACCAGCACGTCACCATGGCTGTGGGTTGCCGCCTTGGTGGGTGTCGGCCTCGCCGCATTGGCGCTGCTGCCCAGCCGTCGCAAGTCGGTCGCCGACGAGCAACACCGTAGCGACAAGCCCGGCGTCCGTGCAGGCTCGTCCGTTTGACCTTGGAGCCGTGAGATGATCGAACCCCACGATGGAACGCCGCCCGCAATGGACCCGCGCGTCGGCCTCGCTGCCGAGCGGACCTTGTTGGCATGGGTCCGAACAGGACTGGCCTTGATGGGCT
>JAWXBB010000436.1:0-5457 GCA_034439795.1 Planctomycetaceae bacterium | reverse complement strand
TTCGCGGAAGTGGGCTTCGATTTCCCCCGCGGGGACGTCCCACAGCGCCATCTGGCGGATGCCCGGCGTGTCCACCACCCAGCCGCCGAAGTCGAGTTGCCGCAGCTCGGCCGACCGCGTGGTGTGCTTCCCCTTTTGCGAGGTCTCGCTGATGAGGCCGGTCCGCAGCGCCAGGCCCGGTTGGATGGCATTGAGCAGCGACGACTTGCCGACGCCGCTTTGCCCGGCAAACACCGTCTGCTGGCCGCGAAGCTGTTGCCGGAGCCGTTCGACGCCGAAGCCGGTGGCGATGCTCGTGACCACCGTCGGGTAGCCGAGCCGGTTGTAGAGGCCGATCACCGCTTGCAGCTCGGTCAGGTCGACGAGGTCCGCCTTGTTGAAACAGATGGCCGCCGACACGCCCCCCTTCGCGGCGCTGATGAGAAACCGGTCGATCAGCGCGGGCTTGAGATGCGGCTCGGCGAGCGACGCGACGATCATCACCTGCGTGACGTTCGCGACCAGAATGTGCTCGCGGTACTGATGTCCGCGCGACAGCACCCCCTGTCGCGGCTCGACGCGCTCGATGACGCCGCGCTTCACATCGAGCGGCTGAAACAGCACGCGGTCGCCGGCGACGACGGCGGTTCGTTCATCGGAGGCCATCGTCCGCAGCATCCGCCGGACCGAGCATTCGTAGAGCGCGCCGGTCGCCTCGTCCTGCACGGTGCATTGCGTCGCGCCGATCGCCTTCAGCACGCGGCCGGGTTGACACAGGGACGCATCGACGGCCCGCACGACCTGATCGCCGTCGGTGACTTCGCCGATGATCGTCCGCCGTCGGGTGCGGCCCCCCTTGCCGCTCATGCGGGCGTCGTCGGCGTGCGGTGCGCCGTCGAGCTGATCGTCCTGATGCGCGCGGGTGAGGTCGTTCCGGCGGGCCGTCGGCGCGCGGTTTTTGCGGAGATCGACGCGAATCTTGCGTTGCTTCTTGGCAGCCAAACGTGACGCTCCCAAACTCCGTCATAAACTCTGCTTTGGTGACAGGAGTTTATCCACAGATTTCACCGATTACGCAGATTTGGAACAACGAGTTTGAGGAGATTCTGAATTGATTCCTGCGAGCCGATGGTCCTGTCTTGAATCTGCGCAATCGGCGAAATCTGTGGACAAATTCTTCATGCATCAATCCGATTGATGCGTGGTGTCGCTTAGACGCTGACAACTTACATCTTACATTCGCATCGCGACTCCTGCCCGGTTCTGCAACATCCACGCGGCCACACCGCCGCAGGCCATCGCCGCTCCGACGGCGGCCCAGGGGCCGGCGAACCAGCCGGCGAGGGCCGTGGCCGCCAACGCGGCGGCGACGCCGCCACCCAGCAGACGGTTCCAGGCGACGAAGGGTTCGCACACGAGGAACACAATTACGCAGCCCAGCAGCCATCGCGCTAGCGAATGAGCGTCATCGGTCGCGGCGGCGAGGGCGTTTCCAGTGTCCGTCGGTGCGATGTCGTCATCGAACGATTGCCCGCCGAACAGGCCGTCTCGCAGCTCAGTCGGCGACAACGGTCGCAGATCGCTTTCACGCGGATCGGGATTGACCGCGAACCATGCGGTCATCGCTGTCGAGCCGGGGGACTCCACGCCGTAGAACCCCGGTTCGGACGTTGACTCGTAGATGACGGCTGGCGTCGCGCTGCTGACCATCGCCGTGACCGCTTCGCGGGCGTCGCCGGGGCGACGGATCGTCCAGTTGCTGGCGACCCCGGTGGATAGCGGGCGGTAGACCACGGGGTCGCCGACGCGAAGTTGCCGGTCGCGCGCGCGGAACGAGACGAGGTATCGCACAGTTTCGTGCATCATCGGCACGAACGTGTGACCCCACACGGCCCACGTGCCCCACGAGCGGTCGACCGCCGTCGTCACCAGCAACACGCGGCCGCGGCCGAACGGCATCTCCACGATCGCGGGATCGCCGGTGTCGAACGCGAGCGCCACGGTCGCCTTGCCGGTGACGGGCGTGGCCTGCCGGTAGGCGAACGTGCGGGTCAGCTCGAAGCCGGTGTTGGGGTTGCCGCGGAACGGGCTGAGAATGGGATGCTGAAACTCGCCCCCCTCGAACAGGTAGACCGTGTCGCGCCGCGCGGGATCGCCGACGATGTCCCCCAACTTCGCGGGCAATAACCCATCGCCGTTCTCGAAAAGCTGCGCGTTGTAGCTGTCGGCGTTCAATCGCGGCCCGGCGGCAATGACGAGGCTGCCGCCCGACGAGACATATCGCTTGAGCACCTCAGCATCGCGCGGAGATACTAATTGCACGTCGCACAGAAAGACCACGTCAAACTTCGGCAGGTCCGCGCCGAGCAGCTCGCCGTCGGCGATCACCGTCGGCTCGATGTGGCTCATCTCCGCGGGGTTCGTGGACCGGTCGGTGTCCGGCGCGAGGGCCAGCCGCAGGGCATCGGTCGCGTTCTCGAACGGCGTGCCCGACCGGCGGCCGTCGACGAGCAGCACGCGAACGGCATCGCGGACGAGGCACACCGCGCGGCGGCGGTCGTCCACCGGCAAGGCGTCGCCGTCGAGTTCGGCCTGAATCCGCAGGTCGCCGGTCGCCGTCGGCACATACGACAGCACCTGCGCGACGGTGTCCTCATCCGACAGGTCCACCGACTGCCGGGCCACCATGCGGCCATCGACGCGCCATTCGAGCGTGCGCGGCTTGTCGGCCGGCTCGCCGAAGCGCTCGATGGTCGCCGTCGCGCGGATCGGCTGACCGACGTGGACGTACGGCTGATCCAGAGACAATTCCGTCACGGCGGCATTGTCGAGCGGCGCGGCTCCGACGTCGGTCCAGACGATTCTGGACCGCGCGCCGATGGCGGCCACCAGCGTCTGAATCCGCGACTGCT
Source organism: Planctomycetaceae bacterium (assembly GCA_034439795.1). GTDB lineage: Bacteria > Planctomycetota > Planctomycetia > Planctomycetales > Planctomycetaceae > DSVQ01. Next base: position 2,566 of record JAWXBB010000436.1, on the reverse strand, counting down.
GGGATTCGTCAGCGGTCCGCCAGTTGGACCGCTGGGCATCGGTGACGATGTGGACTTCGCGGCGGCGACCATCCTCCGCCGTGTCGAGCAGCGAGAGCACAGTCTCCAAGGCCGCGGGGACGTCGCCCCGTTCGCTGGTGACGGCGAGGTTGTGCAGTTCCTCGACCACCGGTTCCGTCTGCAGCGCCAACTGCGCGATGACCGTCCGCGGCGGCGAACCGGCGAGCCGAATGAGTTGCCACGCATCGCCGGGCCGCGACGCCGCGACCTGTTCGAGCGCGCGGTCCCTGACCGCGGCGAACCGCGGGCGGTTGTTCTCGACGGCGGACAGGCTGAGGCTGGCATCGACCACCAGAATGCGCCGCACGGGGGCGGCCGCCAGCCCGCCGGTCGCCAGTTGCCACGTCGGTCCGGCCAACGCGACCGCAGCGCCGAGGGGAATCAGCGTCCGCATCGCGAGCAGCAGCCACTGATCGAGCCGGTTCCACCGCGTCTGCTGCTTCGCCGCGGCGACCAGAAACTGCATCGCCGCCCACGAGGTCTCCCGATACCGGCGACGAAACAACCAGTGAATGATCGGCGGCGCGACCGCCAGCAGCAGCCCCCACAACAACCACGGCGCGGCAAATCCCAACGCCAGCACCGGCAACATCACACGCTCCCGACCGGACGATCACACGGAGCCGGTCGACGATCGGCCCATAATCCCAGCGTATGAGCTTATCTTCGGGCCCTCAACCCTAATGCGTCTTCATTCCGTATATGCGTGTGTGTCACAGACCTGAGTACATTCCACGGACGACGACTGAGGGTCGTCATTCGTACCCGTCGTTCTTAGCCCCGAAGGGGCGGCAGGCCGTAGCCCCCGGCGTGAGCCGGGGGAAGGTGGCTGCGTAGGATTGCAGCCGCTGAGCGGCGACAGAACTTCGTCGCGCGACGGATTGTCTGTCGCCCCTTCGGGGCTTGCGTCAGCGGTGGTCTCCAACCCCCGGCTCACGCCGGGGGCTACGATCTGCCGCCGCTCCGCGGCTGGAAACCAAGAATCCGTCGGATCAATCGGCGTCGATTCACTCCGAACCGAGCCGTCACAAACCTCATCCCTCAAACCTTCGCGGCGGCTGCGCGCAGGTTCTTGAGGCAGACTTCCAGGTCCGACAGCGGATTCTCCGGGTTCTCCTCGTACTCCAACGCGACGGTGCCCTGGTAATCGAACGCCTTGAGCGCCTTGAGACACGCGACGATGTTGAGATCCCCCTCGCCGAGAATCTTGAACTGCTTCGACGATTTGCCATCGTTGGTGACGGTCTTCACGTCTTTCAGATGCACGCCGAAGACGCGCTTCCCGAGGCGGGAAATCGCTTCCGCGGGGTCTTCGTCGCTGCGGAGGTAGTGGCCGGTGTCGACGCAGGCCCCGATCTTGGGATGCCGGTCTTTGACGATGTCGGCGACGTCGGAGATTTTGTCGTAGCGGTGTCCCGGTCCATGATTGTGGATCGCGATGGCGACGTCGTACTCGGCGACCAGCTTGTCGAGCAGATCGAACGTCTCTTTGGACTTTTCGGGATCGGCGCTCAGCGACGTGATGCCCATCGCCTTGGCGAACTCGAACTGGCTGCGGGCCTGCGTCTCGTTGGTGTTGAACGGCAGCACGCCGTAACCGGTGACCGTGACGCCGTACTTGGCAACCAGGGCCTTCTGCTCCGCGATCTTGGCCGGCAGGCTGCTCATCGGCAGATGTTTGGGGTAGGCCTCCCAGAATTTGAGGCCGAGCGTCTGCGTGTGCTTGAGCGCGGTTTCGACGTCGTAGCCGCGGAGCGAGTAGCTCTGAATCCCCACGCGGAAGCCGCGGTAAGCATCGTCGCCGGTTTGAGCGAAGAGCGCGGGCGTGGCGGCGGCAAGCGTTGCGGCGGCCGTGGTCTGCAGGAATTGCCGACGGGAGACGAAGTTCAGATCGCGGCTCATGGGGAGGACTCCTGATGAAGACGTGTGCGCTGCGGAATCGACGCTGCAAAATAGCCGATGGCGGGGCGTTCCGCCACGCTGGAGACACCAACCCGAAGCGTGAGCGAGGGCGAGCGCTCGCCCTCGCTCACACTTCGGGTTGGTGTGATGTTTCCGCGGCCGTTGTGCCGATCTTGGGTTGTGCCCGAGCGTCACCGGCGGTGACAAATCGGTCTTGCCCACTGCGGAGTTCCCCTCTACAACACCGCCCGTTCAACCTGTCCGCCCGCATTCCGTCGGAGGTCTCAACCCTTTTAGCGTGGGTTTGGATGAGCGACGGCGCCCGTTTCGGCGGGGCCGCATCCCACCCGATTCGCCAGCGACTCCACCGTCGCAATCGGCGGCAGGTTGACCGCTCACCGCACCGCGGCGATTGTCCCCCAGGACATCGCCGCGGTGTTTTCGTTTTCAGGCAAGAGATTAACCACGAAACACACGAACGGCACGAAAGGGAAGAGACTGGAATACCGCGAAGGCGCAAAGGACGCGAAGGAAAACAAAGGGCCGAGAATCTGAAACCAAGCTTTTCTCTCAAGTCTTTATCGTCCTTCGCGTCCTTTGCGCC
>JAWXBB010000435.1:0-3586 GCA_034439795.1 Planctomycetaceae bacterium | reverse complement strand
TTGATCAATGGCTGAGCGTGCCGGGCAAAGCGCAGCTCATCGTCAGCGGCCCCAATGGCACGGGACCGGCGGGGTGCACGCAGGCGTTGCGGGCGTTTCTCGCGGCGCTGAAGATCGATGAAGCCGACCTCGAAGCGGGGGAGCCGCTGAAGCTGGAGTCTGCCGTCGACAGCAGCAGCCGTCAGCAGCGGCAGGTGCAGGAGCTGGTGGACTTCACGCAGAACCTGCTCCGGCTCAGCTACAAGACCCGCGACAAGCGGTGGGGGGCGCTCGACAAATCCTCGGTCACCGCGTGGGAGAAGTCGGCCGCTGACGGGCGCGACAAAGTCTGGAACGAGTTGATCGGCCGGTTGCCGGAGGCGACGATGCCCCCTGCGCCGCGGACCCGCAAGATTCTGGAGACGCCGGAGTATCACGGCTATGAAGTCGTCCTCGACGTCTATCCGGACATCATCGCCGCCGGCGTCCTCCTACTCCCTGCGAATCTCAAGGCGGACGAAAAGAGGCCGGTGGTGGTTTGTCAGCATGGGCTGGAGGGGACGCCGATGGACACGATCGGCGGCCCCGGCTCGCCCGGCTATCCGCCGTACAAGGCGTTCAGCGCGGAACTCGCCAAGCGTGGATTCATCGTCTACGCGCCGCAGAATCCGTATCGGGGGAAGGACCGATTCCGGACGCTGCAACGGAAGTCGAACCCGCTGGGACGGTCGCTGTTCAGCTACATCCTGCCGCAGCATCGGGTCACCCTGAACTGGCTGAAAACGCAGCCGGGGGTCGATGCCGACCGGATCGGGTTCTACGGCCTGTCGTACGGCGGCAAGACCGCGGTCCGGGTGCCGCCGCTGCTGCCGGAGTATTGCCTGTCGATCTGCTCGGCCGACTACAACGAATGGGTCTACAAGAACGCGACGGTCGACTCGCCCCGCAGCTATCTGTTCACGGGGGAGTACGAGATCTTCGAGTGGAACATGGGGCACGTCGCCAACTACGCCGAGCTGTCGAACCTGATGGCCCCCCGGCCGTTCATGGTCGAGCGGGGCCACGACGACGGCGTCGCCGACGACGAATGGGTGGCGTGGGAGTACGCCAAGGTCCGCCGGCACTACGCCAAGCTGGGCCTCGCCGACCGGACCGAAATCGAGTTCTTCAACGGCCCGCACACGATCAACGGCCAGGGAACGTATCGATTCCTGCACCGGCATTTGGAGTGGGCGGAGAGGTGATCGGTGGTCGGTGATCGTTGGCAGGCAGACAAAGAACGCCGTCAGGCATATTGGAGACCTTGTTCCTCCTCTGCCTATCACCTACCAACCACCACCTATCACCTCTGGATCGCCCCGCGGCTTTCCATTACCATGAAACCTCCACGGAGGAGCACGCATGGCAATCCGGGCCAACCACTACGATGCGGCGTTCGAGGCGTATCTGCGAGCCGCAAGAGTTCCTTATGTCGTCGTCGACGAGGCCCGGCGGGCGCTCTGGAACGACGTGTCGCTCAAGTCGCTGGACTTTGTGGTCTACTCGCCGACGCTCGGCAATCTGCTGGTCGACGTGAAGGGCCGCCGCTGCCCTGCGCGGGGCGAAGCCGGCCGGCCGTGGGAGAACTGGGCGACCGCCGACGACCTCGACAGCATCGGCCGCTGGGAGCAGGTGTTCGGCGCCGGGTTCCGGGGACTGCTCGTCTTCGCGTACCATCTGCCGGAGGAGCCGCTGGTCCGGCAGCCGACGGCGATGTTCGCGTTCCGCGACCGGACCTACGGCTTCTACGGCGTCTGGACCGACGACTACCGCCGGTTGATGCGGACCCGCTCGCCGCGCTGGGAAACCGTCTGGCTCCCGAGCGGCTCCTTCCGCGACCTGCGGTTCGCCCTCTCCGATCTGACGACAACGCCGAGCGTGACGGCGTCTTGAAGACGAAGAATGGTCTCACGCAAAGGCGCAAAGCTCGCCAAGAAATCATGAGAGGGCGTAAAACGTCGTTGTGCTGCCGATTTGCAGAACTGAACCAGCCAGCAAAAGCCCGATGCTTTTCCTTTGCGAGCTTTGCGCCTTTGCGTGAGGTTCATTTTCTTCCCGGTTCTGATTTGCCAAACTCTGTCGTGATATCCGCCGAACGCCGCTTTACAATGCTCTTCGCTTCCCGACGACTCTTGACGAAGGTGCATGGACGATGTCGATGAACACGGTGCGGCGGATGGCAGGGGCGGGCCTCATCGCCATTGTTGTCGCGGGATCTGCGGTCGCCCAAGAGCCGCCACTGGTTGTCCCCGGTGGTGCGGCGCCTGCGCCGGCACCCGTTTCCGCCCCCGGGTTCGGCTCGGCTCAGTGGCTCAACGCGGGAATCTTCGTGGCCTTGTCCGGCGCGGCCCTGTACGCCATCTGCCGCCACAGCAACCGGGTGTGAGGCAGGCTGAGGGCTAAATGCTAAGGGCTAAGGGCCGGAAGAAAGCCCGTTCCGACTGACCACTGACCACTGACCCGACCACTCATGTCCTCCGCCGACACCGACGATCCGATCGTGATCACCGGCGTCGGCGTGGTCTCGCCGCTCGGTGGTGACCGGGAGACCTCGTGGCGCGGCGTGCTGGCCGGACGGTCGGTGGCGCGCCGCTTGATCGTCGCCGATTTTCCCTTGCCGCGGCGCGATCCGCGCTGGGACGCGGCGGCATGGCTCGGCTGCCCGGCGGATCTGCCCGTCGATTCCCCGCTGGACAGGGTGACGATGCTCGGCCTGCGGGCCGCGGAAGAGGCCGTCGTCGATGCGGGACTCGACCACGCAGCGCTCGGTGCCGCGCAGATCGGTTGCGTGTTCGGCACGAGCAAGGGGAGCCTGTTCGCCGCGACCGCCGATTGGTGCGGATCTGGCGACGCATCGTCATTCTCAGCGTTGTGGCCTTCGGCAGCGGCCAACGCGATCGCCGCCCGGTTTGGTTGGGCGGGGCCGTGCCTCGCGCCGGTCGCCGCCTGTGCGACGGGCCTCGTGGCCGTGATCCGTGCGGCCAGCCTGATTCGCGAAGGGGCGTGCGATGTCGTCCTCGCCGGCAGCGCGGACGATTCGCTGCACCCGCTGGTGCTCGCGTCCTTCCAACGGCTCGGCGTGCTGGCCCGCCATGCCGAGCCGGACAAGGCGAGCCGGCCGTTTGACCGGGATCGCAACGGATTCGTGATCGGCGCGGGAGCCGGCGGACTCGTGCTGGAGCGGAAATCGCACGCCGAGGCCCGCGGCGCGCGCTGGTATGCCGCGGTCGGTCCGGGACGATACTCGGCCGATCCGTCCGGAATGACGGCGCTCGACGACACCGGGGCAACGCTGGCCCGCTTGATCGCGGACTGCCTCCCCGACGGCCGCGCGCCGGACTGCATCAACCTGCACGGCACGGGGACGCGGCTCAACGACCCCGCCGAGTGCCGCGCCGTCCGGCAGGCCAGTCCCGACGCGGCCCGCGACAGCCGCGCCGGCAGCTTCAAGGGAGCGCTGGGTCATCTGTTGGGAGCCGCAGGGAGCGTCGAGCTGGCCCTGCTGTGCCTGGCGATCCGCGATCAGACGCTGCCCCCCAACGTCAACCGGGACATCGCCGATCCCGAT
>JAWXBB010000434.1:0-2865 GCA_034439795.1 Planctomycetaceae bacterium | reverse complement strand
TGCCGACGTCGGCCTTCATCTCGATGCCGATGCCGACGAACTCGCCTTCGATGTTGTTGTACAAATCGGCGAGCTTGCCCGGCGTGAGATAGGTGCTGTAATCGTCCAGCGAATTGCAGCCGCCGAACAGGTATTCCATGATGACGGCTCCGGCCGGCAGACCGATCTCGCGGGCCGACAGGTCGCAGACCTCGCTGACCGCCTGCCGGGCGCCCTCGATGCCCTGGGCCGGGCGGTTCCAATACCGTTCGCGCAGCGCTTGACGCAACCGGCCGACGGCTTCGGGACCGGCTTGCGGCGCGTTCTTGCCGAGGAATTTCTCGTTGGCGAGCGCGAGATACAGGCTTTCGGTGCCGTGCGCGACGAACGACGTCGTGCTGACGGTGTCCACGTATTGCTGCTGCACTTTCGTCAGCACATCGCTGAGGTACGCGAAGGCTTCCGTCTTCGATTGCGGCCACAGCCGCTCCAGGAAGCTGGAGTCGGAGTAGCGGCGTTCCACCGAGAAGTGGACTTTCGCCCGCCGCAAGCCGTACTTGATGTGCTCGCTGTCCGGGTACGCGGTGAGCGACTTCTCGTACAGCTCAATGGCGTCGACCCAGCGGCGGCTCCGCTCGAAGTCGGCCCCCTGACGGAGCACGGTCCGCTCATCGCCCGGCGACGGCGTTTCGGCCGCCAGCACCGACGGAACGCAACAGCTCCAGACAACGACGGCGAGACACCACGCCGCAGCGCGGCGACGAGTTGCGACACCCAACATGCGACTCCCCCTCCGGAACTTCACGGTTACGGCGTCCCCGGCCATGTTCACCACCGCTCCCCCTCAGGGCGGCAGGGACCGGGCACCCCGTCATGGAGTCCCGTGGGCGACTTGACAAAATCCGCGCGGCGGACCTTGGAATCGCCCCTGACACGTTGACTATAGGGCGCGCTTGGAGAGTGGTCAAACTGCTGCGCGAATGAGCGCGCCGCAGTTCCGCTACAACCGGCAAGGTTCCCCTAGCCTTCGTCCGCCGCAGCGGTTGCCAGAATTGCAGCGGCCGGCAACGAATCGGTTCACGACGAAGCCGTCAGGAAGCGCTCGGTCACGAGTCGCGTCGCAGATTCGTGAGCTATGAGCGGCCTCCCCTTCCGGTCCCCTCGCCCCCGTCTTCGGGGGAGAGGGTTAGGGTGAGGGGTCCGAGTGCTTCACCGGCGATGACCGCCATGAACACCAACCCGAAGCGTGAGCGAGGGCGAGCGCTTCACAGGAGGATCGCTCGCCCTCGCTCACGCTTCGGGTTGGTGTTGGACACGGTTCGGAGCGCTCGCCCCCTCACCCCGACCCTCTCCCCCGAAGCGGGGGCGAGGGGGCCGGAAGACGAGTCGTGTCCGCTACACGCGTCCCAGCGTCTCCGCCAGAAACCGCAGCTTCTGCGGGAACAGCGGCAGGGCCACCTCCGGAGCCAGAATCTCCGGGTGCCACATCTTTTCCCACTCCAGCGAATGCCAGCCGGTGTAACCGGCATCGAGCAGCAATCGCAGGCATTCGCGGGCCGGGAACTCGCCGCCGAGGAACAGCACGTAGTCGGCGTGGCGATGCCCGACCATCAGCGAGGACGCCGCCCGCGCCGCCGCCTGCTGCTCGGCCGACAGCGTGTGATCGGCGGGCAGCAGCACCGAGTCCTTCCAGTGCGTGTGCCGGACCCACGGTTTCAGCCGGTCCCACGATTCAATCAACGGCTCGCCGAAGAACCGCCACGGGTGATGCGTGTCCCACACGAGGCCGACGTGACTGTGATCGGCGAGCTGCATGACCTCGGCGGAGGGCACCGACGACGAGAAGTCGCCATGCGTCTCCAGCAGAATCTGAACACCGGCGGTCTTGGCGACATCGCCTAGCGCGCATAACCCGTCGGCAATCTGCCGCAGCATCGCCTGACGTTGTATCGGCTGATCGGCAGGCGGCAGCGAATCGCCGAACACGCGGATGAACTCGGCTCCCAGCGCGACGGCCAGATCGACGTACCGCCGGCCGATGTCCTGCTGACGTTTCCGATTGGCGGCCTCGGGGAAATCGAACCGCACCGACGACGCCAAACCGCAGACGCGAAAACCGGCGTCGTTCAGTTCCCGTCGCCGCGTCGTCCATTGCGACGGGGCCAGGTCCGCGACGGCGAGCAGATCGGTCTCGCGCGCCAGCAGCCGGACCTCGACGCCGCCGTAGCCGTACTCCGTCCCGTTCCGCAGCACGTCGTGCCACGTCCAGTCGGGACAGGCCAGCGTCGAGAAGGAGATTTGCATGTCACACCGCCGCGGGTTGACCGCCGAATTGCTCGTACGCGCTGCGGATGAGCTGCTCGGTCTCCTCCCAGCCGATGCAGCCGTCGGTGATCGAGATGCCGTGTTTGAGCTGCGACGGATCGGTCGGCAGCGGCTGGTTGCCGGGGAGCAGGTTGCTTTCGAGCATCAGGCCGATCAGGTTGTCGTTCCCGGCGATGCGCTGTTCGAGGCAGTTGCTCCAGGCGATGCGCTGCTTCGTGTAATCCTTGTTCGAGTTGGCGTGGCTGCAATCGACCATCAGCTTCGGCGACAGCCGCGACTTCTTGAGCAACTCGGCCGCTTCGGCGAGGCTCGCGGCGTCGTAGTTCGGGCCGGTCCGACCGCCGCGGACGATGAGGAAGCCCCACGGATTCCCCTTGGTGTTGACGATGGACGTCTTGCCGTCGTTGTCGATGCCCAGAAAACAGTGCGGGTGCCGGGCGGCGTTCATGGCGTCGAGGGCGACCTGCAGGCCGCCGTCGGTGCCGTTCTTGTAACCGGTGGGCATCGACAGCCCGGAGGCCATTTGCCGATGCGTGGGACTTTCGGTGGTTCGCGCGCCGA
>JAWXBB010000433.1:0-17340 GCA_034439795.1 Planctomycetaceae bacterium | reverse complement strand
GGGCCGAACGCTTCACAGGGCAATGAACATCGGCAACACCAACCCGAAGCGTGAGCGAGGGCGAGCGCTCGCCCTCGCTCACGCTTCGGGTTGGTGTTGGACACGGCAGCGAGCGCTCGCCCCCTCACCCCGACCCTCTCCCCCGAAGACGGGGGCGAGGGGGCCGGACAGGATGGTCGCGTGCAAATAGGGATCACCTCGCGCCGAATCCGCTCTTGACGCTCCGGCGTCCGCGCGGTAGCGTCCCGTCCAATCGAAAGTTCTCAACGGACAGTTCGTCCCTGGTTGGTGTGCGTTTTCTCACTTCATCGGACAATCTCCGCGGCCGGGTTGGAGACTGCATCGCGCCGTTTTGATCGGGCGCGAGCAGGAGCGGGTTCACAGGATGTGACCGAAATGCTCTTGCGGCAGGCAGCGACGGGTTGGATCGGGCAGGCACCGGCCAAGGTGAACCTGTTCTTGCGGGTCGTTCGTCGGCGGAGCGACGGCTATCACGACATCGAAACCGTGATGAGCCGCATCGCCCTGGCGGACACGTTGCACTTCCGTCCAACGACTGACGGCACGATCCGGCTGAATGTTCGATTGGCGTATCCGCGCGGTCTGCGCGCGTCACCCGTCCCCGCGACGGACGACAATCTGGTCGTGAAGGCGGCCCGGCTGCTGCAACCGCTGGCGAAACCTCCCGATGGCGCGGAGATCACGCTCATCAAGCGCGTGCCGGCCGCGGCAGGGCTGGGAGGCGGGTCCAGCGATGCGGCGACGACGCTCGCCGCGTTGAATCAACTCTGGCAAATGGGTCTGGCGCGTGAGGAACTGATCGCGCTTGCCGCTCAATTGGGCAGCGACGTGCCGTTTTTCCTCGCGGATTCCGGCACCGCTCTCTGCACGGGACGGGGCGAACATCTCGAACCGTTTGCCGGTCGCTTGTCGCTGCCGCTGGTAATTGCCCGGCCGCAAAGCGGATTGGCGACCGCTGCGGTTTACGGCGGTTGCCGGCCCGAACCCGATGGCCCCGACGTGGGTCCGTTGATGGCGGGCTTGCGGAGCGGCTCCGCAACACACGTGGCACATTGTTTGCATAACGGATTGCAGCCGGCCGCAGAGGCGTTGAACGCCGAAGTCGCCGTGCTGCACAGGCTATTCGCTCGACAGTCATTTCGAGGCCATCAGTTGACGGGCAGCGGCACGTCCTACTTCGGCATCTGTCGCGATCTGCACGAAGCCCGGCGCATCGCCGGGCGGCTGCGGGCCGCGGGCATGCCGTGGGTCGTCGCCACGACGACGGCGATTTAACCAAGCGTCAAACGCTGTGTTGCGGCTTCGCGCGGCACAGCCAGGAGAGTGACCCACACGGGGCGGCATCCGAAAGGGAGCGGGGACATGGACATCACCGAAATTCGCATCAAGCTCATGGACGATCCGAACGACCGCCTGCAGGCGTTCTGTTCGATCACGTTCGACGGCTGCTTCGTGATCCGCGATCTGAAGATCATCGCGGGGACCAAGGGGCCGTTCGTGGCGATGCCCAGCCGCAAGCTCACCGACCGCTGCCCGCGGTGTTCGTCCAAAAACCAGTTGCGGGCCCGGTTCTGCAACGACTGCGGCGCGAAGCTGATGGAGGAGCGGGCCTGCAAGGCCGACGACGGCCGCGCCAAGCTCTACGCCGACATTGCCCACCCGATCAACTCCGACTGTCGCGACCTGATTCAGCGGAAGGTGCTCGAAGCGTTCGCGATCGAGCTCGATCGGTCGCGGCTGCCGGGCTACGTCTGCATGTACGACGACTACGGCGAGGAATCGTACGCGACGCTGAGCGACGATTCGGAGGAGATGGTCGAGGTCCGCGCGATCGTGTCGATGTCGGAGGGCCTCCGCCGCCGCGACGGGGCCAATGGCTACCCGGCCGCGACGCCGCATCATGCGTTGGCCCGCAACGGCCACCGCGACAACGGCAACGGCCGCGTCGCCGTCATGCACCGCATCGACGGCGAAGAAGAAGGCTTCGGCGCGGGGTTGATGTAATCCCTCGCGACGTGATGGGAGTCTGGTTAGCCGCGACCCGGAGGCTTTGCGCAGGGGAGCGCTGGGTGGAGCGCGCATAACGTACGGCGCTTTCCACAGAGCGCTCCCCTGCGCAAAGCCTCCGGGTCGCGGCTAACGAAGCGATTCCAATTGCCCGTCCACCACCGCTACGCAAGTTCGCGGCCCACGACGACGATGTGCTGGCCGCGCGGCACCGGGGCGACCCACGCCTGGGCGAGGACCACGCCGTCGATGCCGGCCCGTGCGGGCCACGGGTCCATGTCGATGTGGTCGAAGTCGTGCAGGTAGCCGACGACGTCCCCCTTGCGGACCTGCGTGCCGCATTCGAGCACCGCTTCGTAATGGCCGTCGAACGGGGCGACCGTGAAGCAGTCGCGGTCCACCATCTCCAGCTTGCGTTGCGTGCCGGCGGCGTGATGGCCGATCGGTTCGATCGTCCCGCGCAACTGGCCGTTGTGAATCGCCGCCGCGAGCACGCCCTGGCGGCCGTAACGGACCCCCTCGGGATTCACCGCACAGCCCCAGCCGAGTTCGGTGCCGACGGTGATCTTCCCCAATCGCTCGGCTTCGCTCGGCAACAGGCCCGGCGTCTGGTTCTGATAGACCATCAGCGACGGCGTGCCAAACCACCGGGCGGTCTCTTCGATTTTCTTGCCGAGGACAGGGTCGTCCACCGGGTGGTAGTTCACGCAGATCGAAAAGCGGGCCACGTTGCCGCCGGAATGCAGGTCGATGACCACATGCACCCGCCGCCAGATGAATTGGCGCACGAACGCGGCAATGCGGTGCGTGATCCCCGCCAGCGCCGGGTTGACGCCGGCCCCGTCGACGAACGCCCGGTTCAGGTTCACGCCGTCATCCGGCCGGCTTTCGCGCGTCCCGGCTCGAAACGCCGACGGGTTGAGGACCGGAATGAAGATGATCCGGCCCAGCACGTCGTCGAGTTGAATCTCGCGCAGCAGCTTCTTGAGAACGACCGGGCCTTCGTACTCGTTCCCGTGATTCGAGCCGAACGTCACCAGCCCCTCGCCCGGTTTGGCCTGCGGCCCGACCCATACCGTAAGCGGGATGAGATGATCACCCCAGATGCTGTCGTGTTCGAGAGCCAGCCAGTAATCGCGGCGGCCGGGGGAGTCGAGGTCCAGTTGATTCGGCCGGGCAACGATGCGGGAGGGAGTTGGCATAAGGGGATGTTCCAATTGATTGGATGGGGGAAAAGGCCGCGAAACCGCAAGCGTGGGATCGAACGTCGCTTGCGGTTTCGCGGTCAGTGAGTCTTAGGTCGTCTCGTGGTAGTCGTCTCTTGGTTCGGTCCCCTCTCCCCCGTCTTCGGGGGAGAGGGTTAGGGTGAGGGGGCCGGGCGCTTCGTACCGTGTCGTGCCGTCATACGAGCCCTCGATTACGCTTCGAGTTGGTATTGATCGCCGAACGAGCGCTCGCCCCCTCACCCCGACCCTCTCCCCCGAAGACGGGGGCGAGGGGGCCGGAGTTTTAACTCAGAATCTCACGAATTACGCGGCCATGCACGTCGGTGAGCCGGAAATCGCGGCCGGCGTAGCGGTAGGTCAGCCGTTCGTGATCGAAGCCGAGCAGATGCAGGATGGTCGCGTGCAGGTCGTGGACACTCGTCGGGTTCTCGGTCGCCTTGAAACCGAAGTCGTCGGTCGCGCCGTGGACCGTGCCCCCCTTGACGCCGCCGCCGGCGAGCCAGACGCTGAAGCCGTAGTGGTTGTGGTCGCGGCCCCGATCCTTCATGTCGCCGCCCCCTTCGGACGTCGGCGTGCGGCCGAACTCGCCCCCCCAGACGATCAGCGTGTCGTCGAACATCCCGCGCTGCTTGAGGTCGGCCATGAGTGCGGCGATCGGCTGGTCGATCTCGCCCGCGAGCTTGCGATGGTTCTCGGCGATCTTGGCGTGATTGTCCCACGGCTGCCCGGCCCCGTGCCAGAGTTGTACGTAGCGGACGCCGCGCTCCAGCAACCGCCGCGCGATCAGCGTCTGCCGGCCGTGGACGTGCGCGCCGTACAACTCCTGAATGTGCTGCGGCTCGCGGGCGACGTCGAACGCTTCGGCCGCTTCGGCCTGCATCCGGAACGCGAGCTCGAACGACTGGATGCGGGCTTCGAGCCGGGGGTCGAGCCGTTCGTCGCGATGCTCGGCGTTGAGCGTCCGCAACAGATCGAGCTGGCTCCGCTGCGTGCCGGGCGAAGCGTGCGGGCTGCGGATGTTCTCGATCAGCTTTTCGACCTGCCGGTGCTGCGGGTCGATGAACGTCCCCTGATACGCGCCCGGCAGAAAGCCGGCCTGCCAGTTCTCCGAATCCTTGATCGGCAACCCGTTGGGGCACATCGCGATGAAGCCGGGCAGATTGCGGTTCTCGGCCCCGAGGCCATACATCACCCACGCCCCGACGCTCGGCCGCGGCTGTGCGGAGTCGCCGCAGTTCATGAGCATCAGCGACGGCTCGTGGTTGGGGACGTGCGCGAACATCGACCGGATGACGGCGATGTCGTCGGCGTGCTGGGCGGTCTTCGCGAACAGCTCGCTGATTTCGAGGCCGCTTTCGCCGTATTTCTGGAACTGGAACGCCGACGGCAGCGCCCCGCCGGTTTTGCGTTCGGTGGTGAGTGTGACCGGCGCGGGTTGCCCGGCGTACTTGTCGAGCATCGGCTTGGGGTCGAACGTATCGACGTGCGACGGTCCGCCATTGCAGAAGAAATGCACGACCCGCTGCACGCGCCCCGGATAGTGCGGCGACTTCCGAGCGGTCGGGCCGTCGGCGGCGCGGAGATCGTTGTCGGCGACGACGCTCGCGAGACCGAGCGTACCAAGCCCCATCGCCGAGCGCTCGAGCAGCGTCCGGCGGGACATCAACTGCGGAGGGCGAAGTGCGCGGTGCATGACGATCTCTCTTCCATATAGCCCCCGGTCTCCTGACCGGGGGGCGAGCGCGCGATCGACGTCGATCTTAATCGCCCCCCGTCGGGAGACGGGGGGCTAAATGTTAATCCACAAACATCAATTCATTCGACGCCAGCAGCACCTGGGCGAGTTGTTCCCAGCGCGTCAGCAGCACCGGCGCGGGGCCGGCGAAGTCCCGTTCGGCATCCCAGCGGCCGGACGGAGTCGCGTCTGACCCGGTGGTGGATGATGCGGACTCAGTAATGACCGGCGCCCACAGGTGTTGTTCGCTGTTGAGATTCGCATTCAGATCCACGACGAAATCGAGCGTGTCCCCGGCCTGCAATGTGACGGCATCGACATTCATCGCCTCTTTGCGGTTGTGCAACGCGGTCGATTTCAGCAATCCGTCGCGGCTCGACACGATGTAACACCGCACGCCGTCGCCCGCGGCGACTTCGTGGATTGCCGTGGAGGTCACGGAGTAGGTGCCGCTGCGCGGGGCCGTCCACCGGCGGACGACCGAGTGCTTCAGGTCGTCCCCGGTGTGTCCCCCCTGAGCCGTCAGTTGCAGCCAGCCCAGCCCGCCGCCGGGCCATTGGGCCGCCCCCTGCCATGCGGCGCCTGTGAAGTATGGCAGCCGCGCGAAGCCTTTGAGTTGCTTGGTCGCGTCGTCGAGTTCGCCGTACCCGTATTGCCACGCGAGCGATTCCACCCGCGGCGTCGATTCCGGCTCGCTGACTTCCGCCGCGATGAACGCCAACGCCTGCGCGGTCTGCCGGTCGGTGGGTTCGCGCTGATAGACGGACCGGTACAGCCGGCGCAGCTTCTCGGCCGGATCGTCGGTGTCGGCGAGCCGCGTCTGCGTCACAAGCGACTTGGCATGTTCGGCCATCAGCGGATGGTTGAGCGCGAACAGCGCCTGCTGCGGCACGGTGGTTTCGCTCCGCAGCGGCGTGTGCAGATCGGGGTTCGCGAAGTCGAACATCCGCAGCGTCGTCGGCAGGAACTGGCGGTCCACCAGGCCGTACAGCGTTCGCCGACGGTTCGCGACGCCGTTCCCCGCGAACAGGTCCGTCGCGCGACCGCCGGGTCGGGGATCGAGCCGGCCCGTTGTCGCCAGCAGTGTGTCGCGGAACTCCTCAAAGCTGAGTCGCCGGGGGGACATCCGCCATAGAAGACGATTGTCGGGATCGACAAGCAGCGATCGTTGTCGCACCGCCGCATCGGACGGGCCGTCGGATCGCTGTTGATACGCGTTCGACAACACGATCAACCGGTGCAGCGCCTTCGTGCTCCAGCCCGACTGCACCAGTTGCGCGGCGAGCCAGTCGAGCAACTCAGGATGCGACGGCGTCTCGGCCCGCACGCCGAAGTCGCTGGGGGTCGCGACCAGCCCGTTGCCGAAATGGTGCTGCCAGACCCGGTTTACCCACACTCGGGCAGTGAGCGGATTGGCGGGGTCGATGATCGCCCGCGCCAACTCCAATCGCCCGCTGCCGGTCGCGAACGGCGGCGGATTCGCACCGGCCACCACCGACGGGAAGTGCATCGCGACTTCGTCGCCGCGGGTCTTCGGATTGCCGCGGCGGAAGATGTACGCGGGGCGGATCAATGCCCGGTCGACGAGCGCGACAGAGTGCGGCGGGGCGAGCGGGGATTGAATCAGCCAACGGTCGACTTCCCCCTGCAGCTTCCACAGTTCGGTGAGGCTGTTGGAATCAAACCACGACTCCGTCGAGACCACGGCTTCATCCGGCACGAGGCACGGCGACGCCGGGCCGTACAGCATCTGACGCAGCGCCTCCGATTCCGCGTCGGCGAGCGCCACCGGCTCCGGCAGATTGGCATCGACGGCGGCGGCCAGTTGCATCTGCCACTCCCGTTCGACATCCGCCAGCACGCGACCGTAGCGCTCGGCGACTTCGCGCATCGACATCGGTGGCGGTGATAGTGCCTGCCGCAGTCGCGACGGGACGGCTTCCATCGCCGCGAGTTCCGCAATGATTTCGGGAGCGCGCTGTGAAAACTCCTCGGCAGACAGTTGCGCCAGCCGATGCCACGGCGCGAAGAACGGGTCGCCGGTCTTCGAGGCGGCGAGGATGTGCGCCTCCCAGCGGCGGACGAACGTCGGGATGACGTCCGTTGCCGCCAGCACCTGGTCGAAGCCTTCTTCGGGATATTTGTCCAACTCCGTTTGCGCGACGAGATAATCCGTCACGCGCTGCCGGACGCGGTCGGCGGCTTCGCGGCGCTTCGTCGCCGTTGTCTGGCGCAGCTTGGTTTGCCGGGCGTCCAGTTCCTTCTCAAACGCGGCATAGGCATCATCGCGGCCGGTTGGCTCCGCCACGGGGAGCAGCCGTTCGGTGGAGTTCAGAAAGACGCCGTACAGCGAGTAATAGTCGGCGGTGGGAATCGGGTCGTACTTGTGATCGTGGCAACGGGCGCAGGCGACGGTCAGGCCCATCGTGCCGCGCGTCACGACGTCGATGCGGTCGTCGATGATGTCATGCGTGACGCCAAGAAACCGCCGGCCCAGCGTGAGGAACCCCATCGCCGCCCACGCGGTTCGGTCATCCGGCGTGGCCTTGTCGGCGGCGATTTGAAGCAGCAGAAACCGGTCGTACGGCAGATCGCGGTTGAACGCCTGCACCACCCAGTCGCGATACATCGGAGCGTGGACCCAGACCCGTTCCTCGCGGCCGTAGACGTACCCCTTGGTGTCCGAATAGCGCGCGACATCGAGCCAGTGCCGGGCCTGTTGCTCGCCGTACTGCGGCGAATCGAGCAACCGCTCCACCAGTTTCGCGTAGGCCTCCGGATCGGGATCGTGGACGAAGGCGTCCACGTCGGCCGGCATCGGGGGCAAACCGGTCAGATCGTACGTCACCCGGCGGATGAGCGCGCGGCGATCGGCCGGCGGCGACGGCGCGAGACCCATCGCCGAGAGACGCGACAGCACGAATTGATCGACCGGCGTGCGCGACCACGACTCGTCGGGCAATGACGGCGGCGCGGCCTGCTGGACCGGATGAAACGCCCAATGCGTTCGGGCGATCCGCGCGCGGTCCGATTCCGCGACGAGCGGCGAATCTGGCCACGGCGCCCCAAGTTTGATCCAGCGTTCCAACGCGGCGATTTGCGCGTCGGTCAGCTTGCCGTCGGGCGGCATCTGCACATCGCCGGTCTGCCGCACGGCTTCAATCAGGCGGCTCTCTTCGGGGCGACCGGGAACGATGGCCGGGCCGTGTTCGCCCCCCTTGAGCATCGCCGCCCGCGAATCGAGCCGCAGGCCGGACCATTGTTTCGCGGCCCCGTGACATTTGCCGCATTTGTCGGCGAGCAGCGGCCGGACTTCGCGCTCGAAGAACTCGATGTGTGTTGGATCATCCGCGGCATGACCGAGGGACGCGATGCACCACATCGCAAGCGCGATCGCCATCACCGGCGTTCCGTGGTGAGTCCGTCCGATCATCGCGTGCAATCCGGTTGAGGAACGATGGTTTTTGGCTTTGTCCCCTCGCCCGCCGCTTCGGTGGGAGAGGGTTAGGGTGAGGGTGCTTTTGGTCTTCTGATTTCGCTGCTGAACGGAAGCGAAGACAAAAGGCCAAAGGCACCCTCACCCCCGGCCCCTCTCCCTGCGAAGCGCCGGGCGAGGGGGGCAGGACTCAGAACAACTCCATCACCGGTTTCCCGACGCCGTCTTCCGTGGCGTAGAACGGCCGCTGCTCGACATCGAACGCGGTCTTGGGGCTGATGCCCATCGCCGTGAAAATCGTGGCGTGCAGGTCGGGGACGCTGATCGGGTTTTCGATCGCCATGAACGGCCGCTCGGGGGCGGTCTTGCCGTACAGGAAGCCGCGCTTCACGCCGCCGCCCCACATCACCACGCACGCGCCGCCGGTGAAGTGGCGATGCTGGCCGTAATGCTTGATGTCCTGCATCACGTCCACTTTTTCCGTCGCTTGATCGGTGGCGTTGGAGCCGGGTTTGCCTTCGATCAGCATGTCGCGGCTGAACTCGCTGGCCAGAATCACCAATGTCCGGTCGAGCAGCTTGCGGGCTTCGAGATCGCGGATGAGCTGCGCGATCGGCCCGTCGATCTCCTGCTTCATCCGCACCAGCGTCGTATGCCCGTTGGCATGCGTGTCCCAATTCAGGAACGGCACGTACTCGGTGGTGACTTCGATGAATCTCGCCCCAGCCTCGACCAGCCGGCGGGCAAGCAGGCAGCCGCGGCCGAACCGGCCGGTGTCGTACTTTTCGTAGCTCTCTTTCGGCTCCAGCGAAACGTCGAACGCCGCGCGCTCGGGGGCGCTGAGCAACCGGTACGCATTGTCCATCGACCGCAGCAGCGATTCCTGCTGGAAGTCGCTGAGCGGCTCGGCTCCGGGAGACTCCTTCAGCAGCCGCTGATACAGCCGGTTGCGGCTCTCGAACCGGGCGGGCTGCATCCCCTTCGGCGGCTTGACGGATTGCGACGCCTCTTCGGGATAGGGCAGGTTCATCGGCCCGAATTCGCTGCCGAAGAAGCCGGCGGTGGTGAACGCCTTGAGTTCTTCCTGCTCGCCGACGCCCTCCAGCCTTTGGCCGATGTTGATGAACGGCGGGATGACTGGATTGTTCGGCCCCAGCACGCGGGCCATCCACGCCCCGAGGTGCGGACAGGCCACGGTTTGCGGCGGGACGTAACCGGTGTGCCAGTGATACTGGTGCCGCGAATGCAGGATGTGTCCCAGGTCGGGCAGCACGTGCGAGCGGATGACCGTGCCCCGGTCCATCACCTGGGCGATGTTCTCCAGCCCCTTGGTGATCTTAATGTTATCGACGACGGTGTCGATCGCCGGAAACGTGCTTTCGACGTCGGCGACCTTCACGCCGGGTTCAAAGGCCCGATACCGCTTGGGGTCGAACGTGTCCGGCGCGGCCATGCCGCCCCCCATCCACAGCAGGATGCAGGCATCGGCCTTGGCGACGGGCTGCGCGATCGCTTCGCCAGTGGGCGACGCCAGCAATCGCCGCGGTTCGCCGGCGATGAGAGCCGCAGCGCTGGCGGCGGCCATCTGTTTGATGAAGTCGCGCCGGGCGGTGCGTTTATGATTGAAGGAGGGATTCATCGGATCGGCACCTCAACATCTCGGCCGCTTGACAGCGACATTGGCAATAGACTTCAGCCCCGATAGGGGCGAAATATCGTAGCCCCAGGCGTGAGCCTGGGGGAATCTGGCGTAATATAGTTTCAGCCCCGGAGGGGCGACAGAAAATCTGTTGTCACTCAGCTTCTGTCGCCCCTCCGGGGCTGAGCACGTGAAGGCAACTTGACCCCAGGCTCACGCCTGGGGCTACGATCTGCCGCCCCGTTCGGGGCTGACCAAACCAAAGCCGCTCTCAAAGGAGTCTCAATCGGCACGGCCGACACGGCCGTGGCACACCAATCCAGACGGCTACCGCACCAACTGAAATTCCGGCAGCATGATCACGCTCCATAATACATCCTGCACGCCCTCAGTTGTCAGTGAATCGCCCAGCGATGCCGTCAGCGCCTGCAATTCGTGCGGCGACAGGTCGCGGCTCAGCGAGAACCGGTACAGCCACGTCACGAACTCCGTCGGTGAGGCCCACGACTTTGCGACGAGATTTTGCGAACCGCGGTCCAGGATGTCGGTCAGAATCTGGCCGTTGGACAGGTCGATGGCTTCCAGCGTGGACAGATCGTTGGGCCGGACGCTGACAATCTGGTCGCGGTTCGGCCGGCCGAGCGACCGCATCAGGAAGTCGCTCTTGACCAGCGAAGCCCGCACCATCATCCCGGCCGATTGGGCGGCGTTGCTCAGAATCCCCGTCAGTTGCGGCGTCACCTTGCCCGACCAGATTTCGGGCTGCGCGACCAAGGCGGCCGGTTGCCAGTCGTCCGGCTCCTTGCGGAACTTGCCGTTGGCGGCGGGCTGCGTATGGGTCCACTGCCAGGCGTCGCTCGTGGCGATGGCCTGCACCTTGCCGTCCGCGTCGATCAGGTGGGCCTCGCAGATCAACCCCGCCGGGTTTGGACTGTTACCGGCGTTCTTGGCGACGATCAGCAGTTCGTTCTGCCCGACCTTCAACCGCGGCGTCAGGACGACGGCATCGGCCGCGTCCCACGCGTCACCCGCTTGCACTTTCTGACCGTTCACGAGCAGCGTGTAGCTGTTGTCGCACGAGATCGCCGCCACGGCCTGCGCAGGGACGGACGCGACATTGAACCGGTGACGAAACACCACCGTTTCCCCCGCCGCGGCTGTCGCCGAGTCCGATTGCGACCAGATCCAGCGTCCGGTCAATTCGGTCGCCGCCGCGGCGTTGGCGTCGTGGCGGCCGCGGAGCACCGGGGCATCGATCCGCGCCGGCGCGGCGTCGGTCAGTTGCCACACGGCATCGAGGAATTGTTCGGCGGTCATCCGCTTGGCCCGCGGACCGGCGTAGGCGTAACCCTTCGCGTCAGTGTCGCGCGTGATCCGTTCCGCCCGGCTTTGATACGCCTGCGACGTGGCGATGTGGGCCAGCATCCGTTTCAGGTCGTAGCCTTCGTCGGCGAACCGGACGGCGAGGTCGTCGAGCAGGTCGGCGCTCCACGGTTCGGTCTGCATCGCATCGGTCGGATGCACAATGCCGCGGCCCATCAGCCGATGCCACAGCCGGTTGACCAGCGTCCGCGTGAACCGGCCGTTCTCGGAGTGCGTCATCAAGGACGCGAGTTGTTTCAATCGCTCCGGCTGCGGCGCGGCGGCATCGACCTTGCCGAGTTCCGGGAACAGCCATCCGGCCTGCGCGGTCTGGCCAATCGGTTTGTCGCAGCGATGGATCTCCAACGGGCGCGTGGAGTAAATCGCCGCGAGACCGTACGCCTCGGCCAGCGTCCAGCGGTCGATGAAGCTGTCGTGACAGGACGCGCATTTGAGATTGATGCCGAGGAACGTCTGTCCCACGCTTTGCGCGAACTGGATTTCGACGGTCTGCCCGGCGCTGACGTCGCCGCGCCACTTGATGCCGTCGGCGAAGCCCGCGCTCTCATCATTCGGCGGGGCGATGAGTTCCCGCGCGAACTGGTCGTAGGGCTGGTTGGTGACCAGCGCGTGATACAGCCACTTCGAGATCTGCTTCCGGCCGCCGGTGATGAAGCCGGTCCCCGAGTAATCGTTCCGCAACAGATCGTTCCAGAACGTCAGCCAGTGCTCGGCGTAATCGACGTCGCGACTGAGCAGTTGCTGCACCCATCGCGTCCGTTTGTCCGGCCGGTTGTCGGCGAGGAAGGTTTGCAATTCTTCCGGCGTGGGGAGCAGTCCGATCAAATCCAGCGACGACCGCCGGGCAAACGCGGCGTCGTCGAGAGGGGTCGGTGTCGCCGTGTCCGACTTGGCGAGGACGGCATCGACCAGCCGATCCACCGGATGTTCGCGGCCGTTCTGCGCCGGAGGCAACTCCGGCCGTCGTGGCTTGAGGGGTGGTTCGTAGTTGCGTGGTCCAAACGTGAATCCGTCCTCCCAACGCAACCCTTCGGCAACCCACCGCGTCAGCACGGCGACTTTGTCGGCCGGCATCCGCGGTCCTTCCGGCGGCATCCGCAGCGATTCGTCGGTCGATGTGATCCGCTGGATGAGTTCGCTGTCGGCGCTCTTGCCGATCACCGCCGCCGGCCCCGATTCCCCGCCGGCGAGCAGCGTCTCCCGCGTGTTGAGCGACAGCCCCCCCTTCTTCTGCCGGCCGGCATGGCACTCCGCACAATGCTGCTTCAGAATCGGCACGACATCGTGCGCGAAGTCCACTTCGGCGGCCTTCAGCGGCGCGGCGGAGAACACGAGACAGCACAGTCCGACCACTCGCTTCATATCCGAGCTCAATTTCTCTGGGAGGCCGATTCGCACGGGACGTTGTGATGATCGCTTAATCGACGTCGCAATGCGAAATGTTCACACATCGACCCTGTTTGATGCAAGCGACTCCTAGCCGTGCTGACCGCTCGTGCGTTTCCCGTAATGACGAAAACGCCGCAAGCGGGGGGGGACTCTCTTGCAACCGATGCTGCATCTCTCGTCGCGAAGGCCAGTTACGGCGGCAAGTGCCTGACTGCCTTGACGTTATGCGGTAATCAGCAGCGCGCAACAAGTCGCACGGATTCTCAGGAAGTGTCAGCGAGTTTGGCACAGTGTGCCAAATGGGAACCGGGTCTCCGGATCGTCCGGAGAATTCCCGTCCATGATGATCATCTCCCTCAGCCCGCCGTTGCGGGCCCGCAACGGGCATGTCTTGCGCATAATCATCGTCGTCCGGATCAGTACGATCCACCATGATCCGCGCAGCTTGGCCGAGCAGGAAGCGATGTGCCTGGCCTACATCGCCCAGCACTACGACGGTGAAGTGGAAGTCATTGACATTGCCAGCCAAGGCAGCGGCGAGCATCTCGATCGCGACGAACTGCGCGACCTGGAAGTCCGGATCGCCAGCCGGCAGTTCGATGTGGTGATCGTCGAGGATCTGGGACGCATCTGTCGTCGCAAGCGGGCCTATGACTTCTGCGAAATGTGCCAGGACTGCGGCACCCGCTTGATTTCGATCAACGACAAGGTCGACACGGCGGTGGCTGGTTGGGAGGACATGGCCTTCATCGCCACCTGGCACCACGAGCGTTCCAACCGGGACACATCGGATCGGATCCGCAGTTCCCTCAACAACCGCTTCGACCACGGCGGCGGCGTCCAGTTCGTCCTCTACAGGTATATCAAGCCCGAGGGCGCGAAGTCCGATGCGGACCTGCTCAAAGACCCCGCGGCGGAGGCGATCATCCCCGAGCTGTTCCGCCGCCTGGAGCAAGGCGCCCGGTATGCCGAGCTGGCCGACTGGCTCAACGAACGCGGCATTCCGCCGGGCCCCTGTTGCCGTTTGCCGCCCTGGGACGGATCGATGGTTCGTCGCTTCGTCCATAATCCGATCCTGAAAGGGATTCGGCTGCGGAACCGGTTGATCAGCAAGCGGCATCACAAGACGGGTCGCCACAAGAGCGTGAAGGCCGAGCCGCAACAGCTCCGAGTCCGGAAGTGCCCGCACCTGGCCTATTTCGAGGCGGCCTGCTGCGTCAGCTCGTGCCCGATCTGTACATTGTTCCCTATCAAGTCTGCGACGGGAGCGACATCCTTCCGCGGGCGGAGTTCACGCTCACGCTGGTCCCGCTGCTCCCTCCCGTCCTCGCCAATTCGCCCGATGCCGCGTAGGTCACTCGCCGTCTGGTCGTGACGCTCTGTCCGGTGTCCAAGTCGCTGCAACACCATGCTGCGGCTACCGAGCTGAAGGCCCAGGGACTGCGCGAGCAGGAGATCGGCCAGCGACTCGGGATGGCCGAGTCGGCGGTCCGGCAGTCGCTGCGGATCCATCGACTGATGATGAGCCAAGGACTGGCGGAGCCGCTCGTGCGGCTGGCCGAATTGCCGGCTCGGACCAACCGTCTCCGGCGTCATCGACATCCCCGCTTCCGGTTCGAGCCGCTCGCCGGCTGGACGCCGCATCGCGAGTAGCCGTCACCGAAATTCGACCCACCCCATCTCCAGGGCCTAAACCCCTGGAGATTTTTCTTTGGCTTCCTCGACTTAGAAAGGTTCGGCTGCATTGTGCCCTGATCCGATCCACCAACATGGCGAGCGCACGACCGAAGAACTGCGACAGCTCTGGCTGGCTTTCTTGCGGCTGGGTGCCCGACGCGTCGCGCAAGACCTGCAACGTCCTCGCGCCCTGCCGCATGCGCACAGCCATCAAGTCGATGAACCTTCTCAGACGGATCGGCACAGCTCCCCTCATTAAGGACTCTGCAATGTCATACCGCCAACGACCCACCCTCGTGGTGGGAACAGCTCGATGATCAACTGGCGTCCTCCGCCCGGTTCGCGGCGGCGATCGTCAACGCGATTGCCCGTAGCCATCACTGCGCCTCCCGCACGAATCAGAATTGCGACCGCCGTCTGCGTCGCCGACTTCGTCGCCGGCGGCTGTATCTCGAAGACTTGGAAGACGAGGAGTTCCATCGATGCAAAGACCGATCCGTGCTCCCCCCGAACAGGAAACGCCGGTGTCGTCCCCAGAAATTGCGTCAACTTCGACCTGGCTCTGGATACTGATCATCGGGCTGGTGGTGGTTCAACCCACCTGGCTCGTGATCGCGTGCGTGGCCCTCAGTCTGTTGTCGGCCGCCCGGGCGCTCTACCACTTTCTAGGCGCGCTCCAAGACAGCGACGGGCGCTGAAACCGACGAGCGTTGTTCAGCCCCTTTCCCCCTCTAACGGAAACATTGCTATGTCCCACATCGTTCAGATTCGCACGCAGATCAACGATGAGATCGCCCTCGGCCTGGCCTGCCGCCGGCTGGCGCTGCCCGAACCCGAATGGCGGACCGTCCGACTCTTCAACAGCGAAGCCACCGGCCATGTCGTCCAGCTCCCCGACTGGAAATACCCGGTGGTCTGCAACGTCACCACCGGCCAGCTGCAATACGACAACTACGGCGGCCAGTGGGGCGACGAAGCGCAGCTGCATCGCTTCCTGCAAATTTATGCGGTGGAGAAAACCAAATTGGAAGCCCGGAAAGTGGGCCAGACCGCCACCGAGCAGACGTTGGCAGACGGTTACATCTGCGTGCAGATCGTGGCTGCGTGAGCGGTCGCGCTTGTACCCGCGTCGTGTCCGCCGCGCAGAACGACGTATCCCCTCGCTCCTTTGCGGAGATGTCTCCCATGCCCCCCACGATCACCGTCATCATTTTGCCGACCGGCGCGACCCGAATTGAAACCCACGGCTTCACCGGCGCGCGTTGCCGGGATGCCACGAGAGCCTTGGAAACCGCGCTGGGTGTGCGCGAACACGAACAGCTCACCAGCGCGTTCTATACCCCCTCTCAGGAGACCACCCCTGCTCACCACACGCCAACACCGACGTGAGCGCTCCCAACTGGGCCGTCCGCTGGTGATCGTGGTCGAAGGCGTCCTCGATGCCGAGTTCTTGCAGTGCCTGTCCGATCAACTTCAGCCGGACGAACCTGGTCTCCCCGATCTGCGGTGCCTGACCACCACCGGACAACTTGTCTGGATTCCCGCGGGGGGCGGCGATTTGAGAGCCTGGGCGACTCGGCTCGCACCGCTCGGCGTCGCCGAGTTTCATCTGTACGACCGCGAACAGGCGCCCGAGACAGCCAACCGGCAAGCGGTCGTCGACCAGATCCGTCAGCGGCCCGGCTGCGAGGCGGCACTCACCACGAATCGGGCTCTCGAAAACTACCTCCACCCCGCCGCGATCCAAGCCGCGACCGGGATCACGATCAACTTCGACGATCACGACCCCGTCGCCGAACGCCTGGTCCGCAGCCGTCCCAACCTCGACGCTGTCTGGCCAACCTTCTCTCGCCGCAGCCGGCAGCGGCTGCTCAACCTGGCCAAACGGGTGCTCAACACGCAGGCGGTCCGGCACATAACCGCCGCTTTACTTGCCGAGCGCGATCCCGCCGGGGAAGTCCTTGGCTGGTTCCGGCGCATCGGCGCCCTGCTCGATTCCCTCACCCCCTCTGGAGATTGAACCCATGCCGCTGGCGACCACGCTCGCCGAGTACATTCGGGCCGCGTTCAGCGGTCTCTACCTCGAAACGCAGGAACCGGCCGAAGCGCTCCGCGAGCTGGCGGAGTTGTGTCGGCAAGAACACTGGACGCTGGCGACTTGGGACATCGACCAGGGCTTGCAGCTGCTCAGCAGCGTAAATCCGGTCAGCGTTGCCGCCACCGATCCCCTGGCGGCGCTGCGGAGTCTGCCGGCGCTCGCGACGCCAGACCGCACGACGCTGTTCGTCCTGTCGAACTTCCACCGGTTCCTCAACAGCGCCGAGATCGTGCAGGCGCTGCAGCATCAGTTGCTGGCGGGGAAGGCGACCCGGACATTCGTGGTCATCCTGGCCCCCACGGTTCAACTGCCACTCGAACTGGAACGGCAGTTCGTTGTGCTGACGCACGAACTGCCTCATCGCGAGCAACTCGCCCAGATCGCGCGGGATCTGGCCCCCGATGAATCGTCGTCGGGGGCTGCCTGGGAGTCATTGCTGGACGCCGCGGCCGGATTGACCCGCTACGAGGCCGAGGGAGCATTTGCCCTTTCGCTGGCCCGGCACGATGCCTTGCGACCCGAGGCGGTCTGGGAACTCAAGGCCCAGACGCTCCGGAAGCAGAATCTCCTCACTCTGTGTCGCGGTGGGGAAACGTTCGGCTCCCTCGGTGGCCTCGCCGCGCTGAAAGAGTTCTGTCGGCGGGCGCTCCAGCCCAGTCGTTCGGTGAAAGCCCGCGGCACTTTGCTGCTGTCCCCTCCGGGCTGCGGCAAGTCGGCGTTCTGCCGGGC
>JAWXBB010000432.1:0-11155 GCA_034439795.1 Planctomycetaceae bacterium | reverse complement strand
GCAGCGGAACTTCGCGACGCTGATCGGGCTGGTCGGCGTCGAACCGGGTGATCGACGCCGTCGTAGCACCGGGCTGCGCCGTGACCAGCACGTTGCGTCCGGCTGAGAGCACCATCGGCGGGATCAGCTCCTGCCGCGCGCCGAACACCACGATTTCCGGTCGGGTCCGCAGCGTGCAATGCACCATCGGCGCGCCTTCGGTGGTCAGCACGTGCAGTTTCCACAGGGCCTTTTTCGGCTTGGCGTCGGCATCGTTCGGATCGGTTTTCACGATCCCCATGTCTTCACCGTAGATGAACGGATCTTTCCGGTCGAGCGTCCAGAGGGCGCGGAACGCCCCATAGCGCGTTTCGGCGCTGGAGTCGCTCATCAACTCGCGCAGCGTGAGATGGGCCTGGGCGTCGTCGATCGTGGACATCGCCGCCAGCGCGAAGACGCGGAAGGCGCGTTCCTCCTTGATCGCTTCGGCCAGTGCGGGGATGGCCTCGGACTGTTCGAGATACGCCAGCGCCATCGCCGAGTGGAAGCGAACTTCCAGCGTGGGGGCCTTGAGACCCGCCTTAAGGACCGGCAGCGCGTCGGCCCCGATGGCCTCCAGTTGCAGCGACGCCCGCTCGGAAGATTCGGGCGTCAGCAGTTCCTCGTGCAGTTGCTGCAACCGCACGCGCTGGCTGACCGTCGTCTCCCGGAACGCGACGCTGCGGATCACCTGCAGGTAGCGCGGATAGTTGTCCTTGTACTTCGGATGCACTTCGAGCACGATTTTCTGGTCGGTCTTCGCCTCCGCCATCGGCTTCTTGATGCCGTATTCGTCGAAATGATGGTATCGGCGACCAATCGCCTCGGCGATCCGGGTCGAGTTGCGGATGCTTCGGAAATCGTTCCGCAGAAAGATCGACAGCTCGCGCTTCTTGAGCACCGTCGCCCCGCCGAGCACGCGGCCGCGCTTGAGCCGCGGATCTTCCGGCTTCGCGCTGGCATTCACGCCGGGGATGAGAACCGCCCCCTTGGCCTTCGCATACGGATGACCCTTCAGCACGCCGCGACCGGGAACGAACGCCTGCTCGTGCAGATACGTTTCCATCAGCCAGCCGCCGACCAGGCTGGAGACGTCCGCGGAATCGGGGGCGATGACCTCGACGTCCAGCGTCTCGCCGATCTGCATCAGTGGCGGCAAATAAGCCCGGACGATGACCAGCGCCGTATCCGGCGACTGCAGCAGTTGGTTGGGATTCGGCACGCCGCGGCGGCGCATGTCCTCCAGCAACGCCGTGGTGTACTGCGACGGGGCAGGATTGCCGCCCGTGCCCGCCAGCCCCACGACCAGCCCCACGCCTTCCAGCAACACGGGGTTCAGGCCTGCGAAGTTGGTGTAGTCGCCCACCAGCGGCGTATTGACCTGAATCCCCTGGGCGTTCTCGTCAGCGGCGAGAACGAATGAGGCGGACTCGACGAACGGTCGCACCGCGGCAGTGGCCAGCACGGCCAGCATCAATCCGGCCATCCAGCGGGCAGTCGTCGGCATGGGGAATCCTTTCCAGCCGGCAGCGCCGACCGACGCAAAGACGCGCCGATCCGAGCCGCCATTCAGCGACGTGATGATTCGCAGAGGGACATGATGTCGGGGAGAGAAGCGGCGAACGGTAGGTCATCGACCGGAAACGGTCAAGATGAGATGCGGCCCATCACAGCCCGGAGCGCCAGCGACGGCGGGGGCAGGGTGACAGAGCGCTAAAGTGACAGAGTTCAAGAGGCGGGGCGACGTAGGCATGTCTGTCCGCAGCCACCGCGGGGGTGCAACCCCGCGGCTTCTGGCTGACTCTGGACCATTCACACCGTCGGGCCGACGCGGGTGCCCAAACGTTCGCCGGCGATGGCCCGTTCGATGTTGCCCGGCCGCTGGTAGTTGAGCACGACGATCGGAATGTTGTGCTCCATGCAGTGATGAATCGCCGTCGCGTCCATCACCTGCAGATTCTGCCGGAGCACGTCCTGGAACGTGATCTCGGAATATTTCACCGCGTGCGGGTTCTTGCGGGGGTCGTCGGAGTACACGCCGTCCACGCGGGTCGCCTTGACCAGCAGGTCGGCATCGAGCTCTCTGGCCCGCAGCGCGGCGGCGGTGTCGGTGGTGACGAACGGGCTGCCCGTTCCCGCGGCGAGAATCACCACGCGGCCCTTTTCCAGATGCCGGATGCAGCGCCGGCGGATGAACGGCTCGGCGACCCCCTCCATGCGGATCGCGCTTTGCAGCCGCGTTGGCACGCCGACGTCTTCCAGCGCGTCCTGCAACGCCAGGCCGTTGATGACCGTCGCCAGCATTCCCATGTAGTGCGCGGTCGAGGGGACAATCGACGAGTTGACCGCCGAGAACTCCTTGCCGCGGAGAATGTTCCCGCCGCCGCAGACGATGGCGAGCTGCACGCCGGACGCGGTCACGTGCTTGATCTGCTCGCAGATGATCGACATCTCGGACAGGCTGATGCCCTGCTCGCCGCTGCGGCAGAAACTTTCGCCGCTGAGCTTGAGAACGACGCGGGCGTACTTCGGGGTCGATTCACCAGCGGACATCAGCCACCTTCCGTGCAGATCGGGATCCTTTTCGCCACCGGACCAGTGGCGAGTCATGCGAGATCATTGAGGATTGGGAAGGGGACTGCAAGGGAAGACCGCGAAACCGCAAGCGTTAGTCGGTCCACGCTTGCGGTTTCGCGATTCTTGATGTTTTCACGTCGCGCTACGGCGCTGGCGGCAACGGCGGCGGCGACGGGCGGTTGAACGCCGTCTTCAGTTCCGGGACTTCCCCCGCAGCGATCCAGCCGGCGAGGTGCGGCGCCCACACCAGCGTCTGGGCCGTGACCTGACCGGCGGCGACTCCCTGTTGGACCTGCTCCGGCGCGAACGGGCCTTGCGTCTGTCCGTTGACGGCGACGTGCCACACGGCGGACGTCGGCAACGGCGGCGGGGCCATCGTTCCTGCGCCGCCTCCCATTGCGCCGGGCATGTTCATCATCCGGCCGGCCATCGCGAGACCGATGCCGAGACCCAGCCCGTCGCCCCCCGCGCTGCCGGGGTTCTTGCCGGCGTCGCCGATCGCCTGGCCCAACTGGAACTGCTGGTACTTCTGGACATCGCCGACGATTCCCATGCCGGTCCGCTGATCGAGCACCTTCTCGACCGCCTCCGGGAAGGAGATGTTGACCAGGAACAGTTGCGGCACGTCGAGGCCGTATTCGTCGTCGATCCGGCTGGAAACGTACTTCTTCAGCTCCTCCGAGAATTCGCGGTAATGGGCCGCCAGATCGAGGGCCGCGATCTGCTTCTCGGCGAGCATGTCGGCGAACGCCTCGGTGATGATCGACCGCATCAGCTCGCCGATTTCGTCGGCCTCGACGACGCCGTCGGTGCCGACGAGCTCCGTCAGCAGCGCTTTCGCATCGACGGCTTTCAGCGCGTACGTCCCAAAGGCCCGCAGGCGGATCGGGCCGAACTCCGGATCGCGAAGCATGACGGGGTTCGGCGTGCCCCATTTCAGATCGGTGATCTGCCGGGTGCTGATGAAATACACCTCCGAGCGGAAGGGGCTGTTGAAGCCGTGCTTCCACCCGGCGAGCGTGCTCAAGAGCGGGAGATTCTGGGTGTTCAGCGTGTGCGGGCCCGGCTCGAAGACGTCGGCGACCTGCCCGCGGTGGACGAACGCGGCGATCTGCCCCGGCCGGACGATGAGCTGCGCCCCCTGCTTGATCTCGTTCTGATATCGCGGGAACCGCCAGACCAGCGTGCTCCGCGTGTCGTCGAGCCACTCGATGATGTCGATGAATTCGTGGCGGAGCTTGTCGAACAGACCCATGATGGTTCCTTACGACGGCGGACAGATGGTTGGACGGGAGACGCGACGGCCCAGGCAACCCGATTGATTCTATCTGCTCGGATCGACAGCGGGAACTGTCAACCGCCTAGACGCGCTTGCCAACGGATGCCGAACCGTGCCGGATCAAAACATTCAGGAAAATGGCGGGCGGGCGATGGATCATTTGACCCCGCCCCGCGGCACTGATAGAAAGCATGGTCACCGACGTTCTCAAGGCCCTGCCGGGATCTCAAGGGGCGATGACGGCGCGATGGAATTGCGGGCCGGGAGTTGGGATCGGAATGCACGGACAGTTGCTGCCAGTCCTGGGGGGCGACCCCATTCCGCTGCTGAAAACGCACCTGATCGTCGGCCGCCGCGAGCGCTGCGACATCGTCCTCGACTACCCCAACATCTCCCTGCAGCACGCGGAACTCGAATTCCGCGACGGCTACTGGCGCGTCCGCGACCTCAGCAGCGGCAACGGCACGAAGGTCAATGACGAATGGGTGCAGGAGAAGATTCTGCAACCGGGCGACACGGTCGCCTTCGCCCGGTATGTCTTTGAGATCGCGTACGCGCTCGACCCCGCCCTGCCGCCGCCGCCGGAGCAGCCCGATCCGTTTGGGCGGAGCCTGCTCGAAAAGGCGGGCATCGCCGGCAACAACCGCGGACGGTCCCAGCGCCCCTCGGCGACGCGATCGGCGAAGCCGAAATCCGACACGCCGCCATCGGAATCGGTCAGTGACGACGCGGACGAGTGAGAAATGTTGAGGGCATCCGACAAAGAGTGTTGCCGACCGTTCATCCCGAATGTCACTGGGATGCGATTCTTGACCTCGAAGAGGTCGCAGAACGTAGCCGGGGGTCGGAGCGCTTCGCGGAGACCCCCGGAATCCGTCGCGCGTGCGGCGAGCATCCTGGAGGGATGCCAGAATCGTCGGCTCTGGCATCCCTCCAGGATGCAAATTCCTTTGGAACCGCTTCCGGGGGTCTTCGCTGCGCTGCGACCCCCGGCTACGTTCTGCGAACCCTTCGGGTTCAAAGGACCCGCGCGATCACCACTACGCAGCGAATGCACTCGGCGTCAATCGCCGCGCAGCCCGTCCCACGCGACACGTTGCTCGGCGGTCAACTGCTCTTCCGCCTTCTTGCGGGCGGCGCTGGCCTTGTAGGCGATCCTGCCGAGTTCGATGGGGTTGCTGAGGTTGTCGAAGTTCACCGACTGCCGCGTGCTCTCGATCAGGTCGTAGAGGAAATCCACCTGCTCGTCGGTCAGATCCAACTCTTCCGGGATGCCCGGCATCACGAAGGTGATCGCCCCGCGCTGCCGTTGGAGCACTCTTTGCAGCAGCAACCGTTCCTGGGCGTCGTCGAGGGCCGCGTCCACCAGTTGCTCGTACTCCGTGGCCTTGGGGCGATAGTCGTTCATCAGCTTCTCGCGGCGTTGCTCGCCCGAGAGCGTTTGCAGCGTGCTGCTCATCTGCTTGACTTCTTTCCCCAACCTGGCGAACGACGCGATTTGGTCGTCGGTCAGCTTCAACTCCCGCTGAACGCTGCCTTCCTGCAGTTGCGTCACCCGCTGAATCTGCAGGAGGGAGTACGCAAAGAGATCGATCTCTTCCCGAACCGGCGGTGAAATGCGCGAGGCCGTGGCCGCCGTCGTCGGCACGACAACGTCGTCGGTCGCCGATACCGCATCGGTCATCGAGTCCGTTTGGGACACGGGTTCGCGGTCGGGGACATCCACCGGCCGCGACGTCTGTCCGCACCCGCACAGCAGCCATGCGACGGCGAGCGCTGCCAGACTGCGTTCCATGCCCCGCCTCGACATCAATCGCTCCCTCCCAGGGGACTTCATCCGATTGCAGAGCCAGTGACCCGGACGCTTTGAGCGTCCGGGTCACTTCGCCATCACTTTGACATTATGGAATTGTCCCGCTGATCACCGGCGGGGACAACGGCCTCCAACGCCGACGCGATTTCCGCCATCGCACGGCGAACTCTCACAACGCCGGCAGCTCTTCCAGACCGATTCGAGTCGTCCGCAGCTTCAGCTCGTAGGTCGTCCGTCGGCCCAGCAGGCGAATGCAACTCGTCTGGCCGTCGTAGTCCGCCGACACGATGGCGTCGATCGGCAGTTCGCCGCCATCGCCTAGCCGCTGGCCGGTGTCCGGATCGAGGGCCTGAATCTGCAGCCAGCGGCGATTCTGGTTTCGCTTGTCCCGAATCGTGGAAATTGCGACCAGCACCGGCACCGGCAACTCGCCCCATTGCACGATCGAGCATTGCGGCTGCGGTTGCCGCCAGAGAATCCGCTGCGACGCGGGGTCGATCGCCAGGAACTCGTCGCGCACGCTGGTCGCCGAGATCAGCGATTCTTGCGGCAGGGCGTTGTGGAAATGCTCCGTCCGCGCCGTCGGCTGATCGCTCGACAGCGTCGCGTAATACCGGCCCGCCTGCCGGAACGTCTTGATCGACGTCACCCGCTCGAGATCCTTGTCGGTGAGCGGGATGTTCACCGCCATCCGCCGCTGCTCGTAATCGTAAACCTGCAGGCGATGCTGCTGAGACACCCACGCCAGATGCGTGGCGTTCGCCGGATCAATCAGCGGACGCAGGCTAAGCGCGTCGTCGACCAGCAGGGTGTCGGTCGCCGGATCCCAGACTCTCAACCGCGGCAAGGCGTCCGCGGTCTTGTAGATCTGCAACCGACCGCGCGGCTGACTGAGCATGCTGATGCGCGACGGCAGCGTTCCCTGCCGGTGCAGGCGACCGGTCGCGGCGTGAAACACCCGATAGCCCGGCTCTTCGCGGCCGGACTCCAGCACCACCACATAGTCGTCGTCGGCCGAGAGTCCGTTGCGCGGGCTGCCGTACAAGCCGCTGCCCGAGGGCAAGCCGCTCCGCCGCCAGAGCACGGTGCCATCGGCGGCATCGACGGCGGCCAGTTCGTTTTTCAACTGCATCAGCACGAACCGCGACGATGCCGATCCCACCTGCGGCAGACCGCTGCGACCCTGCCAGTCCGGCAACGTGGCCGACCACACCCGACCGTTTTCACGCCCCTGCAGCGGCGACAGCATGCGCAATTCGGCGGGCAGACCGAACGCCAACCCGGAGCCGGCCGTCTGCGGCAGCATGGGATTTGGAAGCTGCGTGCCGAGCGGCAACTCGAATTCGGCGATCTTCTGGGCCGACGGCCGATCGAACACGCCGTAGACGACGTTGAGTTCGCGGTGCTGCATCATCCAGTCGAGGGCCGCGTCCGGCTTTGAGGGGGAAAACACGGGCCGCAGATATCCGCCGTAGCGTTCGTCGTTGGCAGACCGGATCGCGACGTCGATCGGCGCTCGTCCGAGCGACAACTCATCCGCGGGCAAGGCCGCGAAGGTCACGCGACGCACCGGCTTTCCGATCGGCTGCCGCTTCTTCCAACCGGCCCATCCGCCGCCCCGTTGCGGCCATTCGGCGACGACTTGCGCATAGGACCGACCGTCGGCGCTGGGCATGGTCCCGAACTTTGTCGCCAGCACGTCGAACATGCGACCGGCCAGCGACAACAACCCCGCGGACTCGTAGAACTGCGATAATTCCAAGCAAGCCCGCGCCGATCCGGCCGATTCTCCGGCAGCATCGCGCCACAGCAGGCATTCGGCGCGATGCCAGTCGCCGCGGCTGCGGGCCTCCCGCGCCTGATGCCAGCGCGCCGTGACCGCCCAGTCGGAACCATCAACTGCAAATGCGACCGCCGCACCGGCAAGGTCGTCGCGATCCGGCGACGTGACGGCCCGCAATTCCTTCAGCAACGTCTCGCGATGTCCCTCGTCCACGGCCCGATCGCCGAGCAATCGCAGCCACACGCGCGGAGACACGGCCAGATCGGCATCACCCGGCACCGCCGCAATGCCGGCGTTCACCGGCAGTGCGGCCAGGTCCGACAGCAACGGCACGAGTTGATCCATCCGCTCTTGCGACAACGCCCGATCGGACGCCGCCACCTGCCACTGCATGCGGTCCTGCGGTGTCCGGCAGAGCGGTTTCAACTTGGCCAGCCAGGTTTCAACAGCGCTGTCGTCGTCGAGGAGCGCCTGTTGGTACGACTTCCGCAGCAGGTCTTCCGCCTGCGTCGCGATATCACCACCCTGGGGCAACGCAGCGCGACACACTTCCAACTGCCGAATCGCGCCGGGCAAATCTCCTTCGGTCAGCAGAATCTCGGCCAATCGCAGGGCATGAACCGGGTCGGCCCCCTTCACCGCCTGTTCCCACTGAATCTGACGCCGCACGGTCGCCGTTTGCGGATAGGCCGTCGCACCGGTTGCGCCGACCGACAAGATCGCATCGCGCGTCGCCACCAGATGGCCCAACGGTTCGGCAACGGTCCGAAACTGGTAGCCGATCGGCTCGCCGGTCGCGAGATTCAACTCGACGAGTTGGCCATTGCCGAGCGGCAACAGATACGTCGCCCCGCGGGACAACCCGAACCCGCTGGGGGGCGCCGACAACGGACGCTTCCAAAGCTCGCTGCCGTCCGCGAGGGACAGGCCGCGGCACAGGTTTCGTCCCACAACCAGCACGATGGCGTCGGTCGCGATGCCGACGTATTCCGCCCCGGGCACGCTCGTTTCCCAAAGGGCGCGGCCGGTGGTCGTCGAGAGACAGTAGGCTTTCGTCTGATGACTGGGAAGATACACCGCCCGCTCGCCGATGATGTGAACGAGCGGCGCGAACGCGGGATGTCGCAGTTGCGTGGTGGCCTGTGGCGTTCGCACCCGCACGGCGGGACCGCGGGCGTTCGAATCTTCCGTGGCCAGGGAATTGTGGACCCAGCGAAGCTGGCCGGTCAGCGCGTCGACGGCCACCAGCAGGCCGATGTTCGTCGGACACAGGACCAGTCCGCCGGCCACACTCGGCGAACAAGCCCGCAGATAACGGCCGCGGTCCTCGACGACCGACCGCTCGACCTCGGCGATGGGTTGCTGCCACAGCGGCTGACCGGTGGCCGGGTCCACTGCCGACAACTGGAGTTCCCGGTCGGTCTCGGAAATCGCGTACAGCCAGCCCTCGAATGGCAAAGGCGGCCCCAGAAACGCATGGCCCAACCACGTTTCGCGCAGCATCCCCTCGGCCGTGCTCCACACCAGCCGGTCGGCGTTGTTGTCGCCGGCAAGATCCAAGGCGACGAGCGCGTTCCGCGCGGACGTTCGCCGGACGGCGCTGCTGAACTCGCGGGATTCGAATCCGCCGGCCGTCGCCTGAACGAACGGCTCGTACTGATCGATGGCGTAGACCCGGCGGCCGTCGGTCGAGACGCCCCCCAAGAGGGAATTCGCCATCGCCAGTTCCCACTTCGCTCCGCCCGGCCTGCGGCTGATCGAGCGGTCTTCCGTGGCGCTGTTGAGCAACGACGCCAGGCCCGCCCCGGTGCGGAACCGCCAACGCGGCGCTCCGGTGAGGGCATCGAGCGCGAAAACGCTGTCGAAATCGCGAAACACCAGGCGGTCCGCGGCCAGCACGGGCGTCCAGCCGACGGCCGCGGGCTGGTCCTGTTCCTGCTGCGCGTCCAGCCAGCGGGCGACGGTCTCCACCGCTTTGGGATAGGCCGCCGGGGGTTTCAGAAGCTGGCTCCATTGCGGAACCAAGAGCGGCGGCGTGGCCGCGGAATGAGCGTTGCGGCGGAAGTCTCCGCCGGGGCCCAGCCACCGCAGCGCTTCCGTCGGCTCGGGCTGATCGCCGGAGTCGCGATTGTTGAGCAGTCCCGAATCGGCGAACTGCTCTTCCAAGGCGGCGGCCTCATCGTCGCGCCCCGCCAGCCGGCAGGCCAGCCAGGTGCGCCGCACCAAATCGGGGGGAATCGCCGCCGTGCGGCGCTCGTCGTGAATCAGCCGCAGCCCCAAATCCGAGGCCCGCCGCCATGCCCCCTCGTCGAGCCACCGCGACAACAACCGGTCGGCGGCTTGCAGTCCGGCGTCGGTTGCGGCGTAGCGCCGCACGATCTGAAACAACTCGACGGAATCGGGCGATGACGCCGCGCGGGCCAGTTCCTGGGCCGCAGCGGGGCCCAGCGTTCGGCGATATTGCTCGTAGACGGGAACGCCCTGCGATTCAAACAGCCGCTCGACCGCATCGCGCACGGAGACCAACTGGCCGGCTTGATCGACGATCCACGAATCGTGCGGCTGATCGAGCAGCCATTGCAATTGGGCTGTGAACTCGGGAATGCGTCCGGCGGCCGCGAGGTCGGATGCCGCCGCGAGCGCCGCCGATTGACGGCGGTTGCGGACATAGAGATGCATCCACATCGGATCGACGGCGGCCGAGGTCTCGGCCGCCGCGACGGTGTGAATAGCCCCAAGTTCCGTCGTGAGGCACAGAAGCAGGAGGCACAGCCGCAGCCGCCAGCTCCAGGCCGGCACGATGTGTGGGCTGCGGATCATGCGTTCCTCCTGCCGCCGCGGATTCGATCCTCCGACTATACCGCGTCGGCGTCGCGACCGGAAATGGAGAATCGCGATCCGGATCGGAATCGTGAAGGGGGGCGGCAGGCGCGCAAAGAAAAACGCGGCCGGTCTTGCGATCGGCCGCGTCGTGAAAGATCCCGGCAATGACCTACTTTCGCGCTGGTGGGCACTATCATCGGCCGCGTGAGCTTAACGGTCGTGTTCGGAATGGGAACGTGTGTTTCCTCACGCGTATAGTCACCGGGAAAGATTTGCAGGCCCGGTAAGGGGACTGCAAACCAAAAGGCGGCAAAGTATGTGGTGAATCTCGTTGTCCAGGCTCGTTCGGATGAACGTAGCGCTCCAAGAGTGAAATCAAAGTGGTCAAGCTTTCGTCCGTTAGTACCGGTCCACTGAGACGCTTGCACGCCTTACATTGCCGGCCTATCAACCTGGTGGTCTACCAGGGGACTTCAGGGCTTGCGCCCAACGAAACCTGATCTTGGGAAAGGCTTCGCGCTTATATGCTTTCAGCGCTTATCCCGACCGTACATAGCTACCCTGCGGTGCCACGAGCGTGACAACAGGAACACCAGAGGTACGTCCCTCCAAATCCTCTCGTACTAAAGAGAAACTCCCTCAAGTTTCGTACGCCCACAGCAGATAGGGACCAACCTGTCTCACGACGGTTTAAACCCAGCTCACGTACCGCTTTAATCGGCGAACAGCCGAACCCTTGGGAGCTTCTTCACCCCCAGGATGCGATGAGCCGACATCGAGGTGCCAAACCCCGCCGCCGCTATGGACGCTCGGGCGGGATCAGCCTGTTATCCCCAGAGTACCTTTTATCTGTTGAGCGACG
>JAWXBB010000431.1:0-3351 GCA_034439795.1 Planctomycetaceae bacterium | reverse complement strand
TCGCCCGCCGCTTCGGTGGGAGAGGGTTAGGGTGAGGGTGTCTTTGACTTCGGATTCGCGCGACGAAAGGGAAAACAGAAGCACCCTCACCCCGGCCCTCTCCCAGCGAAGCGCCGGGCGAGGGAGTGAAGGCCAAGCGAACTAGATCAAGGAGTCTCCATGTCCCCCGCACTGTCCGACTTGATCAACGCCCTCCCCGCGGAATCCACCGAGGACAACCTGCCCGCGCCGTGGAACGCTCCGCCGCCGCCCCAGGAGTGGATGCACGCCGTCCCCGTCACGCGCTGGCGGCGATTCACGGCCCTCGGCACGTTGCAGGCCAAGATCGCCGCGGCGTACCTCTTTCACTGGCTGCGGGGCAAATTCCAGAACGCCCAGGCGAAACAAAAAGACCTCGCCGAGACGCATTGGCGGACCGCCGTGCAGGTGCTCGACTCGATGTGCTACCTCCGCGGGGCGATGATGAAGGCCGGGCAGACGCTCGCCAACTTCCCGGACATCGCGCCGCGGGAGTTCGTCGAGACGCTGGAGCAACTCCACTTCAACGCCCCGCCGATGCACTGGTCGTTGCTCCGCGAACTGGTGCATAACGAACTGGGCGACGAACCCGAATCCGCGTTCGCGTCGTTCGACCGCCAGGCGTTCGCCGCCGCGTCGATCGGTCAGGTGCATCGCGCCCGACTGCGGACAGGGGAGGACGTCGCGGTCAAGATTCAGTATCCGGGGATCGCCCGGGCCATTCAGTCCGACTTCCGCAACTTCAATTTGTTCCTGTTGCCCACGCGGCTGGGGAAGGATTGGGAGAACACGCGCGATCAGTTCGACGATCTCCGTCAACGGCTCGAGCAGGAGACCGACTACGCGCTGGAAGCCGATCGCATGGAACGCGCCCGGGCGCTGTTCCGCGACGAGGAAGGCATCGTCATTCCGAAAGTGTTCCGCGACCAATCCACGGCCCGCGTGCTGACCACCGAGCGGTTGCAGGGCGTGCATCTCCACGAATTCCTGGCCCGCGATCCGTCGCAAGAAGAGCGGAACGATGTCGCCCGCAAGATCCTGCGGGCGTGGTATCGGATGATGTACACCGGGCGGATGTTGTACGTCGACTTCCATCCGGGCAACTTCCTGGTGCTCGACGACGGCCGGCTGGGCGTGCTCGACTTCGGCTTCATGGTCGAAATCGACGGGGTGGAATGGGACTGGTTCCGCAAAGTGGACCGGCCGTTGACGACCGGACTCCGCGCCGACCGCATCGCCGTGATGAAAGCCTGGAGCGAAGTCGCCGACGATGAGACCGACTTCCTGCGCCTGCTGGAAGCGTTCGCCG
Organism: Planctomycetaceae bacterium; assembly: GCA_034439795.1. Taxonomy (GTDB): domain Bacteria; phylum Planctomycetota; class Planctomycetia; order Planctomycetales; family Planctomycetaceae; genus DSVQ01. Next base: position 2,024 of record JAWXBB010000431.1, on the reverse strand, counting down.
AATGGTGCTGGATGGGCCGTTACAACGGCGGCGAATTCGATTTCGGCGACGAAGCCGACTTCCGCCGTGGCATCGACCTGTTCACCGAACTCTTGCGCAAGCGCTACTCCCGCGGCCGCCCCAACCAGGCGACCATCAACCGCGGCAACTTTGCGATGCGGGCCGTGCTGTACCAACTCAAGGCGAAAGTCGACATCCGCAGCATCGCGGAGGAGGAAATCGTCGCGACGGGTTGGGACCGGAGCGATTACGCGTAACGCCGGCGCGACCTCTCGCCTCGTTAGCCGCGACCCGGAGGCTTTGCGCAGGGGAGCGCTTTGTGGGGGCACAACCCGCACGGCGCGCTCCACCCCGCGCTCCCCTGCGCAGAGCCTCCGGGTCGCGGCTAACGGGGAGCGTCGAAAACCGTCGTCAAAGTGATGGCGAACGTCGTCGGATCGGACAGTCGCAGTGGTGTCTGAGAGCGGATTCGGCCGTTATCAAGGCCGCAACCGGCAGATCTTGCCGAATGGCACGCCGCGTGCAATGTCCTTGAGACGTTGCCGCGGTTGGCAACCATCACGAAACGATCTGATTCTGGGAGAACCATCATGAAGGGTTTGATCCTCGCCACCACTGTCGGGGCCGTGCTGTTCGCGTTCGGGGGAACGGCCGACGCGGGTCACAAGCATCACGGTCACAGTCACGGCCACAGCCACCACAATCATCATGGCCACGGCGTGCAATTCCGTTTCGGCGGCTCTCCGATTTACGCGTCGCCGATCGCGCCGGTCTACCGTCCGCCGGTGTATCACGACACGACGCATTACGATTACCACGCACCGGAGGTCTATCGGCATCGCAACCACTACCATGTGACGCCCGGCCACTACGACCTTCATCGCTCGGGCCACTGGCACTATTAGGATCGCAGTCGAGGCGAGCCGGGAGCATAAGCGACCGGAGAACAAAAAACTCCGGTCGCTCATGCTCCCGGCTCGCTTGGGTTACCACACGCGCCGCAGCAGCGAACGCAGCAGCAACCCCATCGCGTCCCACTTGGTGACCACCGGCCGGTGGTCCCAGACGCGATAGCCAATCCGCTCGATCCGCTCCAGAATCTTCAGGCCGCCGTGGGCGAACAAGTCGATGTCGATCCGCAATCGCCCCGGCATCTGGTCGACGAGCGGCAAGCCGTCGCGCAGCCATTGACGTGCGCGATCGATTTCGAACCGCATCAGGTCGAGAAATGCTTGGTTGGTGAGCCGGCGGTCGAAATCGGCCCGCGTGTAGCCGAACCGCTCGCAATCTTCCCGGGGCAGATAGATGCGGCCGATGTCGTAGTCGCGGGCTACGTCCTGCCAGAAATTCGCCAGTTGCAGCCCGGTGCAAATACTGTCCGACCACGCGGCGTTCCGGTCGTTGAACTGCCCGCAGAGGTGCAGCACGATCCGCCCGACGGGATCGGCGCTGCGTCGGCAATAGTCGCGAAGCTGGTCGAACGTGTCGTACTCGGTGACGCGCTGGTCCTGCTCGAACGCCGAAAGCAAATCGGCGAACGGCTGCCGCGGGATCTGGAACTCGGCGATCGTGCCGGCGAGCGCAACGAACACCGGATGCCGTGTCTGGCCTGCGTAACAGCGATCGAGCTCGTTTCGCCACCACGCCAGCAGCGCGAGCGAACGGTCGCGGTCGCCGACTTCATCGCCGAGATCATCCGCCCAGCGGCAGTAGGCATACACGTTGTAGAAATGCCGATGCAGCTTCCGCGGCAGCAGCCACGAGACCAGCGGGAAGTTTTCGTAATGCGTCGTCGCCAGACGGCGGCAATAGGCTTCTGCAGCTGCCTTCGAGGGAAGCGGTGCGCGGTCAAGCGCCTCCGGCCCGTATTGTGCCAGTTCGGTCAGAAACGGATTCGACGCCGATTCGTTCACGCGGGGAGAACCTCGTAGTAGTCCGTCTATCGCTAATTGTCAGGATCGATTAGATGGTTTGCGGAGTCGATTCCGCAAGTTAACGCTGAGGAGGCAGGGATGCCGCATCCG
>JAWXBB010000430.1:0-4807 GCA_034439795.1 Planctomycetaceae bacterium | reverse complement strand
CTCCCTGCAGCGCCGTCCCGAACAGGTCAAGAAGTTCTTCCGTCATCCGCGTGTGCGCTATGCGGCGTGATATCAGCTAAACTGTGGCCCAAGTAATAACTCTAGTTGGAGCCGACGGCCGAGCTATGGAACGCGCGCTGCGCGCGCTCGATTTCCTTCGGCCGCAGCTCAACAGGAACGTTAGCTCGACAACCAAACTTTGAAGAGGGACGGCATGGCGGTACCCGATTTTCAGTCGTTCTTCCGTCCCATGCTTGAGGCCCTCTCGGATCGATTGCCAAAGTCGCTCGCGACTTTGCGCGAGGGTCTGCGCTACGCCATGTCTGTATCGGATGAAGACTTTCAAGAGATGCTGCCGAGCGGAGTTCGAACGCGCTTCTCGGATCGTGTGTACTGGGCCAATACACATCTCTACCAAGCAGGACTCGTCAAACGACCGTCAAACGGCGTCCTCGCGCTCACCGATCGTGGCGCCGCATTCCTTGCGGCTCACAAGGGAAAGATTCTGGTCTCCGATTTAATGCAGTTCCCGGAGTTTGCGGCCTTCCGGGGGAGGTCTTCTTCCCCGACGCCGGACGCAAAGGCGCCATTGCTCACGGAGAAGACTCCGCAAGAACGAATAGAGGAAGCATATGCCGAACTGCGAGAGTCACTTGCGAAGGAACTGCTTGATAGAATCGCGGCGTCTTCGTCAACGGCCTTCGAACGACTTGTGATTCAGCTTCTCGTAAAGATGGGCTATGGTGGCGGAGAGGCTGACGCAGCGCAACATCTGGGCGGTTCCGGCGATGGTGGCGTGGATGGAGTCATCAACCAGGATGTGCTCGGACTCGATCGCGTCTACGTTCAGGCGAAGCGCTGGAAAGACTCGGTGGGGGTGGATCGTATCTACGCTTTTGCGGGCAGCCTCGAAGCTAAGAAGGCGACCAAGGGAGTAATCATCACGTCTTCGAGCTTCACGGACGGCGCTCGCAAGGCTACCGAGGCACTCGGGAAGCGTGTGGTGCTGATCGACGGAGCGGAGCTCACGCGCCACATGATGGCTTTTCGCCTCGGCGTTCGCGTTGTAAACGAATTCGCCATTCTCGCACCAGACGCCGACGCATTTGACTCCTTCGAGACATGATGGAGGTCGGCGCGCAGCGAGCTAACAACACGTTGCAGCAGTCGAGCAGGCTATGGTTCTCTCGCTTCGCTCGTTCTATTTCATCCACTCGCAGCTGAACGTGAAGCGTTAGGCAGAACTCATGCACTCGTTCCAGGATCACTATGAACAGAGCCTTCCTCCTCGCTTGGAATCCCCGGAAGTGGGCTTGGGCAGACCTTTCTGGCGCCATTGACCAGGTTGCGACTGCGGGCGTGCTCTTCGAAACATGGTCTGTAGGTAATCGCAGCGATCTTCCTGTTGGGAGTCGCGTATTTCTCATGCGTCTCGCCGAGAATCCGAAGGGACTCGTTGGCTCGGGATGGTCAACTTACGCCCCCCGGCGCGTCCCACACTGGGATCCTACCCGCGCAACAGCTGGTGAGACCACACTTTCAATCGGCGTCGAATTCGACGTGCTAAACGAGAACCCTGTAATCGACCATGTCGACTTGGCGCGTGCGCCGTTTGACGCCCTACCCACTTGGACGCCGCAGTCTTCTGGCGTCGAGCTGCCCGCCGATCTGGCCGGGCAGCTCGAAGCCGAATGGATCACACGAACAACTGTGTCCGGCTCGGGAGCTGTTCTCTCTCAAGCCCCAGTCGCAAGCACTTTTACCGAAGGAGCTTTGCGGTTAGTTACGGTCAACGCTTACGAGCGCGATCCTCGTGCTCGGCGGGCCTGCGTGAACCACTATGGCGCCACCTGCCATATCTGCGGATTCTCGTTCGGCAAGGCCTACGGCCCAATACTTGAGGGCTTCATCCACGTCCATCATTTGCGACCGCTCGCGGAGATCGGGCAAAATTACGCGGTCAACCCAATCGACGACCTCCGGCCGGTTTGCCCGAACTGCCACGCAGCTCTCCACCACCGGCGAACACCGTACAACATTCAGGAACTCAAAGAGATGATCGCCGGAAACGCGGAGTCTGCCTAACAAACGGTTGCAACAGACAGCCGAAAGGATGTCTGCTCTCTTCGCTCGCTCTATTGCCTTCGGCTGCAGATGAACCGCAAACGTTATACGGTTGCTGCATCCACTCCACGTAGATTCTGATCAATGGAATCCTCCCGCACGCAATCGAGCGTCTACGTCGAGACCACCATCTTCAGCTACCTCACGGCGCGGCCGAGCGGCCACTTGGTCACGGCCGCGCATCAGCGAATAACGGCGGAATGGTGGCGAACCGCCGCCGTCCGATATCGGCTGGTCTCCTCGGCGGTCGTTACACGAGAGGCCCGCGCCGGCAACGCGGCGATGGCCGAACAGCGCCTTGTGCTGCTGGCAGCCATTCCGCTCGTCGAAGTCACCCGCGAAGCAAATGAGCGCGCGCGCGCGCTGCTCGTGGCCGGGCTACTTCCGGCAGACGCCGGTGCCGATGCGCTCCATGTGGCGGTGGCCGCGTCGATTACCTTGCGACATGGAACCTGCGCCACTTGGCGGGCGCAGTGGTCCGGCGGCGCATAGAGCACGCGCTCCGCGGGCGCGGATTCGATCCACCAACTCTGTGCACGCCAGAAGAGCTACTGGCCGATAGCCCAACGACCGGAGAGTTGGATGCCCCGTGACTTCATGCGTCCGGAGATTGGTTCCTTCCCTGATGACGAGATTGTCGCTGAAATCCGCGCGATTCGGCATCAACTCGCCGCCGCAGTCGATTTCGATCTCGATCGCATCTTCGATCAAGTGAAAACTGTTGAAGCCGATGAGCGAGCGCGCGGCCGCGTGATCATCCCGCCGCCGGTGGGAAACTCAGGCGCGGCGGCGTAGGTCGCGGCGCACCTCACGCACCGTATAACGTGCGCTGCACCAGACGGGCGATTTTCGGTTGCTCGCTACGCTCGCTTTGTGTTTGATTCGCCCGCAGGTGAGCTGGGGCGTTCTGCCGCAACAGGCATCGCTGTCCACGCAGTCTCCGACGATGCCAGGCCCCTCGATCGATCGGGCCTCGAAGACCGTAGCCGTCAGCGGTCGGGCCCCGTACGCCCGTCGGTTCACTTCCAGCGGCGCCGCCGACGGGCGTTGCGCGGACCCTGTCGCGGCCTCCATACTGAAGGTAAGTGCTTGGCGACCGGTGTCCCTGAGGATTCGAGATGCATCGTACTGTTGAAGCCATCGTGGAAGCGGACGGCCACGTACGCCTGTTGGAGCCGGCGAATGTCGCTGGGCCGAGTCGCGCCTTGCTCACGATTCTTGATGAGCCCGCGGAGGACTCGGCGCCCTTAGGCGCCCTGTTGAGCGAGGCGGCTCTCGGCGATTGGACTCGTCAGGAGGAGGACAGCGCGTGGAGCCACCTGCAACCCGCGCCGTAGTTCTCGTTCGTTTTCCGTTCTCGGATCTGTCCGGGGCGAAGCTGCGTCCCGCGCTCGTGCTGGCCGACGCAGGCTGCGGCGATTTCCTCCTGTGCCAGATCACGAGCAATCCGTACGGAGATCCGCGCGCTGTCGAACTCACCCCGGCGGATTTTGCGACCGGTTCCTTGCAGCGCGTCAGTTTCGCGCGACCGGGGAAGCTCTTCACCGCTCATGACAGTCTGCTGCAACTCCAGGTCGGCCTCTTGGCGCCGACATCTCACGCACGCGTGATTGAGCGCGTCGTAGCACTCCTGCGTGCGGAGCGCAGCGGGTAGGCGCGCGGCCCGTCACTTCAGGTGTCGCGCGCCAGCGGCAGAACGTGCGCTGCACCAGACAAGGGCGCTAATGAAGCTCGCTGCGCTCGCATTCTATGGAAGCCCTTGCAGGTGAGCTGGGGCGTTGGGCTGCACACAAGCAGAGGCTTTTCTCAAGCTGTCGGTTACGTGAGCACAAACGGCGACGACGAGTCCGACAACGAATGGATGCGCGCCTACCTTGACGGCGACGATCCTCCGTTGGTCAGCGTTCCCTACTTCTTCCTGACTGGCCTTCCTTTCGACTCACCCGTCTGGATTGAGCCCGCAGTAATCGACGCCATTGGCGTTCCGACCGATGCGTCGTACTTTACGCTTGGCGTCTCCGGCGTCGAGCACGTGCTCGAGCGTCGCGGGTCCAGCGAACAGACCCAGCTGTTGACACGGATGGCGAGAGCCATCCTATCGCGCCCGCAGTACGTGCAACGGTATGACGACACTTCACAGAAGTTTGCTGTCGTGGGTCGCATCGCCGATGTCGCGCCTTGGGTGCTGGTGGCGGCTGAACTGCGACCGTCCTACACCGGCCGAGACGAGATCCGTGTCACGTCGATCTACCAAGTGCGGCCACGCATTCTCGACAATCGGGTAGCCAAGGGCGAGCTCCTGACGTTCGACTCGGCCACACCGCAGGAACCTGAATAGTCCGCGGTTGTACTCTCCTCGTTCGCAGCCATGGCGCGCGTGCAGTCCAACATCGCATGCAGCAGTCGGCCGATCTGTTGTGCGCTCGCTTCGCTCGCTCTATTTCCTTCGGCCGCTGCTGATGCTCAACGTTGATATGACTGGGCTGTTGTCAAGAGGCATCCTACGGTCGCGTGCAGTAATTGACATCGGTCCGCGGGCGCGGTGTCGGAAAACGCAGCGGGCAACATCCTGCGACGAACGGAACGAATGACGTGGAGTACCGGAGGCGCCTGCAGCGGTTGCGACGATGATCCTGCTGATATGCGCCGATTGCGGGATTCCTCCCGGCGGCATGCAATAGCT
>JAWXBB010000429.1:0-16391 GCA_034439795.1 Planctomycetaceae bacterium | reverse complement strand
GTGAGCGAGGGCGAGCGCTCGCCCTCGCTCACACTTCGGGTTGGTGTGAGAATCGACCGCATGGAGTATAACGACCGCTTGATCGGCATGGGATTCCGTAGAGCCAGTGTCCCGGACGCTCCCAGCGTCCGGGACACTTTGTCGCAGGGAGCGCTCGTGAACGAAATCGCCGCGAACAGTGCGCTGCCGGACTTGTCGGCGGAATGGCTGGAGGCCGACGGTCTCGGCGGCTTTGCCTCGGGGACGGTCGGCGGCTTCCGCACGCGGCGGTATCACGCGCTGCTGCTCACGGCTCGCAAGCCGCCGACCGAGCGGATGGTGCTCGTGAACGGCCTGGAGGCCTGGATCGAGACGCCGGCCGGCCGGTTTGCGCTGTCGACGCAGCATTACGCGCCGGATGTGTTCCATCCCGACGGGCAGCGCCATTTACAGTCCTTCAGCATCGAACCCTGGCCGACGTGGCGCTGGCGGCTCGATGACGGCACGGTCATCGCGCTGGAACTGTTCGTGCCGTACGAGCGATCGATGGCAGTGCTGTCGTGGTCCCTCGTCGGTGGCGATGAATCTGTCCGGCTGGTCGTCCGACCGTTGATGTCCGGCCGCGACTATCACGCTTTGCATCGCGAGAATCCGGCGTTCCAGTTTGCGGCGGAGGAGCGCGGCCCCACGGTGACGGTTCGTCCCTACCCCGACGTGCCGGCGGTCGCCTTTTGCAGCAACGGCCGTTACCGCTCGGAGCCGATGTGGTATCAGCAGTTCTTGTACGCCGCCGAGCAGGAACGCGGGCTGGACTGCCTCGAGGATCTCGCGTCGCCGGGCACGTTCACGTGGGAGCTCGACAGCCGCCGGCCCGCGATCTGGATGCTCGCCACGGAAGGGCACGAGTTCCACAGCAGCGATGACGTCGAGTCGAACTATGCGCAACTGCGGTCGGTGGAGTTGGCGCGACGAAATCAGTTTCCGACGGCGCTGCATCGGGCCGCGGATGCGTATCTGGTCCGACGGGGAACGGGCAAAACGATCGTGGCCGGGTATCCCTGGTTCACCGATTGGGGCCGCGACACGTTCATCGCGTTGCGGGGTTTGTGTCTGGCCACCGGACGGTTGGAAGAAGCGGGGCAGTTGCTCGCGGCCTGGGCCGGGACGGTGTCGGAGGGGATGCTTCCCAACCGGTTTCCCGATCGCGGCGATCAGCCGGAATACAACTCGGTCGATGCCTCGCTGTGGTTTGTGATCGCGGTCTATGAATATTTTGCCGCCCGACGGAACATCGCGAAGCCGCAGCGGACGGCGTTGCAACAGGCGGTCACGGCGATTCTCGACGGCTATTCGCAGGGAACGCGGTTCGGCATTCATTGCGACACCGACGGCTTGCTGGCCGCCGGTGTGCCGGGCGTGCAATTGACGTGGATGGACGCCAAGGTCGGCGACTGGGTGGTGACGCCGCGGATCGGCAAGCCGGTGGAAATTCAGGCGCTGTGGCTCAATGCCCTGGCGCTGGCGGGGTTGTCCGAGCCGCGCTGGCGCGACTTGTTCGAGCGCGGGCTGCGGTCGTTCGAGGAGCGGTTCTGGAATCCGGCCGCGGGGTGTTTGTTCGATGTTGTCGATGTTGATCACCGTTCCGGAACCGTCGATGCGGCGATCCGACCGAATCAGATTCTCGCCGTCGGCGGGCTGCCCATTTCGCTGATCGGCGGCGATCGAGCTCGTCAGATCGTGGATACGGTCGAGTCCGAGTTGCTCGCACCGCTGGGGCTGCGAACGCTCAGTCCGCATGCGCCGGGTTATGCGGCCCGTTGCACTGGCGGGGTCTGGGAGCGCGACGTCGCATACCATCAGGGAACGGTGTGGCCGTGGCTGATCGGCCCGTTCGTGGACGCCTGGGTCCGCGTCCGGGGCGGCACGCCGGACGTCATTCGCGCGGCCCGCGAACGGTTCCTGCCGCCGCTGCGGGAACATTTGCAGCACGCGGGACTGGGGCACATCTCGGAGATCGCCGACGGCGACGCGCCCCATGCGCCGCGCGGCTGCCCGTTCCAGGCGTGGTCGTTGAGCGAACTGCTGCGGCTGGAGTTGCAGGTCTTGGGCGGTGACCGCGGACATGAAGCATAGTGTGTGATTTCAACGAGTCTGCGTGGATATTCTTCAGCCCCAACGGGGCGGCAGATCGTAGCCCCAGGCGTGAGCCTGGGGTTCCGGTTCATTGGGAACAGCAAGCCCCGGAGGGGCGGCAGAATGTCGGCGGTCATTCGATGTCTGTCGACCCTCCGGGGCTTTCGGCTCGATGGGATGCTGTTCCCCAGGCTGACGCCTGGGGCTACGGTCTACCGCCCCTTCGGGGCTGAAGTCACTCTGTGCAGATCCTCGAAACCTGCGACCATCCATTGACGACTGCACGCATTTCACGACGAATCGCGGCGTGACGCTCCTGCGTCGGCGCTGCGGTCGCTACGATCTTGCGGAACTGATGAACCGCTCACCGAGGTTTCCCATGCTTGCCGAAGACGTCCGCCTGCAACAGTCCCATCAACGGACGGCCAACTGGCATCGCTGGGGGCCGTATCTGTCGGAACGCCAGTGGGGGACCGTTCGCGAGGACTACTCGGCGAACGGCGAGTGCTGGACGTACTTCCCGCACGAGCACGCCCGCAGCCGGGCCTACCGTTGGGGCGAGGACGGCCTGCTAGGAATCTGCGATCGCGAATGCCGGCTCTGCTTCGCGCTGGCATTGTGGAACGGCAAAGACCCGATCCTCAAGGAGCGGCTGTTCGGTCTGACCGGACCGGAGGGAAATCACGGCGAAGACGTGAAGGAAGAGTATTTCTATCTCGACTCGACGCCGACGCACACCTATCTGAAAGGTCTCTATAAGTATCCGCAGATCGAGTATCCGTATGCCCGGTTGGTGGAGGAGAATCGCCGGCGCAACAAGCTCGATCCCGAGTTTGAACTCGTGGACACGGGGGTGTTCGACGACAATCGCTACTTCGACGTCCTCGCGGAATACGCCAAGGGTGCGCCCGACGACGTGCTGATTCGCATCACCGTGGCGAACCGCGCCGCGGAGCCGGCGACGCTCCATCTGTTGCCGACGCTCTGGTTTCGCAACTCGTGGTCGTGGGGCTGCACGCACGACGGCTGCGAGCGGAAGCCTGTCATCGCGTTGCAGGAGGACGGTTCGCTGCTCGCCGATCACGCCACGCTGGGCCGATTTCGGTTCTTTTGCGACCGGCTGCCCGCGGGCGATGCGCCGCCGGTGCTGTTCACGGAGAACGAAACGAACTCCGCGCGGCTGTACGACATCGCGAACGGCGCGCATCCCGCGAAGGATGCGTTTCAAGATTACGTCGTTCATGGTCAGGCCGCCGCGGTGAGCGCCAAGCCGCACGGCACCAAAGCCGCGCCGCATTACGTCCTGACAATTCCGGCTCAGGGCGAAGTGACCATCCGGTTGCGATTAACCGCCGAATCGCTCGTGAGCGGCTCGCCGTTCGACAACCGCTTCGATCGCATCTTCGCCGACCGCATCGCCGAAGCGGACGCGTTCTATGCGGACCGCTTGCCGAAGGGGATCTCCGCGGACGAGCGGCAAGTCGCGCGGCAGGCGTATGCGGGCCTCTTGTGGAGCAAGCAGTTCTATCATTACGCCATCGAGCCGTGGCTGAATGGCGATCCCGAACAGCCGGCCCCGCCGCCGGGCCGCGAGTTCGGCCGCAATCACGACTGGACGCATCTGTTCAACCGCGACGTCATTTCCATGCCCGACAAGTGGGAGTACCCGTGGTACGCCGCGTGGGATCTGGCGTTTCACATGCTGCCGATGGCGACGGTCGACCCCGAGTTCGCGAAGTCGCAACTGCTGCTGTTCCTCCGCGAATGGTACATGCACCCGAACGGCCAGATCCCGGCGTACGAGTTCGCGTTCTCGGACGTCAACCCGCCGGTCCACGCCTGGGCCTGCTGGCGCGTCTACAAGATGACCGGGCCGCGCGGCCATCGCGACTTCGATTTCCTGGCCCGCGCGTTTCAGAAACTGCTCATCAACTTCACGTGGTGGGTCAACCGCAAGGACGTCAACGGCCAACACCTGTTCGCGGGGGGCTTTCTCGGACTCGACAACATCGGCGTGTTCGACCGCTCCAAGCCCTTGCCGACCGGCGGGCATCTGGAGCAGGCCGACGGCACCGCGTGGATGGCGTTCTATTGTCTGACAATGCTCGCCATCGCGCTGGAGCTCGCCCAGACCGATCCCACCTACGAAGACCTGGCGTCGAAATTCTTTGAGCACTTCGTCCAGATCACCGACGCCATGAACTGCCTCGGCGGAACCGGCCTGTGGGATGAGGTCGACGGCTTCTATTACGACCAGCTTCAAGTCGACGGCCAGTCGCACCGGCTGCGGATTCGCTCCATCGTTGGCCTCATCCCGTTGTTCGCCGTCGCGGCGCTGGAGGATGAACTGCTCAAGAAGCTGCCTGGCTTCTGCAAACGGATGAACTGGTTCCTGCAGCATCGGCAGGATCTGGCCCGGCAGATTTCGTATCTCGAACAGGAACGGCCGGACGGCACCCGGCAAACGCGGCGACTGCTGGCCATCCCTTCGCGCGAACGGCTGGAGCGCGTGCTCCGTTACGTGCTGGACGAAAGCGAGTTCCTGTCGCCGCACGGCATCCGGGCGCTGTCGCGCGTGCATGCCGACAAGCCGTACACGTTCTGGGTCGGCGGCGACGAGCATCGCGTGGAGTACGTGCCGGGGGAATCCACGTCGGGGCTGTTCGGAGGGAACTCCAACTGGCGCGGTCCCATCTGGTTCCCCATCAACTATCTGCTCGTGGAAGCGCTGGAGCGCTATCACTACTTCTACGGCGACGACTTCCGGGTCGAATGCCCGACCGGATCGGGCCAGATGATGACGCTGAAGCAGGTCGCACAGGAACTGAGCCGCCGGCTGGCCTCGCTGTTTCTCCCCGACGCTGACGGCCATCGCCCGTGTCACGCCGGCGACGCGCGGTTTGCCGCCGATCCGCATTGGCGCGAGCTGGTGCTGTTCTACGAATACTTCCACGGCGACAACGGCCGCGGCGTCGGAGCGAGCCATCAGACCGGCTGGACGGCGCTGGTGACGCGGTTGTTGGAGACCTGCTCGCCGGACGGAAGCCCCGCGCCAGCGCTGCCCGTTCCGATGGCGGCGCAGGCCCGGACGTGAGCGGTTGGCACCGGTGACCCGGACGCTCGGAGCGTCCGGGTCACTCGATTGCTCACTCCCACAAAACCTACTTCACCCGCACCAGCTTCATCAGGCGGCCGGAGACGTTCCAGTCCTGGACGTACAGGTTGCCGTTCTGGTCCCAGTACGAGCCGTGCGTGCCGCTGAACACGCCTTCTTTCCATTCGGCTTGCGGGATGTTGTGGTTGCGGCCCTTCGCCGGATCGGCGTTGAAGCCGAGCACCGCCATGATGGTGTTGCTCTTGTCGAGAATCACCACGCGGCCGAACAGATCGGGCACCGAGACGTAGTCCCCCTGGACGGCCACCGAGGTCGGCATTCCCAGGCCGGTCACGACTTCCTCGACGAATTCGCCGTCCAGGCTGTAATGCAGCAGCCGGCCCTTCGGCGTGTGATTGCGGTCGCAGATGAGCAGTCGCGGCGGATCGTAGCGGGTGTCGAGCGTCATGCCGTGGGCGGTGTTGAATTCCTTCATGCCGTTCCCCTTGACGCCGAAGTGCATCAGGTACTTGCCGGTCTTGTCGAACTTGAAGATGTGATTGCTGGCGTAGCCGTCGGCGAGAATGATGTCGCCGTTGGGCGCGACGGTGATCGCCGTCGGGCTCCACTTCGTCAGGTTCAAGCCGGACTCTTTGGGAATGCCGAGCGTCAGCACGATGTCGCCGGTCTCCGCGTGGAACTTGATCCCCTCGCCGGCGGCATTGCGGGCCCCGTAGATGAACTCGTCGTTCCCTTCGGTGCGAACTTCCAGGTCGTGGATGTTCGAGTATTTGTCGCCGAGGAACCGGCGAATCACTTTCCCCTCGGGCGAGAACACGAACACGCCCACCGCCGCGCTGGTGTAGATGCTGCCCGCCTTGTCGATGACGACGCCGCCGTGCGTCGACCCGATCACCGATTTCCCGTCCTCGCCGAGGCCCCAGCCGGGAACGGTGTCGAACGTCATGATCCCGCTGCCCATGCGCACCGGCGCGACTTTGTCGGCCGCGAACGCCGGCAATGCGAGACTGAACAAGACCGCGACCGCCAAGGACCGCATGCAGCACTTCATGAGGAGAGCTCCTGGTTGTGATTGGGCCGTCAGGGACAGGCTGGAAGGAACCACCAGCCGCAGCAGTATCCAGTTCCCCGACGCGCATTGCAATCGGCGAGCCGGGAGCGTCAGCGACCGGAGTGAATGAAAAGAAGAACTCCGGTCGCTCACGCTCCCGGCTCGCCTGTCGCCGCTCGTTGTCCGCGAATGCCATTGCACGGCGACCGTTTCCAAGCCACAGTGGAAGGAATGCCGCACCGCCTGATATCCCGGAGCCACTTGACTTGAAACCCGCGATGCCCCCGAACCAGGAGTTGATCGACCGCCGCGCGTCGGGCCCGGCCGGCGGCCGCGTGCCCGAGATTGCGGAACTGCAAACGCTCGCGCGCTGGATGGACAGCGTCTTCGAGATCCCCGGCTTGAAAGTTCGGTTCGGTCTGGATGCGATTCTGGGGTTGTTTCCCGGCCTCGGCGACGTCGCGACCTCGCTGGTGGCGTTCTACATCCTGCAGACGGCGCAGCAGCGCGGCGTGTCGCGACTCACGCTGGCCCGCATGGCCGCCAACATTCTGCTCGACTGGGGCGTCGGCTCCATTCCGATTCTCGGCGACGCCTTCGACGTGTATTGGAAATCCAATCACCGCAACGTCGAGCTGTTGCGACAGCACGTGCAAGCCGGTGACGAAGGAGTCCGCCGCACGCGAACCGGCGACCGGCTGTTCTTCGCGATGCTGATCGGCGTCCTCGCCGTGTTCCTCGTCGGCAGCCTGACGCTGACCTACTTCACCGTGACCTCGCTGGCGGCACTCCTGCGGTCCGCTGTCTCGTAACGCGGCCGGCATGCAATTCGCCGGCGCGACGCGATGACCGTCGCAGCCAAGAGCGCCAGCGAACGGCGACTCTTCGGCTTTCGGACGCCGTTCGCTGGCGCTCTCGGCTGGGATGAGGCGCTCAAATCTTCAGAAACACGCGCTGCCGGTACAGCCAGTACACGAACAGCCAGAACATCAGCAGGACGCCGCACGACGCGACGATCGGCTGATATTCCTCACCGAAGATCGTCAGCCATTTGGAGCCGAAGTGACGTTCCATCGCTCGCTGCGTCCACGGCTTCAGCATCTGCGACAGCATGTACAGCAGGATCGAATTCATCCCGGCGACCACCAGCGGGAACGACCACGCGCGAACGCCGACGCCGTCGATCAGGCCGTAGAACCCGGCGAGCAGCACCAGCGTCCAGCCGGTGCTGCACAGCGTCCAACTCGGCGTCCAGATCCGCTTCACCAGCGGGCAATACCCGAAGTGCGCAATCGCCCACCCGGAGGCGAGAAACACAATTCCCATGCCCAGCAGCGTGCCGAACACCGCGGTTCGATTGGACGACCGCCGGATGAAGTCGCCGGTCATCAGCCCGAACAGCATCGTCACCAATGACGGAATGAAGTTCAGCGTCTGATAGCCGCCGTTGTTGAACGTGAACGGCTTGCCGTCCTCGCGCGGGAACTGGTTGAGCAGCCACAGATCGACGTCGGCGGCGGCGTTCGCATTCTTCTGCCAGTGCGCCTCGAAGCCGGTCAACATCGGCCAGTCCGCGGGCAACCCCACGGCGGCGTCATCGAAGTCGGCCGACGGCAACGGATGCGTGGCGAACCAGCCCCAATAGCCGACGAGAATCCCCACCGCCGCGACCGCCTGCGCCCATCGCGGCCAATGCGCGATCAGGAACAGGAAGACATACCCCAGCCCGATCTGCGACAGCACGTTCATGAACGTAAAGTTCGTTTGCTTCGACGACGTCGACGACAGGAACACTCCCAGCAGAATCAGCACGATCGCCCGGAATGCGGCATGGGCGAACAGCCAGCCGAACGAATCCCTCGCCTGCCGCCGCTTCGCCAGCGAGTACGGCATCGCGACGCCGACCATGAACATGAACGACGGCTGAATCAAATCCCAAAACGCGCAGCCCACCCACGGGACGTGATCGAACTGATACCGCAGCGTCTGCCACAGCGAACTGTCGGGGAAGCTCTTCGCCGTCTGCGCGATGCCGAACCCGTTGCCGGCGAGACAAATCATCACGAAGCCGCGATAGGCGTCGAGCGACGTCAGCCGGGGGGACGACAGATTCGGAGCGGGTTGCGACATCGGACAGTCTTCCGCTGGCGGGTGGGAATCGTGGGCTGAAACACTGTATCGCAATCCGGTCACCCTCCGCATCCCAGCCGAGAGCGCCAGCGAACGGCGGCCGGAAACGGAGGAGCACTCCGTTCGTTGCGTGCCCGTGTTCTCTGGCGATCCCCATCGCACGGGCACGCAAAGCCGTGTCCGTGGCACCCGAGCGACTCATCGGCTCCCGGTCGCCGTTCGCTAGCGCTCTCGGCTGGGATTCGGAGGGAAAATCCTAGACAAACCCGCGGGCCAACCGGGTCTGTGGGGTATCATGTCGGTCGTTCGCACTTCGGTTCCAGCGGGGACAATGTCATGTCGCAAGCACTTCGGCGGTTCGCGTGGTCGCAGGTCGTTCTCTCCGCGCTGGTTCTGACGGCGTCCGCAGCGCCGCCGGAAAAACCAGCCGGGCCGGTGATAACGCCGTCGCCAGCCGTCACGCATTTCACCGCCCCGCTCGATGCTGAGGGTTACGTCGATTTTCACGCCGCGCTGAACAACGAGCTCGGCCGCGGGGTCTCGCCGGCGGAGAACGCGGCGATTCCCTTCCTGCAGGCGATGGGGCCGTGCGAACGCACTGACGTTGGCGCGATGGTGCTGAAGGCGCTGGGCGCTTCGCCGGGACCGCTGGACTTCAAGTCCACGGGGGAGTTCATGAGGGCAAACGGCATCGGCGACGACGCCAACGCCGCTTTCAACGCGGAATATAATCAGGCCCAGGAGATTCCTTGGGTGAAGGCCGATCATCCGCAGTTTGCCGCGATGGTCGCCGCCAACGAGCAGCCGCTGGCGGCCATTGCGCTCGCCGTGCAGAAGCCCAAGTATTACCGGCCGATGCTGGTCAAGAATCCCAACGAGACGCTCATCTCGGTCCTGCTGCCCGACATCCAGGAATCCCGCGACGTCGCCCGGCAACTCAAGTGCCGCGCCATGTGGCATCTCGGCGAAGGCCGCACGGTTGAAGCTCAGCAGGATCTGCTGACGCTTCATCGCCTCGGCGGGATGATCGGACGGGGGGCGACGATCATCGAAAACCTCGTCGGCATTGCGATCAATTCGATGGCGTCTGCAGGCGATAACGTCTGGGCCGCGCATCCCGATCTCTCTGCCGAGCAGATCGCCGCCTATCGGCAGCAACTCGCCGCATTGCCGCCGGTCAGCGACATGGTCCGCAGCATCGATCTCTGCGAACGCGCCATGTGCATGGACGTCACGCAGGCCATCGCCCGCGGCCGGTTCAGCGCGACCGACGGCAGTCTCGGCGAGTTGCTGGGCCCGGCCGTCGGGAAAGAGGACGCCGGCGCCTGGCTCGACGTGGGCCAACTGACCAAAGCCCTCATGGTGATGAGCGTCGATTGGAACGTCACCATGCAGACCTTGAACCGGCAGTTCGACGACCTGATCAAATCCGCCAAGCAGTCCGATCGCCCGCAACGGATGGCGTCGCTGAACGGCTTCGACGAGCAGTTGAAGATCACTCGCAGCGAAACGACCTCGTTCAAGGGGATCGTCACCAACGTCATCGGCGGCAGCAATTCCCGCGGCAAGACGTTCGGCAACGTCCTCGGTAGCATGTTGATGCCCGCCGTCAAGCAGGCGCTGACGGCCCAGGATCAGTCAATCGCCCGCCAGAATCTCACGCTGGTCATGCTCGCGCTGGCGGAATACCAGCACCGCGAAGGGAAGTTCCCGGCGTCGCTGGCCGTCCTCGCACCGCAGTATCTGGCCGTCGTTCCGGACGATTACATGTCCGGCAAGCCGTTCCGCTACAGCAGCGACGGCAGTTCGTACCGGCTCTACAGCGTCGGCCGCAACGAACGGGACGACAACGGCCAGATGGGCATGCCGCAAGGGGCCGACGACATCCTGATGGCGTATCCCCCGCCGGCGCGGTAGTGTCGTGGGAGTGCGACGGCAACGATGATGGAGCCAGTGTCCCGGACGCTTTGAGCGTCCGGGACACTTTTGCGTCACGCCGGCCCCCTCGCCCCCGCTTCGGGGGAGAGGGTTGGGGTGAGGGGGCGAACGCTCGCTCGGCTCCCCGATCAAAAGTCATCGGTGTAGAATTCGCTGGTGAGCGTCCGGCCCCCTCACCCTATCCCTCTCCCCCGCAGACGGGGGAGAGGGGACCGAACGACCAGGGGGCTATAAGTGTGAAACCAACGGGATGCGCCGCTACTTCGACAACGCCGCGACCAGTTTCCCCAAGCCGCCCGGCGTCGCCGACGCCGTGGCGGCTTATTTGCGCGATTCGGGCGCGCCGGCGGGTCGCGGGGCTTACCGCCAGGCGTTGGACGTCGAACGGATCGTGTCGCGTTGCCGGTCGTCCGCGGCTCGCCTATTCGGGCTGAACGACCCGCGACGCATCGTCTTTACATTCAACGGCACCGACAGCCTCAATCTGGCCATTCAGGGCGTGTGCCGGTCCGGCGATCACGTCGTCAGCACGACATGGGAACACAACTCGGTCCTCCGTCCGCTGCGGTGGTTGCAGGATCACCGCGGTGTCTCGGTGACGCTACTGGAACCCGGTCCCAATGCTTTGATCGACCCCGCTGCCGTCCGCACCGCGCTGCGACCCGAAACGCGGCTGGTGGCGATTCAGCAGGCGTCGGACGTCACCGGCGCGATTCAGCCAATCGCGGACATTGCCGACGTCGTCCGGAAACACGGCGCGTACTTTCTGGTCGATGCGGCCCAGTCCGCGGGACACATTCCGCTGGATCTCAGCGCAACGCCGATTGACCTGCTGGCGTGTTCGGGCCACAAGGGCTTGCTCGGCCCCTTGGGCACGGGGCTGCTGGTCGTCGGCAATGGCGTGGAAGCGGAACTGCAACCGCTGCGGTTCGGCGGCACGGGGACGGTGAGCGAAGACGACCGCCAGCCAGAGGCGCTGCCGGAGAAATACGAATCCGGCAACCACAACGTGCCGGGGCTGGTCGGCCTCGATACCTCGTTGTCGTGGCTGCTCGACCGCGGGTTGCCGACGATCCGGTCGCACGAGATCGAACTCACGCAACAATTGTGGGACGGCCTGTCTGCCTTGCCGGGCGTGACGCTGTACGGCGGCAACCCCGGCGACGTGCCGCGGACGGGCGTTGTCAGCCTGCAACTCGCCGGCTTCGCGCCGCAGGACGCCGCCGCGGTGCTGGACGATCACTACGAGATCCAATGCCGCGCGGGATTGCATTGCGCACCGGGAGTGCATCGCACGCTCGGCACGCTCGACTCCGGCGGCACGCTGCGCTTGAGCGTCGGCCCGTTCACGACGACGGAGGACGTCGATGCGGTGATCGACGCAATTCGTGAAATGGCAGCGACGTAATCCCTCACAGCCCGGAGCGCCAGCGACGGCGTTCTTGTCCCCTCGCCCGCCGCTTCGGTGGGAGAGGGTTAGGGTGAGGGTGCTTTTGGCTTTCTCTTCATTTCAACCGGCAAAAGACGAAGTCCAAAGGCACCCTCACCCCCGACCCCTCTCCCAGCGAAGCGCTGGGCGAGGGGAGACACTCCGTCGCTTGCGCTCCGGGCTGTGAAGATCAGCGTTGCGTCACGGCAAACAGCGTCAGCACGATCGCAGCGCACATCAGCGCGAACAGCGTGATCTTGATCCAGCTGTAGGGGCGTTCGCCGTTCACCTCGCCCGTCGCGGCGTTGATCGACACGCGATACGGCTTCCCCTGGTAGCGGTAGGCGAGCAGCCAGACTGGCAGCAGGACGTGCTTGAACGTGAGGGCGTTGTACGCCGTCTTTTGCGATGAGACGCTTTGTTCGTCGCCGCCGATGCGCCGGCAGATGTCCGTGTGCAGGGCCGCGTCGATCCGCCGCTTCGCGTCCTGAAACGCGGTCTCCAGCGGAAGGTCGTAGGTCCGCGCAAACAGCCCGGCCAGCACCTCGGGCGTGTACGGCACGCATTTGCCCAGCGGCCACGGCTCAAGCGCCTGCAAGAGCGCGCCGTACTCGTCCTTCGCCGCGACCGCCAGCACGTCGTCGAAGAAGCGGTCGAACTCGCCGCTGGCGGAACTCCAGCGGGTGCGGCGCTCCTGACGGGTGTCTTTGCCGTGCTGCACCGTCACCCAATAATGGTCGCCGCGCTGGCCGTCGTAGCGGGTGAACGTCGCCGAGTCGAACGTGAAGTACGGCAGGTAACAGCCGTTGAACTTGCCGTTCGCGCCGTCGCGCTGGAAATCGTTGGGGGCGAACCACCGCGTGCGGACCCATTCCCGCAGATTCTGGGCCGCCCGTTCACGGGGGATGAGGAACGGCAGCACGGCGTCGACCGGAATCCGCGACTCGGCGTCGTGAATCTTGTCGCGCTGCAACGGAGCCGCACAGTAGGGGCACGTCGAACTGGTCAGCGTCCCGGAGAACACCACGTTCGCCCCGCAGGAATTGCAGCGGACCTCGTGATCCCCCAGCGTCGCCTGTTGCTCGCCCCCGTCCTGGCGGAGCGTCTTCAACTGGACGAGCATCTGCTGATAGTCGTTTTCGCGGATCTCTTCGGCCGAGGGGGCGAGCTGCTTCACGTGGCCGCAGTAGGGACATTGCAAACTCTGCTGACCGATGGAGAATTCGAGATCGGCCCCGCATTGCTCGCAGGGGAAGATGCGGCCGCGGCCGTCGTCGATCTGCTCGCCGACGGTCTCCGTGGTGCCGGTGGTCTGGTCCTCGAAGATCGGTGCGTCGGGTTCGGACATGGCGAAGCGGGGTCCGTAACGGCAGATTGGTGTTTCAATGCCCCCGGTTAGGCGTGGAGCGCGCATTACGGTTCGCGTGCTTCGCACAGCGCTCCCCTGCGCAAAGCCTCCGGGTCGCGGCTAACAGGGCGGGGTGCAGGCATGGTACCAATCCGTCCGGCGATGTTGCAGGATGCCGGACGAAACGCAACGGCCCCCGGTCTGGATCACTCCGAACCGGGGGCCGTCGTCAATTTCGCAAGAGCGGGATCGCGCGATGGGTGGCCGGGGCTGGAGCCGCTTCGGCGAAGCCCCGGTCATTCGCGCGCTTACCGGGGCTTCCCTCCCGTTGGTCGGTCCAGCCCCGGCCACCCAGGCAATTGTGAAAATCGCCTTAGAAATCGCCGGTCACTTCGCCGTCGTTGCGGCTGCTGAGCTTGCGGACGGTCTGCGTGTCGGTGTTTTCCGACACGAACCGCACGCTGCCGTCCCCCAGCAGCGCGTGGCAACCGCCGGTGTGCAGGCTGAACGGCTCGTCATTCGGGCCGCAGTTGTTGGTCGTCCAGGGGCAGGTGGCGGGACCGCCGTTGGGTGTCTTGTTCTGGTTGATCACGCCACGGGTGGCGACGCCCGCGGCCCGGGCCTCACCCGAGACGCCCGAGCCGCTGTCGGGATCGGCCCACCGGCCGGGAACCGAACCGAAGCCGGTCGGCGCCGCCGTGGGCAGGCTCTGCGTCGTATCGGTTCCGGGAAAGACCGCGTTGTTGGTCCCGTTGAAGACGCTGCCCAACCCGTAGCTGGTGGCGACGACGGTCTGGTTCCGGCCGTTGGCTTCAAAGACCGCGATGCTGTTGCTGAGTCCGTCGGTGCAGTCGCGCATGCCGTTGTGGAATCCGAGGACTGAATCGCGGTCCCAGATCAACTGCGTGGCGACCGGGGTGTTGCCGCGGGCGCCGGTGTCCATCAGGTCGGTGTAGGCGACGGGCATGTAGTCGGTCTTGCCATAATTGGTGATTGCGCCGCCGGCCGAGGCGTTGTCGGCCGGGGTGTTGCCGTTGCTGGGGCACAGGAAGGAAGTGATGACCGTCTTGGCTGCGGCCCGGTTCGTGCTCAGGGTGCCTTCCGTGTAATGGAAGTTCAGATTGAACTGGTTGTACAGCGGCGCCTGGTCGATGTAGGGCAGCATCTGGGTGAACGTGGAGGTCGCCGTGAACGACCGGAACGGGGTCGCGGTCCGAACGGTGAACTCGCCCGACGACGGGAACTTCGTGAACGTCGATTCGTAGTTGTGCAGCGCCAGGCCCATCTGCTTCAGATTGTTGCGGCACTGCGTGCGCCGGGCGGCTTCGCGGGCCTGCTGCACCGCGGGCAGCAACAGCGCGATGAGGATCGCGATGATCGCGATCACCACCAGCAGTTCGATCAACGTGAATCCCCGTCGACTGGATGAATTCTGCACAGGTTCCCTCTTCATGGACATCGTTCTCCACCCGCCGCGGCGACGGGGCCGGATCGGGAAGCCGGCGGACGCACGACATGTGCGATCGCGACCACGGCTTCCCTGTGAGCGAGAGCCTACGGTCGGATTGTGAACGAACGGCGAAGGCCCCATGAATAAGCGGCGAGGCATTGCCGTTTGATCGCATCCTCGTGGGTCACTGACGGGCCGCTCATGATGGGTGGCCGGGGCTGGAGCCGCTTCGGCGAAGCCCCGGTCTGTCGCGCGCTCACCGGGGCTTCCCTCCCGTTGGTCGGTCCAGCCCCGGCCACCCCGCCGTTTCCTCGTCGGGGAGTTGGTTCACCGGGCGGCGTCGAGCGCCGTCATCCGTCGCAATTCGACTGCGTCGTACTTCGGCCCGGCGGTGCGCAAGCCCATGACGCAGAAGAAGCCGCCCAACCCGCCCAGCAGCAGCAGCGGGTAATACACGCCATAGGGCTGACCGCTGATGACGGCGATCAACCCGGCCAGCAACAGCCCCGCACACAAGACGCCGACCACGAGGAACGACGCCATCACGAACCGCCGGGCCTTGCCCATCCCGATCAGCGGGCCCAGGCAACCGCCGAGAAACACGCCGAGAAACGATCCGCCCAAACCGCCCACCAGGCCGCCCATGCGGTCGCTCCACCACGCGCCGGCCGCCGTCATCGTCGACTGTTCCGGAGCCGGCGAGTGAAGTTCCAGGTCGCTGATCTCCACCGTCCCCGGCCCTTCCAACGCGAGGTTCAGCACCAGCTTCTCGGGACCGGTCTTGTCCCCCTTGCGAAACGGCAGGCTGAACTCGCGCCACCCGGAGGTGCCCGCGATCTTTCCGAGCGGCCCGCCGTTCGCCATTGTCCGCGTGAAATAGGCTTCCTGATTCGCGAAATGATTCCACAGCTCCAGATAACCCTGGCCCTGCACGCCCGCGTATTTCACTTTGCCCCGCACGACGTACGACGGCTGCGACATCGATGGCGGCACGAACTCGTGGAGCGCGAACAGCCGCGGCTCTTTCGCTTCGTGAACCAGCTGCAGGCGGTCGGGTTCCTTCCCGTCCGCGGCAACGAACGTGCCGCTGGTGAGCTGGTCCTGCTCGTGCAGCGTCTTCCACGCGATCGTCAGCAGCCTGGTCTGGCCGCTGGGGGCTGGTTGCGCCCGAACCGCCTCCGTTGCGAAGAGGACGGCGATCATCGTGACCGCGACAGAGAAACCGTGCCGCCGCTTCTCAACTTCGTAACCCGTCATGACGCTGCCTCCCGTGATGATGATTGTTGCTCCGCCCGATACGACTCCAGCAACTGCTTCAAGGTGGCGAGGTCGATCCGACCCTCGGCGTGCAGGGCCCGGACCTGCCGCTCGAACTCGCTGGTGATCTGCTCGCTGTCGAGGATTTTGATCTTTTCGATCAGCCGGTCGAGCCGCAGCCGGATTGTCGGGTAGCTGACCCGATACTCCTCGGCGAGACCCTTGAGCGACCCCGACGCTAACACGAATCGCTTGAGGAAGTTACGCTCCTCATCATTCAGCCGGTCGAGCCAGTTTTTCCGCAGCGAGTCCATGCCCACCTCAATAATCGTGAAGTCGAAATACATTTTAATATCAATAAAACGAAAGTCAATATTCGTTTTATTTATTTCTGGAAACGAAAGTATAGAGGGACAAGTCGGTGAATGCTGGTCGTTTTCCAGCCCCAACGGGGCGGCAGACCGTAGCCCCAGGCGTGACAACATTTCCGATCTATGCCGCAAGTCGATGAAGCTGGATGATCCGGACGGCGTTGATGAGCAGCTTGATCCACACCCACAG
>JAWXBB010000428.1:0-13942 GCA_034439795.1 Planctomycetaceae bacterium | reverse complement strand
TCGCGTTCCCCTCCACCAGAATCGGCTCGAACGCCTGGATGCCCATGCGGTGCAGCGTGGGCGCCCGGTTGAGCATCACCGGGTGGTTGGTGATCACCTCTTCGAGGATGTCCCACACCTCTTCGTCGCGGCGCTCGAGCATGCGCTTCGCCGACTTGATGGTATCGGCATGGCCGAGCTCCTTCAGCCGGCGGATGATGAACGGCTGGAACAGCTCCAGCGCGATCTTCTTGGGCAGTCCGCACTGGTTGAGCAGCAGGTTCGGCCCGACGACGATCACCGACCGGGCGGAGTAGTCGACGCGCTTGCCGAGCAGGTTCTCGCGGAACCGGCCCTGTTTGCCCTTGATCATGTCGGTCAGCGACTTGAGCGGGCGGTTGGACGAGCCGAGCACCGGCCGCTTGCAGCGGTTGTTGTCGAACAGCGCGTCCACCGACTGCTGCAGCATCCGCTTCTCGTTGCGGACGATGACCTCGGGCGCGTTCAAGTCCACCAGCTTCTTCAGCCGGTTGTTGCGGTTGATGATCCGGCGGTACAGATCGTTCAGGTCGCTGGTCGCGAAGTTGCCCGAATCGAGCAGCACCAGCGGTCGCAGGTCCGGCGGGATGACCGGCACGCAGTCGAGGACCATCCACTCCGGGCGGTTGTCGCTGTCGCGGAGCGCCTCGGCGATCTTCAGCCGCTTGATGAGCTCCTTGAGCTTCTGCTGGCTGGTGGTCTTCTTCAGCTCCTGCCGCAACTGCACCGACAGTTCGGTGAGGTTCAGAGCCATCAGGAGCTTCTTGACGGCGTCGGCGCCCATGTCGGCGACGAACGACGT
Organism: Planctomycetaceae bacterium; assembly: GCA_034439795.1. Classification (GTDB taxonomy): domain Bacteria; phylum Planctomycetota; class Planctomycetia; order Planctomycetales; family Planctomycetaceae; genus DSVQ01. The sequence continues at coordinate 13,122 of JAWXBB010000428.1, read as the reverse complement.
CTCGCCGTACTTGGCCTTGGCCTGCCGGCATTCCTCTTCGGTCAGCAACTGGCACATCCGCAGCGGCGTGTCGCCCGTATCGATGACCACGTAGTCCTGGAAGTAGACCACCTTTTCCAGGGCGGTCGTCTTGATGTTCAGCAGCGCGCCCAGCCGGCTGGGCATCGACTTGAAGAACCAGATGTGAACGACGGGCGCGGCGAGCTCGATGTGCCCCATCCGTTTGCGGCGGACGCGGCTGTGCGTCACCTTGACGCCGCAGCGGTCGCAGATCATCCCCTTGTACTTCATGCCGCGGTACTTGCCGCAGGCGCATTCCCAGTCCTTCTCGGGCCCGAAGATGCGTTCGCAGAACAGGCCGTCGCGCTCGGGGCGATAGGTGCGGTAGTTGATCGTCTCCGGCTTTTTGACTTCGCCGAAGGACCAACTGCGGATGTCGTGCGGGCTGGCCAGTCCGATCTTGACGGCCGAGTATTCGTTGACGCGATCGTAGGACGTTTCGGCGACGGCGGTCACGGCACGCGCTCCTGACTGAGAGGCGGAAATCACATTGAGAAAGCGATCGAAACCCGCGAAACCGCAAGCGTCGTTCGCTGGCGGTTTCGCGATCAATGACGATGACGGTTAAGTCGTCGCCTTCTCCAGTTGGATGTTGAGGCACAGGCCGCGGATTTCGTTGCAGAGCACCTCGAAGCTGGCGGGGGTGCCGGCCTCCAGGGTGTTCTCACCCTTGACCATGGACTCGTAAATCTTGGTGCGGCCTTCGACGTCGTCGCTCTTCACGGTGAGCAGTTCCTGCAGGATGTAGGCGGCGCCGTAGGCTTCCAGCGCCCAGACTTCCATTTCGCCGAACCGCTGACCGCCGAAGCGGGCCTTGCCGCCCAGCGGCTGCTGCGTGATCAGCGAGTACGGCCCGGTGGCGCGGGCATGCACCTTGTCTTCGACGAGGTGATGCAGCTTCAGCATGTAGATGTAGCCGACGGTCGTCTTCTGCTCGAACGCCTCGCCGGTGCGGCCGTCGTAGAGTTGGGCCTTGCCGTCTTCGGGCAACCCGGCCTGCTTCAGCAGATCGCGGATGGTCTCTTCCGACGGGCCGTCGAACACCGGGCATTTCGCGCGGATGCCCAGCTTGGAGCAGGCCCAGCCCAGGTGGGTCTCCAGAATCTGTCCCACGTTCATCCGGCTGGGCACGCCCAGCGGGTTCAAGATGATGTCGACCGGCGTGCCGTCGTCGAGGAACGGCATGTCGCATTCGGGCAGGATCTTGGAGATCACGCCCTTGTTGCCGTGCCGACCGGCCATCTTGTCGCCGACGGAAATCTGCCGCTTCGACGACACGTAGACCTTCACCATCTGCAGCACGCCGCTCGGCAGCTCGTCGCCGCGCTTCATCGTGTTCAGCACGCGATCGCGCTCGTCGATGGCCTCCTCCACGGCGGGCCAGTGCTCCTTGATCACCTTCCGGCAGTCCGACTTCTTCTGCGGACTCTTGAGGTCCAGCGTCTCGAACACCGTTAGGAACTTCTCGGCGTAGCCGGCGAGGAACTTGTCGTCTGCAGACTTCAGGTCGCGGCCGTCGTCATCCTTCAGCTTGCCGCCGTAGGCCGACTCGAACTCCTTCAGGAACAGCTTGAACGCCGCCGCGGTGGACTCGGCGCCGGCGTCTTCGGACTTCTTGAGCTCGGCCTCAAACTTCTTCCGTTCCCCTTCCGACAGGCTCATCCGCCGGGAGAACCGCTCGGTGTGGATGACGATCCCTTCCACGCCCGACGGCACTTCCAGCGATTCGTTCTTCACGTCTTCGCCGGCCCGGCCGAAGATCGCGTGCAGCAGCTTCTCTTCGGGGGTCAGCTCGGTCTTGGCCTTGGGCGAGACCTTGCCGACCAGGATGTCGCCCGGTTCGACGCGGGTGCCGATGCGGACGATCCCCTCTTCGTCGAGGTGCCGGAGGGCCTTCTCGCTGACGTTGGGGATGTCGCGGGTGAACTCTTCGCGGCCGAGCTTGGTTTCGCGGACTTCGACGTCGAATTCGTCGATATGAATCGACGTGTAGACGTCCTCCTTCACCAGCCGCTCGGACAGGATGATGGCGTCTTCAAAGTTGAAGCCTTCCCAGGACATGAACGCCACCAGCACGTTGCGTCCCAGCGCCAATTCACCGTTGCTCGTCGCCGCGGTGTTGATCAGCACCTCGCCCTTTTTGACCTTTTGTCCCACCTTGACGATGGGGGTCTGGTTGAGGCAGGTCCGCTCGTTGAGCCCCATGTACTTGCGGAGCGGGTGCCGCTTGCCTTCCAGCTCAATCCAGTTGGCATCGACGTAGGTGATCTTCCCCGCCCTTTCGGCCTTGAGCACCATGCCGGAGCTTTCGGCCACGGCCCGCTCCAGACCGGTGCCGACCAGCGGCGCTTCGGTGATCAAGAGCGGCACGCCCTGCCGCTGCATGTTCGAGCCCATCAGCGCGCGGTTGGCGTCGTCGTGCTCGAGGAACGGAATGAGACCGGCGGACACGCCCACCATCTGGCAGGGGGCGACGTCGATCAGCTCGACTTCGGTCGCCGCGATCCACACCACGTCGTTCGCATGGCGGGCCATCACGCGATCTTCGGCGAGCTTGCCGCTGGCGACCGGGGTGTCGGCGGGCGCGATGAACGACCGGGATTCCTCGTCGGCCCGCAGCCACGCGATCTCGCCCGTGATCTTGCGGTTGTGCACCTTGCGATACGGCGTGATCAGGAAACCGTAGTCGTCGACCTTCGAGAAGATGCTGAGACTCGAGATCAGGCCGATGTTCGTCCCTTCGGGCGTTTCAATCGGACAGATGCGGCCGTAGTGCGAAATATGCACGTCGCGGACTTCAAAGCCCGCGCGCTTGCGGTTGAGGCCGCCGGGGCCGAGGGCGCTGAGCCGGCGCTCGTGCGTCAGCGTCGCCAGCGGGTTGGTCTGGTCGACGACCTGCGACAGTTCGCCGCGGCCGAAGAAGTATTCGATGGCCGCCGACACGCTCTTGGGGTTGATGAGCGACCGCGGGGACATTTCCTCGACGTCCTTCAGGCTCATCCGCTCCTGCACGGTGCGGCGGAGCTTCAAGAACCCCTTGCGAATTTCCTCCGAGGCCAGCTCGTCGATCGTCCGCAGGCGGCGGTTGCCGAGGTTGTCGATGTCGTCGATGTTCGCCGTCGCTTCGCCCGACCGCAGCATCATCATATAGCGGATCGAGTTGACGATGTCGTCCGGCTTCAGCGTCATCTCGGAGTCGGGAATGTCCTGGTTGAACTTCCGGTTGATGCGGAAGCGGCCGACGCGGCCCAGCCGATAGCGGTTGACGTCGAAGAACTTCTCCTTGAAGAGATCGACGGCCTTCTCCAGCTGCGGCGGGTTGCCGGGACGCAGCCGCTGGTAGATCCGCAGCAAAGCGTCTTCGTAGCTGGCCGTCGGGTCTTCGTGGATGCTGTCGAGACACAGCCGGTCTTCGACGTTCTCGATGATCTCCGCCGACTTCAGCTTCGAGGCATTGATCTCTTCGGCGAGCGGGCGGGTGATGGGATGCCCGGCCTCGACGATGATCTCGCCGCACTTTTCGGTGCCGGGGGGATAGATGATGTCGTCGGCGGCCGTCTTGCCCGCCAGCGCCTCGATGGCGGCCTCTTTGCCGAGCTTGACCGTGACCGTCTTGTAGAACAGCTTGATGAGGTTGGAGGTCAGGCTGTACTCCGGTCCCATGGCGCGGAGGAACGTCATCGCCGAGAACTTGCCGCTCTGGTCGATCCGCACGCCGAGCGTTTCGCGTTTGGTGGTGTTGACCTCGATCCAGCTGCCGCGCTCGGGGATCACGCGGCTGGAGAAGGTCTTCCGTTCGCCGGGCTCGGAGCCCTGGACGAAATCGACGCCGGGCGAGCGGTGCAACTGGCTGACGACGACGCGCTCGGCCCCGTTGATGATGAACTCGCCGCCGCCGAGCATGATGGGCATGTCGCCGAGGTAGACTTCCTCCTCGATCGCCTGTTCCTTCAAGAGCCGCAGCCAGACGCGGAACGGGCGGCCGTAGGTCAGCCGCAGTTGTCGACATTCGAGCGGGCTGTAGCGGGGCTTGCCGAGCTCGTAGCGCACGTACTCCAGGCGGTACTTCCCGTCGTAGCTTTCGATGGGGAAGATCTCGCGGAGGATCGCCTCCAGCCCCTCGTCCTTGCGCTCCCGCGATTCGCGCTCGAGTTGCAGAAAGCGGGCATACGCCGCCGTCTGGATGACCGTCAGATCGGAGATCTCGAAGTCGTTCTGCAGCGCACCGAAATTGCGCTCTTCGTGGACGGGAATCACGCGGACGGCGGGAATTGGCATGCGAGGCTATCCCTGGAGGGTGACGTCGGCCGGGCCAGCCCGACAGATTCAACGCAGACTTAGAAACGGAGGTCGACTCAAACCAACGGCTGACACTCGGCACGGAACGATCAACCGGCCGCACTCCTTCGCGGGCCCTTGAGCCGACCGGAGGGCATCGGCTGCCGATGATCGGAACGCAGCAATGAAGGCCACTTCAACGCCGCGGTGTCGCAGACGCGCCGCCGTAATGCCGGCGGCTGTACCGAAGAAAACCGGGGCGACTGCACCGACGAACGCCGGACAGACACCGCCTGGAGAGGGTTCGACATCCTCAACGCGAATCTCCCAAGGAGAACCAACGGCGATGAGCCCGGAGAGTCCGCAGATCCCCCGGGCTATGCCTCGGTTCCCTCAGCAGAATAAACATCACGCGCGAAAAGGTCAAACGAGTCCCGACTTTAGCGAGACGGCCCCCCGGCCGGCGTTCGTCCGATCGTCCGGCCGACTACTTCAGTTCGCACTTGCCGCCGGCCGCTTCCACTTCGGCCTTCAGCTTGTCGGCGTCTTCCTTGGACAGACCGGTCTTCAGCGGCTTGGGCACGCCCTCCACCAGATCCTTGGCTTCCTTGAGGCCCAGGCCGGTCGACGCGCGGACCACCTTGATGACGGCGATCTTGTTCTCGCCAAAACCGGTGAGCACCACGTCGAACTCGGTCTTCTCTTCGACCACCGGAGCGGCCGCAGCCGCCGCGGGAGCCATCATCATCGCGCCGCCGCCGGCCGGCTCGATGCCGTGAACTTCCTTCAGGTAGTCCACCAGCGACTTGGCCTGCAGCAGCGACAGACCCACGATCCTGTCGCCCAATTCCTTCGTTGAGGCGTCGAATTCCGCCATTTGCTTCCGACCTTTCTAGACCTGTTGACGATGCTGACTCACTCAGAAATCCGTGACGTTCGCGCCTCGCGACCCGTCGACACCATAAACCTATTGAGAGGAATTCCGGGGGCTGACGCCGCCCGGCTCGCCTAAGCGGCGACTTCGCCGCCGTCTTTGTCTCCAATCGCCTTCACACAGCCTGCCAGCTTGCCGCCGGGGCCTTGAATCGCTCCCGCCAGGCGTGCGCCCGGGCTGCGAATCAGGCCGGCGATCTGGGCAATCAGCTCCTTGCGGCCGGGGCTCTTGCTCAGGCTGTCCACCTGCGCGGCGGACAAGGATGTCTCGCCGATCGCGCCGCCCTTAACCTCCAGTTTCTGGAGCCGCTTGACGTCTTCGGTGATCTGCCGGGCCAAAGCGACGATGTCCTCGCCGCCCCAGACGATCGCCGACGGGCCTTTCAGCACGTCGCGAATCCCCGTCAGACCGATGTCCGACAGCGACTTCGCCGCCAAAGCGTTCTTCACGCCCATGACCCGGATCTGCTTCTTGTGCAGACCCTGCCGCCACTTGTTCGTGGCCACGGCATCGAGCTTCGACACATCGACGACCAGCACCTCGCGGCAATCGCCCAGCGACGCCTGCAGGTCCGCGATCATCAGTTGCTTGACGATTTTGCTCATGTCTTATCCAATCCGCCAAAACTGCGGCCGGGTTTGCACCACGCGTCCGCGTCGGCCGCAAACCCTAGAACGTGACGGCGACCGACGGCGTCATCGTGGCGCCGACGGCGATGTTGCGGATGTAATGCCCCTTGGACGTCGAGGGCTTCAGCGACCGCAGATATTTCATGAAGGCTTCGATGTTCTCGCTCAGCAGTTCGGGGCTGAACGAGATCTTGCCGACCACGCAATGCACGTTGGACCCGTCGTCGCAGCGGAACTCGACCTTGCCCGCCTTGTATTCCTTGACCGCCCCGGCGACGTCCTGCGTCACGGTGCCGGCCCGCGGCGAAGGCATCAAGCCGCGCGGACCGAGGACGCGGCCCAGCGGACCGACGACGCCCATCATGTCGGGCGTGGCGATCGCGACGTCGAAGTCGGTCCAGCCCGCCTTGATTTTGTCGGCGAGATCCTTGCCGCCGATGAAATCCGCTCCGGCGGCCTCGGCGACGGCGACGTTGTCCCCCTGGCAGAAGACCAGCACCCGCTTGGCCTTGCCGATGCCGTGCGGCAGCACCACCGAGCCGCGAACCTTCTGATCCGCCTGCTTGGGGTCGACACCCAACCGCACGTCAACGGTGACGGTCTGGTCGAACTTGCACTTCTTGAAGGTGGCCGGCAGGCCCGACTCCAGCGAGCAGAGCAGCTGGACCGCGCCGGGGAGATCGAGCGACCCCGCCGTGCGCACCTTCTCCTGAAGGTGCTTCACACGCTTGGACACATGCGCCATGATTGCAGTTCTCTCAAGAGCCCGGCGAACGCGGACGACTAGTCGACGACTTCAATGCCCATGCTGCGAGCCGTCCCGGCGACCATCCGCCCGGCGGCTTCCATGTCAGCGACATTCAAGTCTTCGGCCTTCGTCCTGGCGATTTCCAGGATTTGCGCCCTGGTCACCGTGCCGACCTTTTCGGTCTTGGGATTGTTGGCTCCCTTGGCCAGTTTTGCCGCCTGCTTCAGCAACGCCGAAGCGGGCGGACTTTTGATCACGAACTCGAACGAGCGGTCATCGAAAATGGTGACGAGCGCCGGCACAACCATGCCGTTCAGGTCGCGGGTGCGCTCGTTGAACTGGGACACGAATTGTCCCAGATTGATGCCGTGCGGACCGAGGGCCGTGCCGACGGGAGGGGCCGGAGTGGCCTTGCCGCCCGCGATCTGGACCTTGACCTGCGCTTTGATCTTCGCCGCTTTTTTCGCCATCGCCTGCTACCGTCCGTTGACTGCTGTTGTCGCTGAAGATCCCGTGTCGCTGGAGATCCCGCCCGGAGCCGCAACATCCGTGAGGACGTTGCTACACCCGCTCGGCCTGCCAGTATTCCAAATCGACCGGCGTCGGCCGGCCGAAGATCTGAATGAGCACCGTCACCTTGCCGTTGGCTTCGTCGATCGACTCGATCGTCCCCTCGAAGCTCTCGAACGCGCCGTCCTTGATCTTCACGTGGTCTCCGGTCTGGAAGTCGACCTTGACCTTAAGGACGGCTTCATCCTTCTTGTTGGACAGTTCCATCCCGAGCATGCGCTGAATCTCATGCTCCTGCATCGGGATCGGCTTGCCGGCCGAGCCGGTGAAATCGCCGACGCCGCTGGTGCTGCGGACGAGATACCACGTCTCGTCGTTGAGCACCATCTGCACCATCAGGTAGCCGGGGAAGAGCTTGTGCTCGGTGATCCGCTTTTTGCCCCCCTTGGTCTCCACCACTTTCTCAGTCGGGATCACGATCTCGCCGAAAAACTCGTCCAACCCCTCCTGGTGAATCCGCCTGACGAGGTTGTCGCGGATCGACCGCTCGCGGTTGCTTTGCACCTTGAGAACGTACCACTGCCGCTCTCCCTCGCTGGGAGGCTCGTTCACGGCGACAGCGGTTTCCTGACCCATAACTGCCTCAATCTGACTCAACACCGGTCGCGCAAACAGACCGCGGGGGAATCGCGAATGATGACGGCCTGACGGCGAAAATGCAAGCGAGTGCCGGGGAAAACGCCCCCGCGACGTCGCGCCGCCGCGCTCAGAACCGCAACACGCCGATCCACCGCAGAATCTGCTGCCAGATCACGTCGTAACTGAACAGCACGAAGCTCAGCAGCAGCATGACGACCAGGACGACCACGGTCGCCCGTCGCAACTCATCGGTCGCCGGCCACGAGACCTTCGCAAGCTCCCCCTCGACATCCACCAGGAAATCGGCGAAGACCGGGTAATTGACGATGCGATAGGCGAACCAGATTCCCACTGCCGCGACAGTCCCCGCCGTTCCATACCGCAGCATGTAAGCCATCCGGGAGACGGCCTCGGGGTCGGCGCCGTCACCCAGGAACCACCTGGCCACCGGCTGCAAATCGGACAACAACGTCACGGTCAACGCCCAAGCCGCCAAAACCACCGCCAGAATGATCGCGCCCGCCGTCAGTTGGCGCGTGACCCGTCCCTGATTGCGCTTGTACAAATTGACCGACGCCAAGGACCGCCAGAATCTGACGTCCTTTTCGGACTTCGCCATGCGAATTCTTTCCGCGAGTGCACTGCTGCCGGCCACGTGCGATTCCATTCCAAGAGCACGGAGGGAGGGACTTGAACCCCCAACCTACGGATTTGGAATCCGTTGCTCTGCCAATTGAGCTACCCCCGTAAGCAGGTGGTAGGTGGTAGGTGATAGTTGGTAGGCAGAAAAGGCGGTTCAGCCGTTCTTCCTAACGCCTAAAGCCTAACGCCTAGCTCCCCGGTCGCTACTTCTTCCTCGACTCCTTGTGGATCGTATGGCGGCGGAGCTTCTTGCAATATTTCTTGAGCTCCAGCCGCTCGGTCCCACGAGTCTCTTTCTGCACGCGGTAGTTGCGCTGCCCGGATTCGGTGCATTCCAGCCAGACGTACTCACGGGCCATCTTTCCACTCCACGATCTTGAAAACAACCCCGCCCCCTGAACCAAGCCGGGGGCGGGATCTGGCAGGCACGAGTCTTCCGCAGGCGGTCGCCCGCTCCGCAGCTTACTTCAGAATCTTCGTCACCACGCCGGAGCCGACGGTCTTCCCGCCTTCGCGGATGGCGAAGCGCACGTTGTCCGTCATGGCCACCGGCTTGCCGAGATCGACCTCCAGGCGGACGTTGTCGCCCGGCATGCACATTTCTGCGCCGTCGAGCAGCACCGAAGAGCCGGTCACGTCGGTCGTGCGGAAGTAGAATTGCGGCTTGTAGCCGTTGAAGAACGGCGTGTGCCGGCCCCCTTCTTCCTTGCTCAGCACGTACACCTTGGCTTCGAACTTGGTGTGCGGGGTGATGCTGCCCGGCTTGGCGAGCACCTGGCCGCGCTCCACACCTTCTTTGTCGATGCCGCGGAGCAGCAGGCCGACGTTGTCGCCCGCCTGGCCCTCGTCCAACAGCTTGTTGAACATTTCGATGCCGGTGACGACGGTGTCCTTCGTGTCGGTCAGACCGATGATCTGCACCTTCTCGTTGACCTTCACGACGCCCGACTCGATCCGGCCGGTGACGACCGTGCCGCGGCCGGAGATCGAGAACACGTCTTCGATCGCCATCAGGAACGGCTTGTCGCGCTCGCGGGGCGGCTCGGGAATATTCTTGTCCAGCACGTCCATCAGGTCGCCGATGCACTTGTTGAACTTCGGGTCGGTCGGGTTGTCGAGCGCACCCTTGGCGTTGCCGCGGACGATCGGAATGTCGTCGCCGGGGAAGTCGTACTTGTTGAGCAGGTCGCGGATTTCCATCTCGACGAGCTCGAGCAACTCTTCGTCGTCGACGAGGTCGCACTTGTTGAGGAACACGACCAGGGCGGGGACGTTCACCTGACGGGCGAGCAGGATGTGCTCGCGGGTCTGCGGCATCGGACCGTCGGCGGCGGACACCACCAGAATCGCGCCGTCCATCTGGGCGGCGCCGGTGATCATGTTCTTGATATAGTCGGCGTGCCCCGGACAGTCGATGTGGGCGTAGTGCCGCTTGTCCGTCTCGTATTCGACGTGGCTGACGGCGATGGTCACGGTCTTGGTTTCGTCGCGAACCGTCCCGCCCTTGGCGATGTCGGCATAGCTCTTGAACTTCGCCAAGCCCTTCACGGTCTGCACGGCCAGGATGGCCGCCGTGGTCGTGGTCTTGCCATGGTCGATGTGACCGATGGTGCCGACGTTCACGTGCGGCTTCGTGCGCTGAAAGACTTCCTTCGCCATTGCTGCTCCTACGCTTTCTCAGTCACCGGAAAGATGTGCGGGTTGAAGGAATCGGGAAAGTCGCGGAGACCGCTTGCTCCGGAGCTTCCATGGCTCTGAGTACCGACTCTGCCCCAGACTGCTGTTCTTGAGCCCGACCCCGTGGCAGCCGGTCGGCCGCGATGGAATCGGCCCCGAGAGCTGCTGAAGGGATTCGAACCCTTGACCTCGTCCTTACCAAGGACGCACTCTACCAACTGAGCTACAGCAGCGACACCGCGGCCACCCCGAGGGTTGACAGAGCGGCACACGATGGCCGATTGCCCGCGAAAAGTCAACTGAACGGGGGGCTAAGTGCTGAGGGCCAAGGGCTAAGGGCCGGAATTGCATCCACCGGCCCTTAGCCCCTGGCTCTTGACCCTTAGCCCTCCGAAAGCGGGTGAAGGGAATCGAACCCTCACCACCAGCTTGGAAGGCTGGAGCTCTACCATTGAGCTACACCCGCGAAACTGGCTGAGGGCCAAGAGCCAAGGGCTGAGGGCCAGAGGTTTTCTCTGGCCCTTAGCCCTTAGCCCTCAACTCTCAACCTTCCAGTGGTGGGAGCAGGATTCGAACCTGCGAAGGCATAAGCCACCAGATTTACAGTCTGGCCCTTTTGGCCGCTCAGGAATCCCACCGGAATGCGAATCAACTGGCTCGACGTAAGTTCAAGCTAGCGGAGGGATTCGAACCCACAACCCCCGGTTTACAAAACCGGAGCTCTGCCGTTGAGCTACGCTAGCCGGCGTGAGGGTTCGCCTCGACCGCGAACCAGTCAGTATAGCGAAGTCACTTGGCCCTGCAAGCGCGATTCACGCCGCGAAAACCGTGGCCGCATCCTCCCACAGATCGGAGTCGCGTCCGTGGATTTTCAGACTGTCCGCTGCGATTTCCGTCCGGGCAATTCCCGGACGCGGGTCCAGTATTCATCCCGCACATCCTCGTCGATCTCAATCGGCACTCGCTCGCGGTAGAGCCGGTCGCCCCCGGCCTTTTTGCAGCCGGAAATCCAGTATTCCTCACCGGTCTGTAAGTCGCGGTAGTTCGATTTGAACCCGCGACCCCCAAGGCTCTGGAATGTCCGGCCGGCGTAAGACAATGACCTGCCGGTCTTGGAGAATATCACACGACCGATGCGGGACGGGCCGGTCAACCGCCCGGCCTTCCGTTCGATGTACATGATGCGGCTGTTCATGACCGACCTCTCCGGAATGCGGAACTCTCCAGGAGACACGTGGCCACGAGGGATGGTTCACGTCCGACCAACCATCCCATCGACGAATGCATGGCTACGGCTGCTCGGGATCGGGTTCGCCCCAGAGGTCGCGCTCGTCTTCCATTCCGTATTTCGCCGCGACGCCGGGATCGGTCGTGACGAGACGGGCGTAGTCATCGCGAGTGCTGCCGTCGGGATCGAGCACGACTCCATCCGCTTGCATGCGGCGAAGCAAGTCCGCGGCGCCCTGCAAGACGTCTGCCATCTCCGAAATGGACTTGGCCTCGGCGGTTAGCCATTTATTGCGCCAGATCATGACAAACCTTCGGGCGACGGCGTGGATTTCTTGCCAGAGGGTTGTGAACGCAGAGGCGACCGAAGGGTCCAGGTTTCGAGCGAAGTGATCCGGCAGATTGAGAACCCGAATCAATTCCTGAACATCGCTCAAGTCCTTCCGTCGTCCCTGGCCGGTCGTTCCTGACGCGAGCTTCAACTCAATCAGTGTCTTCAGACTGACGTATCGCATTCCCTCGTGGATGAAAACGTCAACGCTGGGATCGGGAAAGGCGACCGGTTTGGGTTTGCCGTCTCCGGGGTACTGCCCCGTCGTCAAGAATTCAATTTGGACCTTGGTCTCGGTGTCTCGCAAATGCTTGCTGGGCGCGAACGGAGGCAGATATCCCCGGCCGACCAATTGCTCGTGGATCTGCTTCAGGCCCTGGGGAGTGACCAGGATGTCGACGTCTTCGGTAAAGCGTCGAAACCCATGAGCGAACAACGCCATCCCCCCGCAAACGGCATAGGGAATGTTCAGCTCATCGAGCCGCTGCGCGATGTGACGCAACGTGCGGTTCACCTCGCTGTTGCCGGCGAAAAATTGGCCTGCTTCTTCCAAGGCCCACCCCGGATCGGCAGTCATCCGCCGTTCATAGGTATCAGCTCTCAGCACCGAAGATTTGGCGGCTCCAAACGTTCCGGCTTCCATCGTCCTGCTCCTGCCGGATAGCGAACTTGACGCCTTAAGTATAGCATCCTCGGGACCGTGAGCCACCGACTTCGTAATCACGCAGCTTTGGCGGGTGTCTTAACGATCTCTGACTTCAGCGGGGCGTGCGGAGGCTTCCCGTCAGCAATGGCGGCGACGATTTCCAGCAACCGGGCCGCGAGTTCGTCCCTGTGAAAGTGCCGGGCGACGTAGTCGCGGCCGCGGGAATATTCCATCGGGTCGCGGGCGACGGCGTCCAGGCATTCCAACAACGAATCGGCGTCGTCCGGCGTCATCGGCACGCCCCCTTGGCCGTTGAGAACGATGTCCTGCGCCTGACCTTTGACCCCCATGATGATGGGGACGTTCATCGCCATCGTCTCGAAGACTTTCGACGGAATGACCGTGCCGAAGAGCTCCGTCCCCCGCAGATGCACGAGGCAAGCATCGCAACTGGCGAGGACGCGGTCCACCTGCGACTTCGGAATCATGCCGGTGAACGTGATGTTGTCGAGCCGCTGCTCGGTCGCCTGCTGTTGCAAGCGGGCCCGTTCGGCGCCGTCGCCGACAATCCAGAACTGAACGTCCTCGCGGCCGTCGTCACGGAGTTTCTGGGCGGCGGTCAACACGACTTCCAGCCCGTGGGCCATGCCGATTGTGCCGATGTAGGCACAGACGAACTTGCCCGCGCCGTTCCATTGCTCGCGCAGCTCGCGGTCGGGGGGCTGCGGCTGGAAGGCGGCGACGTCCACGCCGTTCGGAATCACGCTGATCTTCGCCGCCGGTACGCGGCGTTCGAGCAGT
>JAWXBB010000427.1:0-7601 GCA_034439795.1 Planctomycetaceae bacterium | reverse complement strand
GCCGACGAGACTCATGCCGCCGATCTGCAACAGCTTGCGCCGTCCCAACGGAGGATGATCGGCGTGGTGACAACCAGTGCGGTGCAAGGAATGGACCACTGACTTCAGATGCTCCTAGACTCCCTGGCCGAAACTCTGTCGTTGGCTGCGTATGTAGCCAACTTTGCTCAGGCTGGGACAGGCATTCCTCATAAATCTCGGACCCATGTGCCGTCGATTGCCGAGGCACTATGATCTTCAGCAGCACGATTGTGAGCAAGTCTCAGCCAACAGTACCCCTCGGCGAGAATCCACAGAGACACGATTGTCCACCGGCACCTCCATGGCGCTAACCACGCGACCCGTTTCGGCATTGGTGGAAGTCGGGTTGGAACGACCTAGGGAACGGGCATGACTTATACCGCTCCTGCGTCTCCGTTCGATCGACCAGATCGACGGAAGTTACGTCAACAAGCCGCTCACCACTTTCCCATGCACGTCGGTCAAACGATAGTCGCGGCCTTGGTGGCGATACACCAACCGCGTGTGATCGAGGCCCAGGCAATGCAGCAGCGTGGCGTTGAGGTCGTGGACGTGCACCAGGTCGCGGACGATGTTATAGGAGAAGTCGTCGGTCTCGCCGTAAGTGATGCCGGTACGGATGCCGCCGCCGGCCAGCCAGATGGTGAAGCAGCGGCCGTGATGGTCGCGGCCGTAGGTGCCATGTTCGAGCGGGCCCTGACTGTAGGTGGTCCGGCCGAACTCGCCGCCCCAGACGACCAGCGTGTCGTCGAGCAGCCCGCGTTGGTGCAAATCGCGGACGAGCGCCGCGCTGGGTTGGTCGACGTCCTGGCATTGCAGCCGGAGGTCGCTCGGCAGGTTGTAATGCTGGTCCCAACCGCGGTGATAGAGCTGGATGAATTGCACGTCGCGTTCGGCCAGCCGGCGTGCGAGCAGGCAGTTCGCGGCAAACGTGCCCGGGATTCGCGCGGCGGGACCGTACAGCTCGAACGTGTGCTCCGATTCCCCGCCGAAATCGGTCAGTTCCGGAACGGCGGACTGCATCCGGAAGGCCATTTCGTATTGGGTGATCCGCGCAGCGATCTCCGGATCGTGAACCTCGCCGGCCTGTTGTCGGTTCAGGTCGCCCAGAACATCGAGCATGTCGCGCCGAGCGGTGCGGCTCAGTCCCGGCGGATCGGCGAGATACAGCACGGGATCGCCGCTGGAGCGAAAGTTCACTCCCTGATGATTCGATGGCAGAAAGCCGGCCCCCCACAGCCGGGCGTACAGCGGATCGGCCGGCCGCGCGGCACTGCCGCGCGACAACAGCACCGCAAACGTGGGCAGGTTGCGGTTGGCGCTCCCCAGACCGTAGCTCAGCCAACTGCCGAAGCTCGGACGTCCTGGTTGCTGATGCCCGGTCTGCAGGTAGGTGACGGCCGGGTCGTGATTGATGGCTTCCGTGTGCAGGGAGCGGATCACACACAGCCGGTCGGCAACACTCGCCAGATGCGGGAGCAACTCGCTGACCCAGGTCCCGCATTCGCCGTGTTGCCGAAACGCGAAGGGAGACGCAACAACGGGAAACGCCTTCTGGCCCGACGTCATGCCCGTCAGCCGCTGTCCCTGTCGGATTGATTCCGGCAACTCCTGACCGTGACGCTCTTTCAGATGCGGTTTGTAATCGAAGGTCTCCAGCTGCGCCGGTCCGCCGTGCATGAACAGGGAAATGATTCGCCTGGCCCGCGGGGCGAAGTGTCGGGCCTGCGCCAGAACGTCGTCGGCAGCACTCGAGTCCTGCTGCAACAGTGTGGCCAGCGCCGCGGTCCCCAGACCGAGCGAACTGCGCGTGAGGAATTGTCGGCGCGAAGTCGGAACCATGTCAGCCCTGCGTCATCGGCGGCAGTTAGGGTGTCGTCATTGTTTCATCGAGATTCAAGAGCAAGCTGGCGACAACGGTCCAGGCGGCGAGGTCGGCGGCCTCGAAGCGGTGATCGCGCGGCATCTCTCCGATGCTGAGCCAGTCCACGGCGGACTGCGGGTCGGATCGAAACTCACGGCGGCGACGCTCCCAGAGAACGGCGATCTGGCGTTGCTCCTTAAGAGTTGGTTGGCGTCCAACGGTTCGCAGGAAGCCCTGGGTGATGCACGCGGCGTCATCTCCCGGCGCAGCAGCGAGCATCTGCGTCGCCAGGGCGCGAGCCGCTTCCACGAAGGTGACGTCATTCATCAAGACCAGAGCCTGCATCGGAGTGTTCGTTCTCGATCGCTGCGCCACGCAGGCTTCGCGCGTCGGTGCGTCGAACGTCAAGAGCGCCGGATGCGGAACCTGCCGCTTCCAATACGTGTACAGTCCTCGCCGATAGAGTTGTGGACCATGATCCTGGACATAGCTGTGTTCGGCGCCATAGGTCACGGATTCCCAAAGTCCCGGCGGCTGATACGGTTTGACGCTGGGTCCGCCGAGTCGTTCGACCAACAGTCCCGACGCGGCGAGCGCCTGATCGCGCAGCACTTCGGCGGGCAACCGAAACCGGGGCCCGCGCGCCAGCCAGCGATTGTCGGGGTCGCGCTCCCAAAGTTCAGGAGACGCCGCAGACGACTGGCGATAAACGGCGCTCGACACGATCAACCGGTCGAGCGCCTTGCGGTCCCACCCGGAGCGAAGGAACTCCGTGGCCAGCCAGTCGAGCAACTCGGAATGCGCCGGCAGTTCACCCTGCGCGCCGAAGTCACCAGAGGTCCGCACCAGTCCCATGCCGAAGAAATGCTGCCAGACCCGATTGACGGCCACTCGTGCTGTCAGCGGGTGATTCGGATCGACCAGCCACCGCGCCAATCCTAATCGGTTCAGGGGCGCACCCTCGGGAATGCGCGGCAGCACGGCGGGCACGCCGGCCGTCACCGGTTCCCCGCGCTGGTTGTACTGTCCACGCTCCAGCACAAACGTCTCGCGCAGCTCGTCCCGGTCCTGGGCGATCATCACCACGGGGATCTCCGCGTCGAGTTGCTGCACGGCTCGCCGCGCAAGCTGCCGTCTGTTCCAGGCAATTTGCACGTCGTCGGAACCGGCGTGAGTGACGAAGTCGCCCAACAACCGTTCGCGCTGCTCGCTGGAGCGCTGAGCCAACGGTGTCTGCACAATGCTTCGCAACCCCTCGCCGCGATACTGATTCGCCACTTCTGCGGGGCTCAGGACCCGTTGGAAGGCGCGGAACTCATCCAATTGGCCGTAAAAGCCGAGGCCCTGGTCCCGACGACCGAGCCGCCAGGGTGCTGCACTGCGGATCGTGCCTGAGAGTGCGTCCTGTTGCACCCGCAACTCTTGCGGCTCACCGTCGAGATAGATGTGCAAACCCGCCGCGCGACGCGAGCCGTCGTAGGTGACGACGAGGTGATGCCAGCGGTTGGCGGACGCCGGTTCCGTCGTCCAGACTTCAATCGCGTCTGCGCCCCAGCGATGGACAAGATTGACGATGAGATAGCCTTTCCGCCACAACACGTCCCATCCCCGACGATCGCCCTCCTGCTCTGTGCAGGACAGGACGCAGCCCACCGATGACGGCCCAGTGAACCTCAGCCACGTGGACAGTGACCACGCGGCATCGCTGTCCCAGGGGACGCTGGACGCTTCGACGTGCCGGCCACCGTCGAACGCCAACGATCGTCCCAGGACGCCGGGTTGGAAGTCGGCGTCACCATGCGATTCGAGCCGGATCAGCTTGGCGTCGTCCTCAAGCCGATCGTTGAAGTCAAAGTAGGCGACCTGTCGGTCCAACGCAGGCCGCGGCAGTTCATCGTTCGCAGTCGCATCCCACGCCAGGAGTTCCGCGTTCAAGGCCGGCTCGTGCGTCGCGAACGCACGCTCGCTCTCCTCCAATTCGCGGCGGAGCGCATCGAGCCGTTGCTGCTGCTCCAATGTGGGGGCCGGCAAGGACGGCGGCGGCGTCTTGTCTTTCACCAGACCCGTCTCGGGCCCCTGATTGAAAAACGCAAAGAGCTGGTAATACTCCCGCTGCGAGATCGGATCGAATTTGTGATCGTGACACCGCGCACAACCCAGCGTGAGTCCCAGCCAGACCGCCGCCGTCGTGTCCACCCGCTCCGCCACGTATTCCACGCGATATTCTTCGTCGATGATTCCCGTTTCGTTCGTCACCGCCTGATTGCGATGAAACCCGCTGGCGATCCGTTGCGACATTGTCGCCTGCGGCAGGAGGTCTCCCGCAAGCTGCTCGATCGTGAACTGATCAAAGGGCAGATTCTGGTTGAACGCCGCGATGACCCAGTCTCGAAACGGCCACATCGTCCGTTCCAGATCGGAGAAGTAGCCGTTGGTATCCGCAAAACGCGCGGCATCGAGCCAGTCGACCGCCATCCGCTCTCCGTATCGGGGCGATGCCAGCAGTCGATCGACCACGCATTCGTCGGCCTGCGGCGAACTGTCCGCGAGATATTCCTCGATCTCGTCCACCGTCGGCGGCAATCCCGTGAGAGCCAGTGTCACACGCCGCAGCCAGACCGTACGCGGCGCAGGCGTCGAAGGCCGCAAGCCCGCCCCATCCAGACTCGCCAGGACGAACCGATCAATCCCATTGCGGCACCATTCCGCATCGCGCACGGCTGGAACACCCCGATTCTGTGGCGGAATGAACGCCCAGTGCTCCTGCCACCGAGCTCCATCCGCGATCCACTGCCGCAAGAGCTCGATCTGTGCCGCGGTCAAGGTCTTGCCGGTCGATGCCGGCGGCATGCGGTCCTCGGGATCGTGCGCGGTCACCCGCCGCAGCAACTCACTCTCTTCGGGCCGGCCCGGAATGACGGCTGGCCGCCCGTCTCGAATCTGCAGCAGTCCTTCCCGCGAATCCACCCGCAGTTCTGCTTGTCGGCCAGCGGCATCCGGCCCATGACAGGCGAAACATTTCTCGGAAAGAATGGACCGCACTTGACGATGAGCGTCGATCTCATCCGCACCCCAAGCGGCGGCCGTCAGCTCGATGGCGATCGCGATGGCCAGTGAGAAAGCGTTCCGCGGTGACATATTGCCCGCCGATCTTGATTCAGTCCGGTTATCTAATCCAGGCCCACGCGCACGTGAACATGTCCGATCGCCCTCTGATCGTGGGCGTTCGTGCGTTCGACCCGGACGACATAGTGCCCCGGTTTCGCAAAGCGATGCACGACTTCGGCATAGCCGTCTTTCGCAAGTGGTTTGACGTTGCCGTCGCTGCGGACTTCGATGCGTGAACTGCCGTCACCGAAGTCCCAGGTTTCGTTGCCCTCTGTGGTGCGAAAGGTCCGGACCTTGAACGTCACGGGATCACCGGGTTGGATGCCGAATGTCGGAGCATAGTTGGCGTGGATCGAGGGCGGCAATTGGTCCAGTTGCTTCGGATCGATCACGTTCACCACCGCGAAGTCGTAGTCGATCCTCCCCGCGTCATCAGTGATTTTCAGAATCTCACTATAGACGCCCGGCTTGGGATACTGACGAGCAATAGTGGGCCCGCTGGCCTGTGCACCGTCTGCGAACGTCCAATCGTAGCGGACATTCTGACCGGCGGCGCTCCAGGAGCGACTGCCATCCAGCGCGACGACCTCTCCCGTGCTGACCAATTGGTGCGGTCGCGCAACCGCGAGCAACTGGGGCTGATACTGGTGGATGTACGCTTCCCATAAGAACGCATATCCGTCGACGATGCCCCATTTCCCGGACGGCTGTCGGCTGGAGATGTCGAAATGCAGATGCGACCACCCGCCGCTGCCCCCTTCTTTACCGAGCACGCCGACCGGCTGGCCCTTCCGCAGCGGCTGCCCCAGACGAACGGTCTTGGCAATCGATTGCAAGTGACTGTAGCGGTAGTACCAGCCGCGATCGTCAAGCAGGTAGACCACGTCGTACCGGGGCTTGACGGGACTGTCCTTGTATTCGGGGAGCACATCGATGCCGCGGGACACGACGACGCCGTCGGTCGCCGCCACCACATCGACCAGGCCCTCCGATCCACCGATGTCGAGGCCATAGTGATAATAAATGTTGCGGTTCTTCGGATCCTCGCCGCCGTCGACGTGGGTCGGCTCGTTGGCCATCTGTGTGCCGCTGGCGAACCAGCGCTGCTTGGCAGGGTACAGGAAAGTGTCGGGGTTCATCAGCGGCGAACCGGCCGGCCACAACCGCAAGCGCGCGTCTTTGTCGAGTCCCCAGGGATTCTGTGCTTCAGTCGACTTGGAATTGTGCTGTCCATATCCTTTGGTGATCGCACAGTCGATCTGCACGGAGCCCACCGTTTGCGGCAGCCGATAGTTGGCCGAAACCAGGGTCACCACCTGTCCCGCGACCTCCACTTTGACATCCGCACGTCGGACAGCGTTCCGCAACGTGTCCCGCGTTTCCTGCAGTCCAAGGAGCTTCACCGACACCCGACTGCGATCCGACAGCTCGACGACGGACGATTCCCCGACATTCAGATCGATGACGCTCATCGGTGGCAAGAGCGTGGACGCAGGCGGATCCGCCTGCAGATTTTGGCACATCGCCGCCATCAGATCGGCGGCAGTCGCGATCAGGAATATTCGTTGAAGCATGATTATTTCCTGGCCGGTCGTGTTGGATTGGTTGGCAACCAGGATGATTTAACCACACTCGAGGACGTCGAGCCACGATCGGAAGGTCCGTGCATTGCCCCGCTGATGCGAGAGCCACTTGACGGCTCTCATGGCATCTTCGGTCTACCGGCCAACTACCGGAATGCTGCTCAATACCGCTCAGTACCGTGTCGATTTGTGCGCGAATGCGCGCCATTGCAAAGGCGACCATTTGTCGCTAACTTCAACCGCATAAAGCTTTCAGAGGCTTTTCGGCGATAGTTGCGGCGCGCCTACGGAACCGAAGGTTGGTGGTTCGAACCCACCGGGGTGTACTTCTTCTTGCCGATGCCATTTCTTGCCGATGCCATGCGTTGACCAGTCCGCGTCAACCTCTGACGGCGTCCCGGATTCTGGAGGGAAAGTTGCCTGCCGGCGTCGGCCGGGTGAACTTTCTGACCAAATCGGAACCGGAATCGGGGATTTCGCCGCAGCGGGGGTATGAAATATCATACAATCAGCGTTGAAAATCGCGACCGAATACGATTCTACCCACTGGTCTGCCGGACGCCGCACCGCTTGCGAGAGCCTTGTGGTCCCAAGATCCTGGATCGAAGGATTGCTGGTCGTTGAATGCCGATCATGTGACGGCATTCGCACTCTCTCTTGTCTAGCGGCCTCAAATCCTCCGGGTGGGGCCTCACTAGCGGTACGGAAAGCACCTGGATGGCTACCAAGTTGTACGTGGGCAACCTGTCTTACGGCATGAACGACACCTCTCTGCAGTCGCTCTTCACTCCCTTCGGGACAGTGCAGTCGGCGCAGGTGATCATGGATCGCGACACCGGTCGCTCCAAGGGGTTCGGCTTCGTCGAGATGGGGGACTCCCAGTCCGGTCAGGCGGCGATCGCCGCGTTGAACGGCAAAGAAGTTGACGGCCGGTCCCTGACCGTCAACGAAGCGCGTCCCCGCGAAGATCGCGGCGGCGGCGGCGGTGGCGGCGGACGTCGCAGCGGCGGCGGCGGTGGCGGCGG
>JAWXBB010000426.1:0-6434 GCA_034439795.1 Planctomycetaceae bacterium | reverse complement strand
TCGCTAGCCGATGTGGAGGGAATCAGCGCCGCGTTTGCCGCAGTCGTGTTGGTGCTCGACCTGCAAACTGACCCGGCGACATGCTTGGCATGGTTGACGCGGCGGTGGTTGCGGAATGCGGCCGAGCCCGTCGTCGTCCTCGGCACGGCCGACACCGCCGAGTGGGAATGGACGCTCCGCAGCGTCGGCGTCACATCGTTCCTCACCGATCCGATCGCCGGCCGCGATCTGGCCCGACTGTGCCGCCAGTTGCTCAGCGCGACCGTGACGCCGAACGGCTGATTTCTGCCGTATCGAGTCGCGGCGCGCGTTGTCCGTCGCTGCGGCGAGTGCTACAACTCTCTCGTCGCCTTGGTGCTGCTGAATTGACCTCAATCCCCGCCCGAATGGTCCCCGATGCCCACCGAATTTCAGATTCTCGAACGCCTCCGCAATCTTCGCGACCCGGAAATCGGCCGCACGCTCGGCGAGTTGAACATGCTCCGCGGGGCGACAATGAGTCCCGAAGGCGTGACCGTCCGCGTGGAGCTGCCGACGCCGGCGTATCCCAAGCGGGAACGCATCGCCGACGCCGTGATCGCGGCGCTGGCCGGAGTGCCGGATGTCGGCCCGGTGCGCGTCGAGTTCACCGCCGTCGTCCAGGGAAAGAACACGGGCGGGTCGATCGGCCTGACCGTGAAGAACGTCGTCGCCGTGGGGAGCGGCAAGGGGGGTGTGGGCAAGAGCACGGTCGCCGCGGCGCTGGCGTGCGGATTGAGGACGCTCGGGTGCAGCGTCGGCCTGATGGACGCCGACGTCTACGGACCCAGCATCCCGCATCTGATGGGCAGCACCGGCCAGCCGCTGGCCAAGAAGATCACGCTGCCCGACGGCGCCGAAATCGAACGAATGATCCCCGTCGAGGTCGACGGGCTGAAAATCATGTCCGTGGCCTACTTCGTGAAGCCCGATCAGGCCGTGATCTGGCGCGGCCCGCTGCTGCACCGCGCGATCACGCAGTTCCTCAAAGACACCGAATGGGGCGAGCTCGATTACCTGATCATCGACCTGCCCCCCGGTACCGGCGACGTCTCGCTGACGCTATCGCAACTGCTCGGCCTCGCCGGGGCGATCGTCGTCTGCACGCCGCAGCAGGTCGCATTGCTCGACGCCGTCAAAGCGGTCAGTATGTACCGGCAGGTGAAGATTCCGGTGCTCGGCATGGTCGAGAACATGACCGGCGAAATTTTCGGCCGCGGCGGTGCGAAGGCGAAGGCGGCCGAATTGGGGATTCCGTTCCTGGGCGAGATCCCCATCGAAGCGGGTATCCGCATCCGCGGCGACGAGGGCCGCATCGCCAGCCTGTTCGCCGACGACAACCCGTCGCGGCCGTATCTGCTCAACGTCTGCGAGCAAGCCGCGATGCAGATCGCGAAGAGCCTGCTGGAAACGCCGCGGATGCCGACGCTGGAAATCCTGTAGGCGAGCGGCGCGGCGTCAGCCCGCCGTGTCTTGCAGACGCTTCACGACAGGGCGTGGCACGAGAAGACTGGACGAAGAGAAGACACGGCGGGCTGACGCCGCGCCGCTCGCCGATTACCGAGGCAGGCGGAGTGACTTCATCGCTGCCCGACGACCGGCTTCGGAGTTGTGGGCACCTCGGCCGTGGTCGACGGTGATTCGCCTCCCAACACCTCCAGTTGGAAGTTCCGGTAGCGGACTTCCGTCTTGCCGCCGGAGTGGAGTTGCAGGGCGAAGATGCCGCGTTTCGCGCCGACGGGGTCGTCCAGATCGACGCACGGCTGGCCGTTGATCCACGTCCGGATCTGCGCGCCGCGGGCTTCGATGCGGTACTCGTTCCAGTCCCCCTTGTTGACGTGGGCCTCGCCCGATTTGTCCCACAACAAGGCCCGGCCGTGCTCTTCGTAGAGCTTGCCCCACCAGCCCGCGCCGACGTCGGCCTGATAGCCCGCCACGTCCCCTTCGCCGACGGTGCGGCTGCGGAACTGGAGGCCCGAGTTGCCGGCGTTGTCCACGAGCTTCACCTGCACCGTCAGCCGGAAGTCCTCGGCGGTGAGGTCGCTGACCAGCCATTCGTTCCGCTTCAGGCCGTTGGTCTGACCGACGAGTTCACCGTCCTCGACGCGCCACAGGGCGGAATCCCCGGACCAGCCGCTGAGACTTTTGCCGTTGAACATCATCGAGGCGTTGGAGGCCGTCGCCAGCATCGCCATCTGCTGCCGGCCGCGGAGGTACGCGATCAGCGAGCGCGTTTCGTGTTCGCTGAACAGCTTCAACTGGTCGTCGGGCATCATCGACTTCGTGCTGATGCTCCGCTCGTCGATCTCGGACTTGGGAACGATGACGAGCGCATCGGCCGTCTGCACCGTCAGCGATTTGTCGTCCTCCGCCCGCACCAGGCCGGAGACCACGCGGCCGTCCTGCGTGGCGACGATCACCGGCTGGTACTCCTTCGCCATCACCGCGCTGGGATCGACCATGTTCGACAGCAGGTAGTCGAGGTCGCTGCGGTTCGAGCCGGTCAGGTCGGGGCCGATCTTGTCCCCCGCGCCGTACAGCACGTGGCACTTCTGGCACGTCTTGTGGAAGATCGCCCGTCCCAGCGACAGATCGGCCGCGGGTTTCGTGATGTCGCCGGCGAGCTGCTTGAGCGCGGCGATCATCTGGACCTTGTCGGCGGCCGTTTCGCGGGCGGTGCCCCAGACTTCGTTGAGCAGCCGGTTCACGTCGTCGTTTTTCAGATACTGCAACTGCCGCACGAGGTCGGCGGTGAGGTCGGTCCCCGGCAGCTTCTTCTGCTCGACGGCCTTGAGCAGCGCGACGCCGTATTCGCCGCGCGACGCCAGCGTTCCCAGCACGGCCCGCTTGTCATCGAGCGACGACAGCTTGCCATACAGTTCGAGCAGCCGCGGCGGCGTCTCCGCGTCCTGATATTGCGCCAGCCCGCGGATCGCCAGATCGCGCAACGCCTGGTCGGCGAGGCTCTGGAACAGAATCGGCACGAGCTGCGGATCTTTCGCCGCGAGCAGATCGTCGAGCGCCGCCCGGCGGACGGCGGGGGCGGCTTCATTTTTCGTCACCGTCCCACGGAACTCCGCGAACGCCGCGGGGTCGCCGAATTTCACGCCGAGCCCCAACGCCTCCTGCCGGACGGCGGCGTTCTTGCTCGCCAGCAGCGGTTTCGAGACGGCGGCCCATTCCGTGGGCGGGGCGACCGAGCGCTGGCCCTTGAGCGACGCCTGAATCGCCTTGAGGAACGTGACCTGCAAGTTCGCATCGCCCGCTTTGCCGAGGCCGCGGACCAGCGCCGCCAGCGATTCCGTCTGATCCAGGCTGCCGATGCGCCGCAGCATGTACTCGCGAATGAGCGGAATCGTCTCGCCGGCCCGCAGCGCGAACGCCAAGGCCCGTTCGGTGTCCGCGGCGGCCAGCGGCTCCGCGGCGTACCAATACATCAGCGGCAGGTTGTGATCGTTGGCGTCTTCGGCTTGCGCGACAAGTTGTTCCAGCAGTCCCCAGCGTTGTGCGATCGGCAACCGCTGCGCCGCCGACGCCAATGCCAACCGCACCACCGGCGAAGGATCGGATTGCGCGAGCGACGTGAATTGCGACAGCGTCGCCGGCGCGGGAGGTGCGGCTTGATCAAGTGCCAACTGCACGCCCCATCCGCGGACGTGCGGACTGGAGTCGGCGAGCAGTTTCTGCTGCACGTCGCGATTGAGACCGCCAATGACGTGCAACGCCCACGCGGCGCGCAGCCGGCGCGTGTCGTCGGCGTGCGTCGTGGCGATGCTCGTCAGTTTGGCGACGGCGTCCGCGGCAATCGCGCGTGTCGCGGCTCGTTCCTGCAACACGCGGCGGGCGTGACGGACGTACCAATCGTTCGCGGACAACGTCATTTCTGCGAGCGCGAGATCGGACTCTTTCTGGAGATCGACGGTGACCGGCTTCGGCTGGCCGTAGCTGATCTTGTAGATCCGGCCGTTGCTGCGGTCGTGTTTCGACGGGTCGTTGAGGTGGCACGCCTGCATGTCGTACCAGTCGATCATCAGCGCCTGGCCGTCGGGGCCGTAGCGCAGGTTGAGAATCTGCGACGCCTTGTCGCCGGTCATCAGGAAGTCGGGGCCGTGACCGCCGACGTAGCCCGATCCCTTCTGCGTCAGCGTGTCCATGTTCAACCGCTGGCCGTGGATGTTGTTCATGAACAGTATGTTGCGGTAGCGCTCCGGCCACGCGCCGCCGAGGTAGATCATCGCCCCCGCGTGGGCGTGGCCGCCGCCGGCCGCGTCGGACTTGCTGTTGCCGCCGTGCGGCGTCGCACCGAGATAGTGCCGGTGGTCGGCGATCGTCTTGATGTCGTTGTACGTCGCGGTATTGAAGTGTTGCCCCCCCTGCCGCTCGTACCGCGCTCCCGGAATGATGTGATAGAGGTGCGGAATGACGCACGCCGTAATGAACGCCTGGCCGTGATCGTTGAAATCGACGCCCCACGGGTTGCTGGTGCCGTGCGCGACGACCTCGAACGTGTGCCGGGTGGGGTGATACCGCCAGACGCCGGCGTTGATTGGTTGCCGCTGCTCATCCGGTGTGCCCGGCTTGCCGACTCGCGAGTGCGTGAACACGCCGTGGCAACCGTACAGCCAGCCGTCCGGTCCCCAGAGAAAGGCGTTGAGCGTCTCGTGCGTGTCCTCGCGGCCCCAGCCGTCGAGCAGCACCTGCGGTTCGCCGTCTGGTTTATCGTCGCCGTTGCGGTCGGGGATGAAGAGCAGGTACGGCGACGCGCCCACCCACACGCCGCCGAAGCCGACTTCCAAACCGCTGACGAGGTTCAACCCTTCGGCGAAGACCGTCCGCTTGTCGTGTTGGCCGTCGCCGTCGGTGTCCTCAAAGATCAGCACGCGGTCGCGGCCTTTGCCCTCCGGCGCGCGGCGGGGATACTCGTGCGCCTCGGCGATCCAGACCCGGCCGCGGTCGTCGAGCGCCATCGCGATCGGCTGCGTCACGTCCGGCTCCGACGCGAACGCCGTCACCGAGAAGCCATTCGGCAACTTCATCGCCTTGGCGGCTTCCGCGCCGGACAGTCCACCGTGCGGGTATTCGTCGAGGATCAATTTGACCAGCGATTGGGCCGGATTGCCGGGCTGCTTCTCGTGGAAGCGGAAGTCGTCGAAGTTGAGATGCCCCCAGCCGCCGCGGTGTTCGTCGACGAGCCGGACGACGATCGCCTTGCCCACGTGCGGCCGCAGATCGACGACGACGCGCTTCATCTGTTCGTCGGTTTCGCCGGACGCCTGAAAGACCACCTGCCCGTTGTCGGTCCGGAGAATCTCGACGCGGGTCTCGGCATGCGGTCCGCCGCCGACGAGCATCGACGCCCACGGCTGCGCGACGGTGATCGGGGCGGACGTCAGCGTGCCGACGGCGTTGTCGCCGGCCTTCTCGTACCCGCCGATCCAGTAATCCCCGGCGTGGCCGCTTTTCATGTCATTGCGGCGTTTGGCGACGGCGTCCCCCTTGATCGGCTGCCCCTCGAATGCCTTGCCGGTCGCGGTCCAACCGGCGAGCGTGCCGGTTTCGAAGCCCAGGTTGGCGACACCCACGGTTGCCGCCGCGATTGCGCCGGCGGTCGTCACGGCGGCTTTGGCCGCGGCGTCCTCGGAGGCGATCACGACGTAATCGAGACCCAGCATGTACTGGGGCAAGGCGGCGGCGTTCTTGCCAGTGATCTCGAAGCCAAATTTGTGCGCGCCGGCTTTCAGCGTCCGTTGGCCGAGCTTGATCGCAGGGGTGTTGACGACGTCCGGCTGGTTGAACAGATCGAGCGGCTCGCCGAGCGATTCGTCGTCCACGTCGATCTTCACGATGGCGTAGTCGCGGGCCTTCGTGAACGCCGCCGACAGATCGAACTTCGCCTCTTTCGAGACGACGAACTCCAGCTCGAGCCGGTCGCCGACTTTGGCGCCGGTCCAGAACAGTTGCTGGTCGCCGCTCCATTGGCCCTTCGTGAAGCCCCCCATCGCCTGCTCGACCGTCTTGCCGGCGGTCAACTTGGCGACCTTCAGATCCTCCCCTTCCAACTGGCCGGACACGGCGACCGGCGGCTTGGACGCGGGCTTTGTAACCGCCGCGGCAGTGACCTTGGGCGGCTGGGCGGATTTCCAGTCGGCTTCGGAAACGGTCTTGCGAGTCTGCGTCAGGACCGTCGCGCCCAACATGCCGCCGACGACGATGTCGGGGAGTTTGTCGCCGTTCACGTCGACGATGCTCACCTGCCGGCCGATGCCCGCGTCTGCATCCGCCTTGAACGGCACCCAGTCGACGCCGTCCTTGCCGCGGGTCAGCTTGAACCAGTACACCACCGCGCCGGCGTCCCACATCGGGCTTTGCCGGTGATGCGACCAGTACGTCTTGCCGGTGATGATGTCCTTCAGGCC
>JAWXBB010000425.1:0-5398 GCA_034439795.1 Planctomycetaceae bacterium | reverse complement strand
CGCTAAGGAGCGCCAGGCGCGCGAGCGCGCGGAAAGGTCCAATGCTCTGACTGAAGCGGAGCGCAAGGACTACGAGCGCTTGAAATCGAGGCAGGCAGCGAAACGGACCAACTCTCGAAGGAAGCGAGCCGGAAGAAAGAAGAAGCGCTGCGTGTTGGCATCCTGATGCCCCTGCTTATTGCGGACACCTTCACCACCAGCCTCGCGAAGCTGACCGGTGACGAGCAGAAGCCTTCAGGGACCTCGACGTGGCGGTGTAGGTCACAGCAGAGGCCGAACGCGACGATCGTCAGCTCTCGGCGCTGATGGAACGCGTCGGGCGGGAATATCACGATATAGCCCCGCACCTTCGACACGCGACGCGGGAGGCCTTCGCGCGATGACCCGTGAAGGCGCGATCGAGCAGAACCATCTGGAGGCCTTTTCGCGCACCGTGGCCGAGCCGGTCTGATATTCATCCGCGTCGCCAACCCTTGCACGCGCCGGGTGCGACGTCTGGCGGCGCGTTGGTCGCGACAACGAATCATGGTGGAGTCTGGCGTCCCATCAGGAGCGCGACGCAAATGCGTTCGATGTCGGCGCGGCCAAACGCGCCGCAATACAACCGGGCGCCAAGGTGACGCAGCTGCTCGACCATCTGGTCATCAAGCAGGATGTCGGCGGTGATGACCGCGACCGGTGTGTGCTGATGCTCGGCGCGTGCTCGGATCTCCGCGAGGTACTCCACGCCTGTCCCATCAGGCAGGAAGATGTCGAGAATGAAGCCTGTCCAGCCGCCCTGGGACAGGACCTGTCTCGCGTCTGCGAGAGAGCCGACTGCATGGTGAGGAATGTGTGACGCGGTCAGGACGCGACTGAAGGCTGCGGATACTCCCGGTTCGTCGTCCACGATGAGGATCATCCGCTAGCCTTATTTGCGTGCTGCGTGCTGCGTGCTGCGTGCTGCGTGCTGCGTGCTGCGTGCTGCGCCATTGTGCCGGTGGGTGACCGAAGCAGTGGCGGAACTGGCGAATGAACGTGCCCGTGTCACAGTAGCCCACCGTGAACGCAACCGCCTTGACACTGAGGCGCGAGTGGGTCAGCAGCCCAGAGGCCTGTTCCATGCGCCGATCGAGCACGTGTTCAGAAAATGACCGCCCGGTAGCCGTCTTAAGCTGATGTGCGATCCAGGATTCTGAGACGCCGAGGGCGAGCGCCGCTGAAGCCCGCGAGAGCCCTTGGCTGGTCGCCCTTTCCCGAATGAACAAAACTAAGCCATCAATGCCGCCGGCCTCGGGCCGAATTCCACCCGCGGCGTCATCAGACGCCTTGCCCGCGGCATCAGCCGCGATTCCTGCGAGCAGAAGTCGCTCGACTTCTGAGCGCGGGCGCCGCGCACCCGCGTGATGCAGAAGGGCGGCCTCATCAATCGGCCCTCGAGTTGGCCCTTCGCTCAGCAACAACGACTGGGCGGCCTCAACCAGGGACTTTGACCACGCTCTGTCGATCATGCGGCGGACCTCAGGCCGATTCCAAGGAGCGATACAGGCACGAAGCGAAGGCCGTGATTATAGCTGAACGGAAGCGGCTGGCAGCAGTCATCGTCGGTCTTCCGGCCTTCGGCACGAAGTGCCTCTCTATCTGCACGCATTCCACACAGTTTCGTCTTGCAGTTCACCAGGCGTGCTGGTTCAATCACGGCATGTCACTTGGCGAGCCAGACCGCCGCCCCGAACGAGAGGGGCTGATGATCCGAATCGCTAGCCTCGTCGCGGAGTCTGCGGCCACACACGGATGGCTCATCCTTCTGGTCATTTCTCTCTCTCTAAATCTGTATTTGGGTGCACGTCTCCGGAACCCACCATCCCAACGGCCTCCGGAAGCCAAGATCGGCACCGTCCTTCCGACCGTTATCGCAACACTTCGCGCCGACGAAACGACAGCTCCGCTCAGCTTCGCGGGTGGCACGTCCGAGACCGTGGTTTACGTAATGTCGTCCCTATGCATTTGGTGCTGGCGCAATGAGCCCAGTGTGCTGTCCCTGAAAGGCTGTGTCGAGTCGCAAGGTCGACGATTCGTTGCGGTAGCCCTTAATGACGAAAACATGGACAGGTATTTTGATTACAGGCCGGAGCCCTACCCGGTCTACCTCGACCGAGCAGGTGAGTTTAGACAGTCGGTCATGATCGGGTCAACGCCGATGACTATTCTTGCTGATGCCAATGGGAAAGTCGTACGCGTCTGGGCAGGTGCCTATACCCAGAACACTGCTCGGAAGGTAAGTGACCACTTTGGATGTTCGTTGGAGGGACTCAGAGAGCCGCCAGCGAATTGGGGAGCAACAGAAAAACCACCTAACGACAAAGGAGCAACAAAATGACAGGCACGAAACGATCTGTTTTGAGCGTGGCGCTCGGCCTTCTGGCCGCAGTGGCCTTCCTGACGATGCCGGCGTTTCAAACGGAGGCTCGCGCCGACGAGGAGATAGGCTGCTGCACCACCGGCGGAGGCACGAATGGTTGCTGGAACAGCACGACCAGCACGTGTCAGGGACTTGGCGAATGCAGCACACACGGGCGATGCAACCGACCGCTCATAGAATGCAAGTGGCAAGAAGATTCGAGCTGCAATTTGAACGGTGATTAGTAGGTCCCAGCAATCAAGACACACGGCGGCGCGATGTGCGCTGCCGTGTGTCGTGACGAGTGCGTGGGGAACCAGTCGGGGATATCCTTAAGCTTATGACAGGAACTCGCTATTTCCGTCTGTTGCGCCACCACAAACCGACAAACACCATAACGACTCTTATCCTAGCCTTAGCAATTGGGGGCAGCGCGGTCGCGTGGGCGTTCGGGTCAGTCAGCAATACTTTCCCTTGGTCTCCAACAGTTGGCGGAGCAGGGCGATACGGGCTCCAGAACGATAATGGAGGAGACCTGACGGGAGCGTTCAGTTACTCCCACTACTCCTTGTTCTCGGCCGATGAGGTCCTGGCTCCTGTTGCGGCTGTCGGATATGACAGCGCCGTTGTCAATTGGCCTGGCCAAGCAGCCCTCGACACTGTCGCATTCGTGAGCGCGAATTTCTTTGAGGTCTTTGATGTCACTGCCTTTCGCGGCCGCCTTCCTTTGCGGTCCGACTCTGGTATGCGGACGGCCGTCGTCAGTCATGCGGTTTACGACCGGTTACTCAGGACGGGATCTGACCTCCTAGGTATGAGGGTCCAGGTAGGCCTTGTGACTGCCACGATTGTGGGGGTCGCTCCGCCACGTTTTATTGGGACCGATATTACAAAACGACCGGCTCTGTTCTTGCCTTTGGAATCAGTCGCTGAGGTGATCCCCAACGGCGCTTCACGGCTCGCAAGTCCAGGCGCGAAGAGCACGTCGATTGCTTGGCTCGAGGTGTGGACGGGCACTGACGCTTCGAAGCCTAAAGTAGAGGCCCATCTGAACTCAGATCCGCGCTACTCGAAAATCGCCCGACGAATCGCATTAGAGCCATTTGACAGCGCGACCGTGCCTGGGGCAATCGCTGAGCGTCTCACGACTCTTTCGAAGTTGCTTGGCGTTGTGTTCTTCCTACTGTTGGTGGCTGGAGTCGTTACGACAGTCACTCATGTAACGAATACGACGGTCGAACGTCACCAGGCACTGGCGGTCATGACAGCCCTGGGTGCGCGACCATGGCAAGTCAGGAGTGAAGCCTTGGCCTTGGGAACGACGATTTGCCTTGGGGCGACGCTGATGGCCTCCGTGATCGCGAAGGCGTCCTTGCATCAATTAGACAGAATCGCTGCGTCCGGTGCCGGAATCCTTCCGGCTGGGGCAGACTTCTACTCGGCGAGTGTTCTAGGTCCCGTGCTCTCGCTAGGCGCGCTGATCACCGTGGTGACCGGCATCGCGGCCATCAGAACGGCGAGGGTTGACGAAGCAGGAGTCTCGACGATTTTGCGCCAGGACAGGTCGAAGAGCCCCCATCGGTTAAAGGGACAGGGCGTGGTGGTCGCGTCCGGCATCGCCCTGATGATTGTCCTGTCAAGCGCGACTCTTGGCCTCGTTGACCTGACGTGGAAATCGACGAGAATTGATGTCGGCTTTGAACCCGATGGGTTGGTGTCGACCCTCTTGGATTTTTCGGCCACGGCCATGACCCCACGGGATATTGGGACGGCCACGAGCTCCGTCCTTGACGTTCTTCATCGGGGCAGCCGGACAGCGTTCGTAACGGCGGGCGCTGGGGGGGTGAATCAACAGACGCCTCTCACTCTCGACAGCATTCGGTTTAATCCCACAGGAAACGTGTCGTTTCTCGCAGTCAACCCGACGTATTTCGAGGGAATGAAGATACGGCCGCTTCGAGGGAGGCTGCCCTACCCCTTGGCCGACAACGTGAACTGGGAGAATCAGGTTGTTGTCTCGGAGTCGTTTGCGCGTATGCTCCCCGGCTCTGATCCAATCGGCAAGCGCTTGTCGACGTTGAGCGGCTTTGGTGGCGTCGTGATTGGCGTCATCAAGGATGTGACTCTGGATCTAACCCGCCCCACGTCACCCATGATGTTCGTCGCTTTGTCGAATCCCCTTGCCACACTATCCGTACGACGACGGCTCTACTATCGAGTCGATGACATCGCCAGAGGCATTGAGGCAACGGTTAGCGCGGTTGCCTCTGTGAATAGACGCATTCTGCCGGTTAGTTCTGAAACGGTGCACAGCCAACTGCGACGACAGATCGCCCTGCCGATGTTCTCGGTCCAGCTACTATTGGCGCTGAGTGCGGGCACTGTGTTTCTGACGGTTGTTGCCATCTACGTACTGACGTCAGCGGTAATCCACTCGCGACGCTTCGAATTCGCCATGCGCATAGTCCTCGGCGCTGCCCCGCGGGCGCTGGTTGCGGTAACGCTCCGTTCCACATTCACTCCTGTCGCGGTGGGAATCGCATTAGGCACAGCGATGTCTCTTGTGGGTCTAAGGTGGCTCGAGATCCTAGGCGCGACTGCGGCGCTTCAGACGACCAGGGCGTTGGCGGCCGCCATTATCTTGTGCATGGTGTGTAGCGCGATTGCCACGGTCGGGCCCCTTATTCGCTTGCGTTATCTCCAGCCAAGCGAGACGCTGCGTCAATGGTGAGATGTGCTCGTGTCGGAGTGGCAGTTGGGGAAGGAGACGTGGACGGAGTGGTCCAGCGATCTCGAAGACGTGCTTCGCTCGGGCGGATCGCGTTGACGTTGCTGGAAGGGCCAGTAATCTACACTCTACCCATGACGTGAGGGCGTTCTCTTCTTTCGTTGTGGCCGCTCGATCCTGACGCGACCTATCTGAACCACGGCACGGTTGGTGTGACGCCTCGCGCGGTGTTTGAGGCGCAGCAACGCTGGCGCGATCGCATCGAGCGCCATCCAGCGCGATTCATGTTG
>JAWXBB010000424.1:0-3822 GCA_034439795.1 Planctomycetaceae bacterium | reverse complement strand
GCGTTCTGATACTCCGTGCGAGTCAGCCGCCGGAACGTGTCGGTCCGGCCGGGATCGGGATGCGCGACGGCGATGCGGTCGAGCGCCGATTCCAGTCCGTCGAGCAGCGCGACGTAGGTGCGTTCGTCCGGACGTGCAGCCTCCGGCGGCGGCATCTGCCGCGTGCGCAGCTTGCGAACGACTTTTTCCCAGACAGCGGCGTGCTGGTCGCTGGCATCCCGGCTGACGGCGTCGAGATCGAGGCTCGCGGCTTTGTCATCCGCATTGTGGCAACTGACGCAGTGCTGCTGAATCAGCGCACGCGGCGGCCCATCCGCGGCAGCGACACCGCAGAGGACCGGCAACAGCAGCGAAGCGAGTCGAAAGTCCCGCATAATTCCGACCAGGACAACAGTGTTTCAGTGCTGGGTGCCATGCTTGCAGCTTTGGGCAAGCATGTGTCTTCGAGATTAGTTCTTCAAAGCCATGCTTGCCCAAAGCTGCAAGTATGGCACCCGGAGGACGGCATCACATCATGTTACTCAGTTACTTCACCGGCACGATCTCGAACACGTTCGCCTTCATCACCAGCGTCTTGGCGACGTCCGCATCGAGCGCGGGGAGCTTGGCCAGCCGCTCGTCGATGATCGCCTTCTTCTTCGTCTCCAGCTCGTCGCGGGGGATGGCGGCGTAGATCCATTCCGGCACGTTCGACAGCACGACGCCGCGGAAGATCAGGTCGTGATGGAAGCGGTTTTTGGCCTCGACGGCCGTCCGCACCGCCTTCACCTGCTCGGCGATCGGACCGTCGGCGAGCGCTCCCGCGGCGAGATTCGCCCCGGCGGCAAGCTGTTCCGCGGTCAGTTCGGCGACCTTCTTGCCGCCGATCCGCACCTCATACTTGCCCGCTGCGAGCCCCGTGACTTTCAGGCGGTAGTCGTTCAGGTCTTCGAGAATCGGCGCCCACGGCAGGATGCTGACGGCCTCGGCGGGATAGAACGGCAACGCGCCGTCCAAGCGCGAAAAACTGACGCCGCCGTCTTTGGCCGTCACCAGGTCCACTTTGCAGTTCGCAGCGGCGGTCACCTTGCCGGCGGCGTCGATCTCGACCGACGAAACCAGCGACGGGAAGCTCAACCCCTTCAGGATCGACGCGGCCATCAGCGCCTGTCCCGGCGGACCGGGATGCACGGCGTCGCCGCCGGTGATGCGGTCGTACTTCGGTCCCTTTCCGCGGGCGCGATCGAGCGCGGCGAGATACGGATGGAACTGATCGACGAACAGCCCGCCGTTCTGGTCGGCGATCGTCTTCACCCCTTCCGAGAACTTTTCGAGCGTCTGGTTGTAGCCGACGAGCGCCGTCGGCCCCTGGTCGCCGTTGTCGAGCGGCTGCGGCGTGGCCCAGGCGGTGCGGATGTTCGCGGCCTTGGCTTTGTCGGCCATGCCCTGCAGGCCGTCCATGTAGGGCTTGAACGTGTCCTCGCCGAAGGCGCGGTATCGACCGTCGTTCATGCCGAAGTCGACGGTCATCGCCGTCGGTTTGTGCAGCAGCACGTCGCGGGCAAACCGCGAGTTTCCGCCACCCGAAGAGTCGCCGCCGATGCCGACGTTGCGGAACGTCAGCTTCCATTGCGGGAACCGCGTGACGGTCCACATCTCGACGAAGTTGGAATACAGATGCTGCTCGGTGATGCTGTCGCCGATCATCACGACGACGTCGCCGTCCTTGAAAAAGAACTCGGCGGCCTGCACCGACCCGGCCCCGCACATCCCCAAGAGCACCGCGCACCAACGGACCAACGACAACATGGCTCTCACTCCCGGCAGGTGAATCCGAACGGCCGAATCGCCGACTTCTCAACTCGCGGATTGTCGGGTGCGGGAGATGTGTCGGCAAGCCCGAAGGCGTTGGAGCGCAGTTCGGAATGCTGTCGCTGATCTTTGATGCTCGATTTCAGCACCGAAGGTGCGGCAGATCGTAGCCCCAGGCGTGAGCCTGAGGTTAAGGTTCGACAGCAATATCTAGCCCCGAAGGGGCGACAGAATGTCGGAGGCCAGTCGAGTCTGCCGCCCCTCCGGGGCTTCCGCTTCGGGGTGGATATCGTTCCCCAGGCTCACGCCTGGGGCTACGATCTGTCGCCCCGTTGGGGCTTTCGAGTTGACGGTTGCACGGTTGCCATCCATCAATTCGGAATCTGCCGCAACAGGTCGCGGGCTTCGTTGTGGGCGTTGGCGAAGCGGTCGGGCCAGTCTTTGCCGAGCACCTGTTTCAGGGCGTCGCCGGCGCGACCGAACTGCTTCTCGTGGATCAACGCGGCGCTCAGCTTCAGCAGGCCGGTCGGTTCGAGCTTTCGCAACTCGGCGACCCGTTCCCAATGCGGGAGGGACTCACTCCAGCGGTTCTGCTTCTCGCGCCATTCGGCGAGGGCCTGGTGATGCTCGGCCTCGTTCGGGGCGGCTTCAATCAGGAATGTCGCCGCGCGCTCGGCCATTGCCGGGTCGTCCTTCGTCCGTTCGACGAGTTGCTTGGCGAGGGCGAGGTTGTGCCGGTCGATGGCGAGCATCTCCAGCAACAGCCGGACCGCACCCGCTTTGTCCGGCAGACTGTCGTAGCAGGCCAGCAACGCCTCGTTGATCTCGCGGTTGTTCGGTTGCAGTTCGCGGGCGGCTTGGAACTGCACGATCGCCTTGTCCCACTGGTTCCGGTTGCGGTACGCCTGACCGATGGCCTGCCGAATCAGCGGGCTGTCCTGCCCCGTTTCGAGGACCTTCGCGTCCACCGCGATGACGTAGGCGTCGAGATCGGGCGACTGCTGCACGACGGATTTCAACGTCTCCAGCGCCTCCTGCCGGCGGTGATGCGTCGACGGCCAGCAGACGATGGCGCTCGAGGCAGCGTCGACGGCGTCCGCGGTCCGCTTGAGATTCGCATTGGCCAGCGCCAGATGCTGATACCACCGCGACAGGCTCTCATCGCCCATGCCGCGCGTCGCCGACGAGCGTTGCCGGCGGGTGACGGCGTCGGTGAAGAGTTGCCGGGCCTCTTCGTTCAACCCGGTGGTCAGGCAGGCATACGCGACGGCGGCGATGTTGTCGTCGGTCCACTGCCCCTCCTTCTGGAAGTCGGCGAGCGTGCGGTTGTACGTCTGCCGCAACTGTTCCGGCCGCTGCGAGTGGTAATACGCCGTCATCAGCCGCGTGCGGTAGTTCATGTTCCGCGGCTGACGGTCGACCAGGCCCTCCAGCAGCGGCGCGGCTTCGCCGTGCCGGTTCACACGCGTCAGATAATCGGCGAGAGTCGCGATGCCGTCGTCATCGAGCAGGCCGCGGCGGTTCGCCACGAACAGCACTTCGATCCCACGGCTGGGCCGATTCACGCCGGAATACAGGTACTCCGCCACCTGGACGGTGATCCGCGGCGAATTCGGCTGCGACGCCAGCGCCTCTTCGGCAACCTTCATGAACTCGGCCTCTTTTTCGGTCCAATAGGTGTGGTGACCGTGCCGATAGATTTCGTAGCCGCGCGAGTCCTGCGTGATGAGATACTGCCGCAGTTGGGCGAGCACCAGCTTCAGCAGTCGCGGCGCGAGGTCGCCGATGTCACCGACGTCCTTTCGGCATTGAGCGATCCGCGAGCCGTGCTGGTTCCACGGATCGTCCCACGAGTAGCGGTACAGCGGCGGGTAGTTTTCGAGCGTGGCGATCAGGAACTTGAGCTCGGTCCGCTTGTCGATCCGCTGCCCCAGCCGGTCGGCGACCTGCGAAACGGTGTTGTGGTAATTCCCGAGCGACGGTGTCATCAGGCCGGGCAGCGTCGCGAATGCGAACCGGTCCAGCTCCGTT
>JAWXBB010000423.1:0-2906 GCA_034439795.1 Planctomycetaceae bacterium | reverse complement strand
CGACGCATGCGGCGGCGCTCGCTCGCAAGGCATCCTCGATCGCCGCCGCGGATGGGATCATCTTTGTCTCGAATGCCACGCGGGCCGGCTTCTGCAGGCACTATCCGGCTCCGAAACTGGGTGCGGTGATCCATCACGGGTGTGAACTGCGTATCACACGCGAGCGACGAGCCCTGAACATTCCTGGGCCGTTTGTGCTGTATGTGGGACAGCGCGGCGGCTACAAGAATTGGGCGAGGTTCGCCGAGGCATTCGCGGGAAGTGATCTCAGTCGCTCCCATTGGCTGGTTTCGTTTGGACCGAAGCCAACCGCCGACGAGCAGCGGCTCGCCGCCTCGCTCCCGGAAGCTGAGAGGCTTCTATGGCGGGGCGGCACAGACGATGAGCTCGCCGATTTCTATGCCGCGGCAGACTGCTTCGTGTACCCTTCGCTCGCCGAGGGATTCGGCATCCCACTCGTCGAAGCGGCAAAGCTAGGCTGTCCGGTGGCGTGCAGCGACATCCCACCGTTCCGCGAGGTTCTTGGCCAGGACGCGTATTTTTCCTCGCCGCTCGATCCCCTCGCGATTGCGGTCGCCATGAAGGCCGCTATCAATGCTGGGCGCGGGGGTGCGGTGGTTGCTGCGGCCAAAGCGGCATGTGGCCGGTACACGTGGCATAACACGGCAAAAGCCACGCTCAACTTCTATCGGCAGGTCGCATCCGAAGAGTCCTGCGACTCTCGCTTATCCAGAGGCAATGTGCTGTGATCACGAAGACAATAAAAACTTTGCTCCGCAGCTGCGGCTTCGATGTGTCGCGGTATCGGTCAGACACTCATCATGGCGCCCGGTTTCGGCACTTGCTGCGGACCGCCGGGATTCGCCAGGTCATCGACGTCGGCGCCAATGAGGGGCAGTATGCCGGATTGCTGCGGTCGGAATATGGCTACGCAGGCGACATCGTGTCCTTTGAGCCGCTTCCGGAGGCCCATGCCCGATTGACGCAGAGAGCAAGCCGGCATTCGGCAGGCCGCTGGCGCGTCGCGCCCCGCATGGCCCTGGGAGCGTCGACTCAGCGCAGCATCATTCACGTTGCCGGAAACTCGGTGAGCTCATCGCTCCTCCCCATGGAGTCACTGCATCAGCAGGCTCTTCCAGGGTCGGCAGGTTGCCAGAGCGAGGAGATCCTTGTTCAGCGGCTCGATGATGTCGTGGCCGAGCTCGATCTTACAGTCGACGCAGGAACGCTGGTCAAGGTAGACACACAGGGATACGAACTCGAAGTGCTCAAGGGCGCTCCCGACACGATCGCGAAGGCGGGCATCATCCAAGCAGAGATGTCGCTCGCCGTTCTCTACGCGGGCCAACCGCTATTTGCTGAGCTCTTCGAGTACATTACGAGCAGGGGCTTCGACGTATTCGACATGATTCCTGGCTTCTGTGACACACGGTCTGGACGACTTCTCCAGATCGACGGAATATTTGTGCGCCTATAGGACGACGGCGTCATGCCGCAGCTCGGTCATATCGCTCACACCGTGAATTCGAGGACCGTGATCACACGGAGGGGAGGAAGAATGCCTCAGGGCGCCCCCAGCGTCCGGGCAAGTCGTCTTCATCGACTGGTCGCGTTGCTTTTCGGGCTCGGCAGCAAGCTCAATGTTCGCATCATTGGCTATATGCCACTGTCGGAAATCGCGAGTCTCATCGTGGTGCCGTTCGTATTGCCCCGGATTACCAAGCCGGCAGTGGTGCGGCTGACCGGCTGGGTATTGCCACTCGCCATGCTGTGGCTACTGAACGCGATGCTTACCGACCTGTATATGCAAACCCAATGGTCGCTCGCTGCGCGCGGTCTCGCGCGAATCGTTATCTATCTCGTGTGCATTCCGCTTTTCATTGTCTTCTTGCAGCGTGACGCATACGCAAAAACTGTCCTTTTCACACTCGGCCAGGTCCTGTCCAGCATCATCTCCGCGTACGCCATGCGGTCCGGCGTACAGGAAGGCCGCGCACTGACGTACGGCGGTGACGGCGACATGGGATTCGAGACCCATTGGTCGCTCGTCTTCGGTCTCGGAACACAACTTGCCATCCTTCTCGTGTATCCGCGTTCGCGGCTCCTGGCGTATGGAATTGGCATCGCGATGGGTGCTTTCCAATTGATTGGCGGTTCCCGATCCACGGCAGGCATCTACATTGTCGGCGTCGCCGTGTGCATGGCGCGTGATGTGGTCGAGGCGCGCGGTGGGCTACGTAGGCGAGAAAAGAAACTTCTCAAGTGGATTGCCGTAGCCACGTCCGTAATGATCCTTGGGTCGGTCGGGTACCGCGCCTACCAAAACGCTGCCGGCTCTGGCCAACTTGGCGAGAAGGCATATCAAAAGTATCACAGCCAATCCCGCAGCGCATACGGAATTGTATTTGGTGGGCGGCCGCAGATTCTGGGTGGCTGGCTTGCCGCCGCCGAATCACCGATTATCGGCTATGGCTCGTGGCCAACCGACAATGGGATGTTTTTTGCGCGGGCGTGTGAAATTTTGGAAGTAAACCTTGACCCGAGCTACTACACCATGGGGCCCCAGCTCATCCCGTCGCACTCGCACGTCCTGTGCGCCTGGGTCGAGAACGGAGTTATGGGGCTCGTGTTCTGGAGTTATGTCTTTTTCATCGTGACGCGATCGGCGGTGGCACGGTATCATGACGAAAAACAGTTTGGGCTGTTCCTGGTTGTCAGCTGTGTGTCCTTGATGTGGCACATAGTCTTTTCGCCGATAGCGGGACGGCTCGACGAGTCTTTTCTCTTAGCACTTCTCATGAATCAGACAGCAGCCGTCCCGCGTACTAGGACAGCCGTGGTCCGCACGTGAACGTCGGGGAGGGACGCTACAGTGTGAACGAATCGCCGTTACGATATTTGTTTGT
>JAWXBB010000422.1:0-3674 GCA_034439795.1 Planctomycetaceae bacterium | reverse complement strand
GCCCACAGCTACGGCGAGTTCCCGGCCCTCGTGGCGGCGGGCGTGCTGACGCTGACCGACGCCGTCCACGCGACGCGCGAACGGACCAAAGCAGTCGAATCGCGCGACAGCACCCGCGGCAGCCTGCTCTCCACGACCGCGCCGCTGCACATGGTCGAGACGCTGCTGACGCATTTCGCCGGCGGCGCCTCGCTGGCCAGCCACAATGCGCCCGATCAAACCGTCATCGGCGGGGCCGAGGACGCCATTCAGTCGATGAAGCGGCTCTTGGAGGCGGAAGGCTTCGCCACGCGGATGCTGGCCGTGCCGCGGCCGTATCACACACCGCTGCTCGCCGAAGCGCAGGCCCCGTTCCGAGCGGCTCTCGCGAATGTGCCGATGCGCGACCCCACGTTGCCGCTGCTCAGCAGTGTCTCGTTGCGAGTCGCCCGGACGGCCGACGAAGTCCGCCGCAACCTGGTCGATCAACTCGTCACGCCGGTCCGTTACGTGCAATTGGTGCAGCAACTCGCCGACGACGGCACGACGATCTTCCTCGAAGTCGGCCCGAACCGCGTGCTGACCCGGCTCAACCAGCGGATCCTCGCCGGCCGCACGGCGACCGTTGTGGCGACCGACGTCGCCCAGCATCCGGGCCGCGAGGGGATTGTTCGCGTGCAAGCGCTGCTGGAGTTGGCGGGGCTCGGAACCACAACGCCCGGGACGTCCACTGTGCCCGCAAAGGGTCGGGGAGAGATTCTGTTCTTCGATGCGCGGAAGGGGAAGAGCGCGAAACCGCAAGCGTTACGGGTTGTCGAGAGCGCGCCGGTGACCGTGGCGATCGTCGCTCCGGTGACCGAGATCACGGTGACGACCGCCGTGGACCGCGACGCGATCCGCAAGTTCATGGTGAACTACGTCGTCGATCAGACGGGGTATCCCGAAGACATGGTCGAGATGTCCGCGGACCTCGAAGCAGACCTTGGCATCGACAGCATCAAGAAAGCGCAGTTGATCGGTGAACTCGCCGAGAACTTCGAGTTGACGCATCTCGCCGGATCGTTGAACGAGTTGTCGCTGGATGATTTCCGGACGTTGGAGAACGTGCTGGACTTTGTCGCTAAGCCGCAAGCGGCTGCGGTGACGGAGGTCGTTGCGCCTGTCATGGAGATCGCCGCGCCGGTGACCGAGATCGCGGTGACGACTGCCGTGGACCGCGATGCGATTCGCAAGTTCATGGTGAACTACGTCGTCGATCAGACTGGCTATCCCGAAGACATGGTCGAGATGTCCGCGGATTTGGAAGCGGATCTCGGCATCGACAGCATCAAGAAAGCGCAGCTCATCGGTGAGCTGGCTGAGAACTTTACACTGGCGCATCTCGCGGGATCGCTGAACGAACTGTCGCTGGATGACTTCCGCACGCTCGAAAACGTCTTGGACTTCGTCGCTAAACCGCAAGCGTTGCCGAGTGTCGAGCGCACAATGCCGAGCGTGGAGATCGCCGCTCCGGTGCCGGAGATTACCTTCACAAGCGCCGTGGACCGCGTCGCCGTCCGCAAGTTCATGGTGAACTATGTGGTCGACCAGACGGGATATCCCGAAGACATGGTCGAGATGTCCGCGGACCTCGAAGCAGACCTGGGGATCGACAGCATCAAGAAGGCGCAGCTCATCGGCGAACTGGCCGAGAACTTTGAGCTGACGCATCTCGCCGGATCGCTCAATGAGCTGTCGCTGGATGACTTCCGCACGCTGGAGAACGTGCTGGACTTCGTCGCGAAGCCGGCTAATGCCTTAGAGCGAAGGGCTGTGGGCCAGTCAGAAGAGATCACGGAAACGGTGGCGACGTTGCCTGCGGTGGCCAAGACGCCGGAACCGGACGACGAATCCGCTTGCACTGTCGCCTCGTTGCCGACGGCGTTCAGCGTGGTGCCCATCACCGGCACGCCGTACGAGATGGGTTATCAGCACGGGCAGCATCAGGGGCCGCAGATTCGCACGATCCTGGAGCGGTATGCGTCGATGCTCGGCCCGCGGCTGCAAAACATGCCGGAGCTCGATCAGGCGCTCGCCCGGCCGACGATGTATTTCGGCGAGCAGGAGGTCGAAGAGCTGCACGGCATCGCCGACGGAGCCGGTCTTCCGGCGGCGGCGGTCATCGCGCACAACCTGGGAATGTATCCGGATTACGTGCCCGGCTGCACGCAGTTCGCGTTTACGCGGCGCAGCAACGGGCCGTTCGGTCTGGTCCATGCGGTCAACGAAGACTCGCCGTTGTCGCTGACGCTGCCCGACTGCCTGTCGCGGATCGTGCAGGTGCGTCGCCCCGCGGGGGGCATTCCACACGTCACGTTCAGCGTGTCGGGCCAGACGGGCGGGCTGAACGGCATCAACGCCGCCGGCCTCGCGGTCACCAGTACGCTGCTGCTCGACTGTCCGCGGCGGCCTGAAACGGCCTATGGAAAGGTGCATCCGGTCATCGTCAAGCGGCTGCTGCAGGAAGCCGAGACCATCGACGACGCGCTCCGCATCCTGAAAACGCTCGACCGGGCCGGGGCGTGGAGCCTCTGCTTCAGCCATCAGCCGACGGACCGGTTGTGCTACGTCGAATACGACGGCGGCAAACTGGAAGTGCTCGACAACCCGGAGACCGTGCTGACCACCAATCACTGCCTGTTGCAGCGGTCGGTGGCCGAGATTCCCGAACACTCGAAGCACCGCCTCGCCCGCTTGCAGCAACTGTTGCAGGACGGCGAACAGGACGGCGTGCCGCTCGACCTGGCCCAGCAGACGCTGCGCGACCGGTTCGACCTGGGCCGCGGCCGGCAGACGCCGCACGCGACGATGAACACGATCCGCCGGGTCGACAACCAGATCAGCGTGGTGATGCGGCCCGACGCGGGCGAGATCTACGTCACGCCGGGGCCGCGGTCGGGCGCCATCATCGACTCGTACTTCCGGCTCGTGCTCAAAGATCTGTGGGATCAGAAGTCGGGCCCGGTCGAGAAGGCGGAAACGAACGGCCAATCGCACGGCGCGAAGAATGGCCAGGCGAGCCACGGCGTGATCCGCGTGCCGGCGAAACCGACCGCCGACGTCCGAGCCGGATTGCCTGCGGAGCCACAACGCATCGTCCAACGGCACGTGCTGCGGATGGCCGAGTCGCCGTGGCCGAATGCGGAGGGATCGCTCCCCAAGCTGCACGGTCCAGCGATCATTCTCGGTCAGAATAAACTGAGCGACGCCCTCGCCAAGCGGTTGCAAGCCGCCGGTGCGACGGTGCATGTCCTGCCGACGAGTGGTGACGCCGACGCCGTGCTGGCCGAATTGAATCGGTTGTGGACGGTCGCCGCGGCGCCGCATCTGTTCGTGACGACGGCCCGCGATGACGCCGCCGCGACCGCGTTGGACGCGTGGTCCGAGCGGTTCGCCGCGGGGGCGATGCTGCCGTTCCTCGTCTGCCAGCGGTGGGCGCAACTGGTGCAGGAGGCGAAGCTCAATGCGTCGGCGACGCTGGTCGGCGTCACGGCGCTGGGCGGCGACTTCGGCACCGCGGGCCGGCTGCATTCGTTCGAGGGGGGCGGACTGACGGGCCTGTTCAAGGGGCTGCGTCGCGAATTGTCCGACCTGCTCGTCAAAGTTATTGACGCTCCGTGGGAGGAGAATCCGGACCAGCTCGCCGCCGCGACGCT
>JAWXBB010000421.1:0-40312 GCA_034439795.1 Planctomycetaceae bacterium | reverse complement strand
TGGCAGTGGCCTTGGGTCTGATTACTGGCGCTAGCGCCAGTCTCCAAACCCCCTGAGAACTATGGCATTTTTCTTATCCGTGTGCCATTCGTGGCTACAGTCGGATCGCCCCTACCGGGGCTGAGTCGGCATGAGCATCAACACCCGTCAACCACTGATTAACGATCACGCCCGGAGTAGCGCGAAATCAATCTCGCTGATTGACTTCCGACACCCTATCGCTGCAAGATTGCATATCCTTCCACAGTCAAGCTTGACTCAGGAGTTCACGGTTATGGTCTCGTTGCACACACCCCGTACGCACAAAGAGCTTGAAGAACTGTTGCGTCGAGACCACACGCTGTATGGCGGAATGCTGTACGGACTGGATGGTTACGTGATCGAAATTCAAGCTCGCGCGATGCAAGTGTTACCCCAGGCGAGGACGACACGCAAAACGAAGACCTCGTGGGCCGATGACGACTTCTTCCAAATCTCGGGCATGGCGCGCGGAGCAATTACTGAGGTCAGGCAGCGTATCGCAGGCGCCTTTGCAAAGCTAGGAGTGCCGGCTCCTCAAGTCAAAATGCTGGTCAACCTCACCCCGGCTGACGTTCCCAAGGAGGGAACCTGGCTCGATTTGCCATTGGCGATCATTCTTCTACAAGCATCGGGCATGCTTCCCGACTTGCCGGAAGCTGTCGAAGGAAGCTATGTCCTCATGGGCGAACTTGGAATTCATGGCGAGATTCGCCGCGTTCCTGGTGCGCTGTCGCTGGCTTATCAAGCGAAACCGGGACAGAAGCTGATTGTCCCCGCTGGGAACGAGAAAGAATGTGCGCTGATTCTTGCCAAGCCCGGTCACGACGGATGCGGTGTGTACCCTGCCAAGACGCTGGAAGAAGTCATAGATTTCTTCGCCGGTCGAGGCAAGCTCGACAATGTGCTCAGCAAGAAGATTGAGTTTGACAATGCGATCCCGAAGGCGGTGGATTTCGGTCGAGTGAAAGGACAAGAGCGAGCGA
The DNA here is from genome assembly GCA_034439795.1 of Planctomycetaceae bacterium. GTDB lineage: Bacteria > Planctomycetota > Planctomycetia > Planctomycetales > Planctomycetaceae > DSVQ01. The sequence goes on along the minus strand of JAWXBB010000421.1, from coordinate 39,308 downwards.
AACGCGCCGCCGTCATCTCAGCGGCCGGCGGACATAACCTGCTGCTCATTGGTCCGCCCGGCGAGGGGAAGTCGCTGATCGCCAGCGCAATTCCCGGCATTCTTCCGCGGTTGAGCGATGGCGAGAAAGTCGAACTGACGCGCATCTATTCCGCCTGCGGCCAGCTCAATAACGACGGAATGGCCGTCACGCGACGTCCCGTCCGAACGGTTCATCACACCGCATCGCAACAGTCGATCATCGGTGGAGGGAGCGGGGTTCCAAGGCCCGGTGAGGTGACGCTGGCGCACCTCGGAGTCTTATTCCTCGATGAGATCGCCGAATTCAACCGGAACACGCTGGAAACGCTGCGACAACCTATCGAGAACGGCGAAGTCACCGTGACGCGAGTGAAAGCGTCGCTAACCTTTCCTTGCCGTTTCACGCTGGTCGCTGCGATGAATCCCTGTCCGTGTGGCTTTTACGGCGATTTGAGGTGCCGTTGTTCCGAAAACGAAGTCCGATCCTATCAGCAAAAGCTCAGTGGTCCGCTGCTCGACCGGATTGACTTGCAGGTTGAACTCAAGCCCCTGTCCTTGGATGAGAAATTCGCAAAATCCGAAGAGGAGTTGTCGCCGCGACTGAGGAAGACCGTCGAATCCGCCCGATCGCGTCAGGCCGAGCGGTTTATTGGCATCAACATCCCATTCAATGCCGCCATTCCTGGCGGACACGTCGCCGATTACGTGGACTTCTCGCCAGCGGGATTCGAGGCGTTCAAGGTCGTTATCAGCGAATCATCGTTGTCAACTCGATCAACGGACCGACTGGCGAAGGTCGCACGGACGATTGCCGACTTGGATGAGCACGAACAAACGGAACCAAAGCACGTGACCGAAGCGGCCTCATTCGTCGTCGGTGGCATGTTGCGGGCGAATGATCGTTGATTGGCGCAAAGAAAAACCGAGGGGATGGAACCCCTCGGCTTCTGTGACTCTTGACCATCAACTCTCAACCATTCACTTCCCATTCCACTCCGCCAGCATCGCCTCGATGCGGGCCTTGTTGAAGTCGGCGGGGATTGGCTCGTCGTGGTTCTGGAGCAGGTCGTCGACGGTGACCGTGCCCGCGGGGACGCCGCCTGAGGGGACGTCGAGGCCGGCGGTCCAGACGAGGGAGTTGAGGATCAGCTTGCGGAACTCGTTGTGGCCCCAGTTCCAGTGGTAATGGGCGCCGGTGAAGCCGACGCCGCGGTGGCCGCCGGGGTTTTCGGTGGCCCAGGCCATGTGCTGCGGGGCCTTGTCTTCGATGAGCGCCTTGCGGACGTGCGGGTTGTTGTTGTGGGCGTTCTCCGGGCGGCTGAGCTTGTAGGTGGGCTTGCCGTCCTTCTCGATCATCACCGGTTTGCCGGCGGCGTCGACTTCCACGACGGTCGTCAGCGGCGGGAGGTCGGTGAGCAGCGGGGTCACGCCGGTCATGCCTTCGCGGAACCGCATGTGGTAATACCACTCGTCGTTGATCTTGAACGACTGCACGCCCTGCGTCACCGGATGGGCGGGGAACTTCTTGAAGTCGGCAATCCAGTGCGGGTTGACCGACCAGTCGGCCTCGAAGTAGCCGCCGGTCCAGTCGAGCAAGGCGTCGCCGGATTTGCCGGCGGGGATTTCCGTGCCGTAGTGGATGCAGACGAGGCCCGTCCCCTTGTCGAACAGCGGCCGGAGCTCGTCGATGTGCTGATTGAACGGATGCCCGCCGCCGCCGTCGGCGTAGATCACGATGGTGTTCGCCGCAGCGAGCTTCTCGGACGACGGCCAGCCGTCCTTCTCCAGCGAATGCACTTCGGCCCGGACCGGCAGCCCGCTCATGTCGATCAGCTTCGCGAGCAACCCGCAACCGGCGGTGTGATCGTGGGAGCCGAAGCCGTGGCTCTTGCGGCCGGCAAGGAGCAACACCTTCTTCGTCACTGGAGACGAAGACGACGTCTTTACCGCGGCGTTGGCGGCCGTCTTGATGCGGATGTTCCTGAACTGGACCTTCATCGGCGGGCCGGCGTGCAGTTGCAACGCAAGCAGGCCGGTCGCACGGCGGTCGGGATGCTCGTCGGTGCAGATCGACGTCGTCACGCCGTTGATGCGGTGCTCGAACGTGTAGCCCTTGGCGATGATGTGGTAGGTGTTCCAGTCCTCCTTCTTGATCTTGGACTGAATCTCCCTGGTGTCGCCGATCTGTTCGATAACCTCGACCTTCACCTTGCCGTCGTCCCCCTTCTTGACGACGGTCTTCTGGCCGCGGTTGGCGAGGATGCCGCGGAAGCGTTCGCCGTAGTTGATGCCGGAGTACGTGTCGCCGGCCTCGAAGTCCCCTTGGTAGCCGCCGATGACCCACTTGTTATCGGGCACCTCGAAGCTGCGGTACTGAATGCCCGAGTTGCCGTTGATGATTTTGTATTCGCATTGCAGCTCGAAGTCGCCGAACTCGCCGCCGCGGTAGATGAGGAACGTGTTCCCCTTGGTGGGCTTGTCGGCGGTGGTCTGGCCGGTGATGCAGCCGTCCTCGACGCGCCAGAACTCCGGGTTGCCGTCCCACTTGTCGAGCGTCTTTCCGTCGAACAGCGGCGTGTAACCGTCGTCGGCCGCGGTCGCGGCGAACGGCAGAGCGGCGCACAGCGCCAGGCAGGTGGCCAGCAGTCGCAGGGGCATCGCAGGGACTCCTGAGAAATCAGCGGAGGTCGGTCACAGTCTTGCGGAGCACGATTCGCGTATTGGAACAGGCTGTGGTGAGGGCCGCAACACAGGGTAAGATCCGCGAGGGTGGAAGGGTGTGGCCACCAATTGGAGTACGTTTGCTTGTGAGGCTCGTTCTCGGCCCCGGCAGGGGCCACGGACTGTAGCCACGGGTGGAGCGCAGCCCGCTTCGGGCGAAGCGCAACCCGTGGAACGGAGGAGACGACCTGTCCGTCCCGGAGGGCCGGCAGAAGTTCAGGGTTGGATCACGCTTCCTTTGCCCCTCCGGGGCAATGTCCGCTTCTTCAACCTCACCACGGGTTCCGCGTCGGGCGGCTGCCACCGCCGCGCCGCTCCACCCGTGGCTACAATCCGGTCGCCCCGTTCGGGGCTGCGAATGCCGCCATCCTCAACATCTGTAGACCACTGATTCACGACCCACACCCGGGTGGAACCCTGCGGCTTCTGACCATCAATTCTCAACTCCCCGGCACCCAGAGTTTGCCCGCGGGGGCGGCGGTCGCGGCGGACTCCGGGGTCCACAGCCCGCCGGGAGTTGCGGTCGGCAGACTGTCGGCGGTGACGAGGCCCGACGCGGACCACGGCGAATCGACACCCGCCAGCGCGAACATCTGCTCCAGGTACGGCCGCATCTGCGGCAGCTTGGGGCTGTAGAAGTTGACGAACTTTCCGATCAGCGGCTTCAGGCCGGGATCGGTGGGGTCTTCGAGCCGCATCAGCAGTTCGCGCAGATCCCACGACCAGACCTTCTCGAAGCTGTTCGTCTCCGACTCCGCGTGCATGCGACCCTCGGCCATCCAGTGGAACGCTTCGTCGCGGCGTTCGTGAACCCGGCACAAGTCGGCCAGCGTCTGATACACGCGGGCCAGGTCGATCTGCTTGCGGCACTCTTCGTGCTGCACCACGACCTTCAGCGTCTCGTACAGGAAGCGGTCGTGATGCACGAGCTGCGCCCGGTTCGCGATCGAGACCAGTTGCGGCTCGGTCAACTTGTCGAGCGGCAGCCGCAGCCATTGCAGCGGGCTGAGCGCGTTCAGCGACGTCTCCGGAGTGACCTCGGCGGCAGCCAGCGGCTCCAGTCCCAGCGACCGCAGCGTCCCCGGCAAGTCGAGTTCGTAGCCCGCGCGGAGACACAGCGAGTCGAGCACGTACGCTGCAGCGGTCAGCGCCGTGTGCAGCGCCGGATTGGCAGCAGCCTCGCGCGGCGTCTTGCCCTTGAGCGCCATCAGCGGCAACGCGGGCCAGATCTCGGCGATGGCTTGCCGCCAACGGGCGTTTTCCAGACGGCGGCGGATCGCGACCGGCGTCTTCGGCGGGAACGCCCAGTTGATCTGCAACTCGTACGATTCCAGCGGCGCGAACTCGCCCGTCGGCTCCGGCGGCTGCCACGTGACGATGTCGCCGGCGGCCTGCTTGACGAGCTTCAGGGCGGCGACGTAGTCGTCCCCCTCGAAGCCGCTGACGTCGACTTCCGCCGGCTCGTGATCCTGCGGGTCCGTATCGAAAACGGTGACCTCGCCATGCACGCGCGGCACGTTGTCGACCGTCAGCTTGTCCGCCGCCGGGAAGTGGTCCTTCGCCGTGTCGAGCACCTGATACACGGCCGCGGGAAGTGGCATGCCGTCGGGTTGCTGCGGCGGCAATTCGAGCCGCAGCAGCGCGGGGACGGCGTCGAGCGCCGTCAGCAGTCGGCCGACCGACGCAATCACGCCGGTCTCGCGCAGCCGGTTCTTGCGTTCGGTCGCATGGTTCCAGTCCAGCAACTGCGCGACGGCCTCGCATTCGACGGCGATCGCCCGGTCGGCATACAGCGTCGCCGCATGATGCAGATGCTTCGCCGCGGCTTCTTCGTCGCCGTCCCACGCGCGGCACAACCCGGCGGAATGCCAGGCCTCCGCGGACTGTGGCAACTGCGTCGTGAGTTTCTCGAAGACTTCGGCCGACGTGTTCCAACAGCCGACCGTGGCGTACTTCAGTGCCTTCTTCATCTCCTGCAACTGCTCGTCCGACGCCGCAATCGCCGGCAGCGGATGAGCGCTGCGCAAGAGATACGGCACCGTGGCGTCGTTGTCGAAGTCGAGCAACCGGACGAAGACTTCCTGGCGGTCATCGTCGGGGGCGAATCGCAGCGACAGCGACAGATGCTCGCGCGACGCCAGCATCCGGCCGCGGGCGCGGAACCCGGCTGACATCGCCCCGGCCAGCCCGGAGACCATGCTGGGGTACTTCTTCGCCCCCTTCTGGAAGGCGCGGTAGATCGGCTTGCGGGCGGCGTCGAGACCGTCGGCCTGCAGCACCGCCGTCGCGTACAGGACGGCGGCGAACTCGTGTTCGGGATGCTGCTCGACGAACGGCTTCAGGGCCTCGCGGGCACTCGCCGAGTCGCCGGTTTCAATCAGCACGATGGCCCGGGTGGTGACCGCCCAGGCGTGGCCGGGGTGCTTCCGTTCGAGCTGGTCGAGCTGCTGAATCGCCTGCTGTGGCTGGTGGTTTTCGATGAGTCGCGAAATCCGATCCATGTCGTCGGCGATGTTCAGGCAGCAGAACTTCAGCTTCTTGCCGCTGCCGCACGGACAGGGAGCGTAGACATCCATCGCCATTCCGGGTTTCCTTGGGTGCTACTGGTCGAGTTCAATATCGGAGACCGCCGGAAGCGGCAGTCTTGGTGATTGAGGTTGGCGTCTCATCGTCCGGTCCCCTCTCCCCCCTCGGGGGGAGAGGGGACCGGACAAGAGGTGGCCCCTTCTCCCTGCATCCCACCGTTCGCGGGAATCGCGTACTGTACCAGATGCGCCGGTCGGTGGCAGCCGTGACGGTTGCACGGGCGTCGTCCGTCCGAAAACGTGCCGGGGGACGGACTTCCCCCCTTGTGCGCGGTCGCCCGGCGTGGTTATCTCGACAGTTCGTATCGTTCAGAACGCGGGTCGAATCCGAGGCGGACGGCGCACGCCGTCCCCGCCTCGTCGAGGAGTGGAGAACATGATGGGCAAGCGTCTTTTCATCGCTGCAATTCTGCTCGGCAGCGCCGGGTGGATGACCGAGTCCGCGACCGCCGCCGGACCGGCCTCCGTGTCGATCCGGGCGCTGCGGACCCGCATCTTCGTGATGCGGCCGGGCGATCCCGAAATCGTGCAGACCGGGCAGCATTCGGACACGGTCTCGCGCGATCGGATCATCGTGCTGTTCCTCGGCACCGGCAACGCCAAACTGACCGTCGCCGACAGCGACTTCCCCGGCGACACCGTCACCGCCAGCGGAACGCTCACCTCGCAGTTCCCCATGACGTTCAATGTCTCGGCGACGTCCCCCGATCAGATCGAACAGAACCTGCAGGTGACCCGCTTCGGCTTCCTGACCGCCGACCTGGGGTTCTCGAACATCGTCAACGGCGTGCCCGCGACGTATTTCTACAAGCTCAAGTTCTGAGGGCGTTCGTGCGAGTGCGTCTGCCTTGACTCCCTCTCCCGGCGCTTCGCTGGGAGAGGGTCGGGGTGAGGGTGCTTCGGCTTGGTCTTGTCGCTGCGCAAAGCCAAAACCCAAAGGCACCCTCTCCCTAACCCTCTCCCACCGAAGCGGCGGGCGAGGGGACAAAGCCGCTGGGTGCCATGCTTGCAGCTTTGGGCAAGCATGTCTTCGACGAAAAGGCACATGCCCCCCCCCAAAGCTGGGAGCATGGCACCCAGGCAAATCCTGAGAGTGCAGATTCGCCGTTCGCTGGCGCTCTCGGCTGTGACTTTAGAGCGCAAAACTCGGATGCCGTTCGCGCCACACGCTCAACGCGTCGCGCAGCTGCTGCGGCTGGGCGACGCCCGTGGTGCCGAGTTGCTGCACGGTGACTGAGGCCACGAGGTTGCCGATCAGCGCCGCTTCCGCGTGCGTCGCACCCGCGGTGAGCGCCAGCACGGCTCCGGCCGTTGCACTGTCCCCCGCGCCGGTGGGATCGACCGGGCCCTTGACCGGCACGCCGGGGATCAGCCGCGGCTCCGGTTCGCTGACGAACGTGCCCCGTTCGCCGCAGGTGACGAACACCGCGGCGCCGGTCTCCGTGCGGATTCGTGGAATGACCGACATCAGATCGTTGACCGAAATCTCATCGCCCGGCAGCGGGTTGGCACGGCCCGTCGCCTCGAACTGATTCGGCTTCGTCACGATCCGCCGAAACTGGCGGATGTTGCGGCGGCTGTCGGCCCAGAACAACACCTGCGGATTGCGGGCCGCGTGTTCGGCGAGGACGTCCCGCATCGCCGTGGTGATCACGCCGCAGTCGGGAATGTCCACCTGATCCATGATGATCAGTGCATCGAGCTGCGGCAGCAGATGGTCGAGCGCCGCGGTCAACTGGCCGACAACGCTGCTCGCCATCGGCTTGCGGTTCTTGGTGTCGTAACGGGAGTGCTCGCCAATCAGTCCCTCGATGCCGAAGTCGCGTGGCTTGAGGTACGTCGGCGTCATCAGGTCCGGACACCGCAAGAGCCCGGTCGTCGAACAACCGAGCTGTTCCAACCCCTGGCACAGATCGTACGCCTCGCCGTCATTGCCGATCGCGCCGAGCGCGTGAATCTCCCCCGCTCCCAAGGCCGCGAGATTGTTGACCACCGTCCCCGCCGCCCCCGGCGCGCGACGTTTCTGCACGACCTGATGCGCCGTCCGCCCGGTCTCCAGACTCGGCTCCGCGAGCGACGGATCGACTTCGAGGTACTTGTCGAGGAAATAATCCCCCACGACCGCAATGCGGCGCTGCGGAAATTCGTCCAGCAGTTGTTGCAGACGTTCGGGCGTCATGGGCTAACTTCGGGTCAATTCAGACAGGGGCGGGTGCCATGCTTGCAGCTTTGGGCAAGCATGTCTTGGATTATTGTCATCGGAAAGGCACATGCTCACCCAAAGCTGTGAGCATGGCACCCGGCGGAGTCAGAATCTGATCAAAGGCCAATGCGTTTGTCCACAGATTTCACAGATTCCGCAGATTGATGAAAGGCAAAGGTGGCCAGTTAATTGCTGATACACTGCTGTCTTCTGCAATGCTTTTAATCTGTGGAATCTGCGAAATCTGTGGATGAAATCTTCGCTGGGTGCCATCAACCGTCCGCGAACAACGCCTCGACAAAGCCGTCCGGGTCGAACAGTTGCAGGTCGTCGATTTGTTCGCCGACGCCGACGTATTTCACGGGGAAGCCCATCTGTTGCCGGATGGCGACCACGACGCCCCCCTTGGCGGTGCCGTCGAGCTTGGTCAGCACGATCCCCGTGCAGTGAATCGCCTCGCCGAACTGCTTCGCCTGGTTGACGCCGTTCTGCCCCGTGGTGGCGTCGATCACCAGCAGGCTTTCGTGCGGCGCGCCGGGCACCTGCTTGTCGATGACGCGGCGAATCTTTTCCAGTTCCTTCATCAGGTTCTGCTGCGTGTGCAGCCGCCCGGCGGTGTCGATGATGAGGTAATCGACGCCGTCCTTCACCGCCTGTTCGCACCCCGCGAACGCCACCGCCGCCGGATCGGAACCGCTCGGCTTGGTGACGATCCGGCAGCCGAGCCGCTCGCTCCACAGCGTCAACTGCTCGACGGCCGCCGCGCGAAACGTGTCGCCGGCGGCGAGCATCACCGTCTGCCCCGACGTCTGAATCAGCCGCGCCAGCTTGGCAATCGTCGTGGTCTTGCCCGCTCCGTTGACCCCCGAGACCAGAATCACCGTCGGCTTCGCCGCGGCCGTCTTGATCGGCGACAGCGGCTGCTCCGGATTCCACCGCAGCCCGTCCGCCCCTTGCAGCAACCGTCGCAGCGTGGTCTTGACCGAGTTCCACACGTCCGACAACTGCACCGTCCGGCCGAGGTACTCCGTCCGCAACTCGGCAATGACCTGCCCCGCGGCGACCACCCCCAAATCGGTCCGAATCAGCGCGGCCTCGAACTTTTCGAGCTGCACCTCGGTGACGATCTCGCCCGCCTTGAACAGATCGCGGACGTCGGTTTGCAGAAGCTGCTTGGTCTTCTGCAGCCCCTGCTTCAGTTTGTCGAACCAGCCCATCGGTCGGTGGTCTCGTCAGTGCGTGATGCGGGAGAATGTCGGCAAGGTCATCATAGATGGGGGGGCGTCGCCGGGGCAACCGGGTGGACCTGACGATGTGGTGTGTTTGTCAATCGGTGGGGCACCGTCGTCGAGCCAAATCCGTCTTGGCCCCGGCAGGGGCCGCGGATTGTCGCCACGGGTACAGCGCAGCCCGCTTCGGGCGGAGCGCAACCCGTGGTCAGCGCGCGATGACGTGCTCCGCCCCGGCGGGGCGGCGGAAGCTCACGAACTGAGGCACGAATCCTTTGCCCCTCACGGGGCAATGTTGACTCTTGCCGCCTCACCACGGGTTCCGCGTCGGGCGGCGAAGCGCCGCCGCGCCGCTTCACCCGTGGCTACAACCCGGTCGCCCCATCCGGGGCTGCGAAGGCCCATGACCGTAACATCCGGCGACAACCAATGAGTTGCGTTGGGCTGGTCCACCGGCCGGGAATGGGGAGTGGCCTCCAACCGCTGGCACGCCTCAATGCCAATCATTCAGGCGAGCGCTCGCGGCCGTCGGCGATCGTGGACAGATCGCGGTACACCGCCATGTCCATCGTCTCCGACAGAAACTTCACCGCACCGTCGGCGAACAAGAAGTGGCTGCCGCCGGTGTGGACGCTGCCGAAGCCGGTGGTTTCGGCCCGCGACTTCGCACCGGCGTTGATCTTCACGGCGGTGTCCCCCAGCGCCATCGCCAGCCCGGCGGCGGTCGAGCAGTCGGGGACACCGACCCACGTGCCGTGACCGACCGCGCCCGGCTGCTCGTTCTTCGGCGTGTACCGTTCACCGACGATCAGCGTGTTGGACAAGCCGTCCTTGATGTCAGTGATCTTCGTCCAACTGTTCTGCCCGAACACGCTGCGAAAGTTCGCCGGATCGCAGTAGCGATGCCCGACGGAGAACGTGCTGCCGATATCCCCGAGGCTGCCCGCGTTCACCAATGGTTCCTTGGCGGGCGGCTCACCGCTGGCATCGAAGGCAATCCCTCCAGCTTCATCCTGCAGATAGCCCGCCATGCCGAAGTAGTTGGATCGCCGATAGAGATCGGGGACGTCGAGAGTGGCCTTCGCGACGATGCCATCGACGACGTTCGTATTGCAGACCAGGATGTGAGCAAGATGTTCGCTGCCGAAGTCCGTTGGACAGCGGAAGGCGGAGTAGGGTGCCGCAAAATCAGCCACATTCGGCGAGGTTTGAAGCCCACCATCAAAATGCCGGTAAAGTTGATTGTAGAGCGGGGACGCATCGATATACGGCAGGCAAAGCACAGCCCAATTCCAGCCCAGATACTTACCATTGACGTCGAGGACATATCCCGGCGGGAACAGCCGAGAGCTGTCGTGATAATTATGCAGCGCAAGCCCCAACTGCTTGAGATTGTTCCGGCACTGGCTCCGCCTAGCGTTTTCGCGGTTCTGTTGGACTGCGGGCAATCCCACAGCGAGAATCAGAGCGATAACCGCCAAGACGGCGACCAATTCCACCCACGTCCAACCGCGGCGGTGAATGCTCGGCGTGCGGGGCATGGAACGGCTCCGAAGTCTGGGGCGTGCGCTTGGCTGCATCGTACCATGCCGCGGCGCGTTACAATCCCCTGATGCCCGTTCCCCCACCCACCGCTGAACCATCACCCCTGCCGAGACGGGTCGCGTGGTTCGCGCCGTGGAGGTGGTCGAGACGGGCGAAATGGCTTGGCGCGCTGCTATTGGTCGTGATGTACGTTGAGGCGGTAGTGCCGCTCGCGACCTTGAACCGCTGGTTCATGTTTTCCCCGGCTCCGCGTCCTTACTTGCTGGATGTCGCCAACGACGCGGCCGCCTATGTGTTTGCTCCAATCGAGTGGGCTGTGAGCAAATCCACATACGTCAATTGGTTCTACGAGACGCAATTCGCTGCCCTCCACGACTTCGTGAGTTGGGTGTTAGGCCAGAGCAAACTGAATCAAGATATCTGACCGGTGGCTTTGTGACGAATTCTGGGCACCTCGACACTGTGACGATGTTTGCGATGTCCGGCGGTATTCATGCTAGAATCATGGTCGACATGTCCCTCTTTGCGGAGAACCGCCGATGACCACCGTCGAAGCGATTACCGCCGCCATCGCCGAGTTGCCGCCCGAGCAGGTGGCGCAAATTCGGGCGTGGCTGAACGAGCAGGCCGAAGCTGCGTGGGACGAGCAGATTGCAGACGATGAACGGGCAGGCCGGCTGGACGCGCTGGCCGAGCGGGCACTCGCCGAGCACCGGGCCGGGCGGACGCGGCCGCTGTGAATCACCACACGACCGCCGATTTTTGGGACTGTTATCAACAGCTGCCCGAGGCCGTGCGGAAACTGGCCGATGCCAATTACGCGTTGTTGCGCGCGAATTCTCGCCACCCGTCATTGCATTTCAAGCGAGTGGGCAGGCTTTGGTCGGTGCGGGTGGGCATCGGCTACCGGGCACTGGCGGTGAACGGCGACGACGGACCGGTCTGGTTCTGGATCGGCCCCCACGCCGAGTACAACCGCATCATCCGGGGTGCCTGAAGGCGTACCCAACGAAAAAGCCCCGGCAGTTGGCTGCCGGGGCGTTCGGGTTCCCCCCGATCCGGGGTGGTGGCTCATCGCGGTCGGTCAGGTCGTTACGTCACCACCCGGATCACCCTTGTCGCGGACCGGCCCGGTTGACGGTTGCCGGCCATGTTCATCACCTTCGGATCGGTCGCCGCCCGCAGGCCGGCCTGCAACGCGGCGTCGGGTCCGTTGTCGTTCACGTTGGTCGTGACCTTGATGTCCGGCGTCACGCCGACACCGGCCATCTCGCGGCCTTCCGGCGAGTAGAACTTGGCCGTCGTCAACCGCAGGGCGCTCGACACGCTCTGCAACGGGAACAGCGTCTGCACCGTCCCCTTGCCGTAGGACTTCTCACCGACGATCACCCCGCGGCCGTTTTCCTGGATGGCGGCGGCGAAGATTTCGCTGGCCGACGCGCTGTTGTGGTCGATCAGCACCACCAGCGGCGTCTTCCAGGTATTCGCATGCTGAGCGGTCTCCTGGCTGTTGTCGTTCGCGGTCCGGCCTTTGGTGGCGACGATCGTCCCGCTGGGCAGGAACTTGTCGGACAGTTCAATCGCCGTGGTCAAGAGTCCGCCGGGGTTGCCCCGCAGGTCGAGAATCAGCGACTGCATTCCCTGTTCGTGCAGTTTCCACAACGCTTCGTCCATCTCCTTGGCTGACGATTCCGCGAACTGATCGAGCTTGATGTAGCCGACGCCCGCCTGCTCCATCCGGGCTTCCGAGACGCTATGCACCGCGAACTGCCGGCGGACGAGCGTTACGTCGCCCAGCATGTTGCTCCGCTTCAGCGACAACTGCACCGGCGAACCGTTCGGCCCGCTGATGAAGTCGGCGGCCTCCGTCAACTCCAACCCCGCCACCGGCCGGCCATCCACCGCGGTGATGATGTCCCCCCGCTTGAGCGTCGCCGCGGCGGCCGGTCCGCCGGTCAGCGCCTTCAGAATCTTCAGTCCCTGCGGATGGGCCTCGATCTCCACGCCGATGCCGACCATGTTCTCCTTCAGCCCGAGGCTGGTGCTGCCGGTCTTTTCCGGGGCGATGAACATCGAGAACTGATCGAGCGTGTCGAGGGCTCCGTACACGAACTCCAGCGTCACGGCTCCCGGATTCACGCCCATCGTCTGCGAAGTCATCTGCCCGGCTTGCCGGATCACGCCGACGGCCTGCGACAGGTTCTGCACGTTCGACTGGTAGGCCAGACTCTGCAACTCCTGCTGCAACGCCCGCACCGCTTGTGGATTGGGCGTAGCCCCGACGGCTTGCTGGAACGTCGGCGTCTGCACGGCCATCGCGAGGTGCTCCAGGCCGCTTTCCACCCGCTGCTGATACGACGTCGGCGTGATGTGCCGGTTGTCGATGAGCTGCGAGACTTCGGCATACAACGCTTCACCCGACTGCTGGTTCAACTGTTGCACGATGCGGACCACCCGCGGATCTTGATACCGCTTGGCGATCTTCTCGCTGAGCGACGGCTGGGCCGGAGTCTTCACCGGTGACTGCGGCTGCGTGCGGGTCGGAAGCGACCGCGTAGGCAACGGCAGATCATCCCGGCTCAGATCCCGCGACCGGGACGGCATCGGCAGGTCATCGAGGTTCCAGTCCCGTTGGACCGGGCTGGTCCGGTAGTCCGACGGCCGGGTCCGGGTCGGCTGATCGTAGGGCAGCGTCTGATAGTCCGCTTCGTCCTCGAACAACTGTTCGTACCGCTTCCGCGCAGCCGGATCACGCGACCGGGAATTCAGCGTCCCGCGATCATTGAGACGGTACGAGTTCGTCCGCCCCGAGGACGACGGCTCGTACGACGACGGGCGATAGCCGCCAGGCGTGGGGCCGAAGTCCGTGTCGTCGGACAGACGGCCGCGGAAGTCTCCCTGAGCGGCGGCGTCAGCGCCGGTCAGAGTCAGGCCGATGAGGGCCATCACAACCAGGAGAGCGGGGCGAGAGGCAGTCATCACGGTTGAGGCGAACGAACGGTTCATGTTGGTTCCTTCCTGGGAAAGGCCGCCGTCTGGCGACCGAACGAATGGGGACAGGGGACAGGTTAGTTGGTGAGGTGTTAGTGGTGGACGAGTTCCAGAGACATCTCTTCGGACTGCATCTCTTCCGAGTCGTGAGCGTCGCCGGTGTTGACCAGCAGCGGGGACAGTTCGCCGCGGACCACGCGGACGTTGGCGGGGGCGTCGATCCCAATCTTAACGCTTGTCTTGCCAGTCCGAATCACACGGATGACAATATTTTCACCGATCCGAATCACTCCGTCGCGCTTGCGTGTCAGAACCAGCATGATTGTTCTCCCTTAACAGTCGGCCTCGGGCCGTTTGCACTGAGCGTCCTGATTGTCGCGGCTTCAGCTCGCGAACATGTCAAGAGCAATGCAGGCCCCGTGCCAAATCGGTTTTTGCAGACTTACAATTCCCACAAGACAATGTTGTCAATGATGATGCGTCGTTTGCAAGAATGCTCTTGACGTGAAATGCCCCGTTTCACACGTTACAGATGGTAAGACCTGCACCAAGACGGTCTGCGACCTTGCAATAGTTGCGACACGTTCTGAGGGTGTGTCATCGAGACGAGCAGAAACTGCCGAGGGATGAGCTTCTACAATCCGATGGTGTGTAAAACGCACCTCTTATTATGCGTGAAAACCAACGGGAAAGCCTTGGGTAAAACTCAGAATGGTGGCGCTCGTGGCACGCGGAATGCGATCACTCGGATTCAGTGCCGCCGCGATCTTCCGCGACGACCAATCACCAGGAAGGCTGGCTACCTAGTCCAGCGGAAGGAGACCCGATCATGTTCCGATCCACCCTCGTCCCCCTGCTCACGGTCGCTTGCCTGACGTTGTCCACAACGACGGCGTCGGCTCAGAACGTTCTCAATCCGTTCACCTGGTTCGGGCAGCAACCCGCCTATGGAAACGGGTACGCGAACTGTCCCAACGGGCAATGCGGCGTGCAGAGCGGTTACCGCGGCATGGCCAACTGCCCCAACGGCAACTGCAACCTGCCGAATGCCTGCGCGAATGGGCAATGCCCGATGCCGGGCAACGGCTACGGCAATGCCCCGTACTACAACGGTTCGGCGCCGAGCTATCGCAACGCCCCGTATGGCAACAACGCGCCCTACTACGGCAATGCTCCGTACAGCGTGCCGCAGTATCAGCAGTACAACGCCCCGGCGCAGTACCAGCCGTATTCGGCTCAGCGGCCGATGACGCGGACGCCGGCGTACGACCGCAGCGTCACCCCCGCCGGCGGGTTTGACTGGAACGCCCCGACGACCGCCCGTCGCAACGACCGCCCGAGCAACAGCCCGTTCTACCCGTGAGGACTGACGGCCGTGGGCTGAGCCGATGACCGCCGATCAAAACGAAGAGCCGAGGGACGCATCGCCCCTCGGCTTTCTTCGTTGAATCGGTTTCAAATCCCTATCAGGTCGATGCGATTGGTGCAGAAGATTGGTCGGAGGTCATGTACGCCGAAGGCGTTCGATCACACAGCCCAGGGTCGCGAGTCTGCGAGCGCACCCTGGGGGATTGGCATCCGAGACGCATCGACCCTGAAAGGGTCGCATCACTGGAAGCTTCAAACCGCGATGAAACCCTTTCAGGGTTTGCGGTTCGTCATTGATCGCCACCCAGGGTGCGCTCGCGGACTCGCGACCCTGGGCTGTGAGAGACAACGCCTTCGGCGTAAAGATCATGCGGTTTGGAAACCGCTTCTCAACAGATGCGCGAACGATTACCGCGGACGATTGGACTTCGACTTCAGCGCGGCGTCGGGATCGGCTCCGAAGAAATCGTCTTGACCGGGCGGCGGCAGGGGCACGCCGTCGTTCAGCGGCTCGCGCTGCGGCGACGGGCGCTTCGTCGAACTTGGTGGCGCGTCAAAGTCCTCGAACGGGTTGTCCGACTGCGGCGTTGAACGAAGCGTGCGCGACGAGGGCTGCGAGAAATCGTCGAGCCGATCGTCGCGCGGCGGCGGCAAGTCCCCGTCGTCATCGAACCGCTTCGGCTTGGCCAGGCGGTCGTTCGTCGCGGTTCGCGGCGGCGTCAACACGTTCGGCAGCGACGGCAACTCGTACGTCGGGTTGTCGGCGATCTCCGGCAGTTGATCGTTGAGATTCTTGATGTACGGTTTCACCAGGTTGTTAAGCTGGTCGGGCAGAATCGGCGAGATCGTATTCATGATGCGGGCCGCGATCGTCACGCTTTCTGACTTCAGAATGATGTCACGCGCGTCATCAGAAATGGTGATCAGGCCGATCGTGAGCGCGACCGTGAACAACACGCCCTTCACCGCGCCGAGCAGGCCGCCGAGATGGCGGTCGAACTCGACGAGCTTCATCCGTTCGAGCGATTCGCGCAGCGAGCGGACGAACAGATAGACCGCCATCGACACCACGGCGTAGATGGCCAGCATCGCCCACAACCGATTCAGCGGCGGATTGCCGAAATATTGCGCGGCCGTGATCGACATCGGCGTGGCGACGATGTAGCCGAGGATCAGCGACGCGATCGGCGCGATCTGCCACACCATGCCGCGCCATGCGCCTTGCATCACCGCCACAATTACGATCAGCAGCATCAGGGCGTCGTACAGCGTCATGGTCGATTCCTGGGGGACTGGAGTCGGGCGCGAGCGGATGAATGTGCAACGAAAGCCGTGAATTTGAGGGCGCGATCAGTACCGATCATCTTCATACCGGGGGATGCGACTCTGGTAGCGCGGCCGCGACGGAGGCACCGCGGGCAGCGTGTCCGGCGGGGCCACGAACAGGTCGGGCTGCACGATCGGTGGCGACGGTTGCGGTGCGGCAATCTGGGCGCGTTGCAGCAACTGTCCGGCCACCTGCGGATCGTCCTGCGTGATGACGTAGCCCAGCAACAGCGCGAGGCCGTAACACATCGCGTTGGCCGAAGCGTTCTGTCCGAAGAACTTCACCGCCGTGCCCGACGACGATTTCAGCCGGCTGCCGGTCATTGAGACTTCGACGCTCCAGATTTCATCGACGACGAGGTGCGACAGAAACCCGAGCGACGTCGCCACGGCTTTCAGCACGCGCAGCGTCGTCGGCGACGAATCGCTGAGGAGATACGTGATCATCCCGGCGATGAACATCGCGGGGATGCTGTGAAACATGCCGCGATGGATGGTGACCGATTTGAGCAGCGACCCGATGGCGAACCGAATGAAGAGGTAGAGCGGCGCACCGGCGAGCAGCATCTGCTCGGTGCTCAGGCCCAGATGGTGCAGCCGGTTGAACAGCAGCATGGGGACGACGGCGGCGGCAAAGCCGATCGTCTCGCGGGCGGGCACGCCGGAGTCGCTGTCGAGGTCGGGGAGCATCCCCGCGATGCTGCACAGCCCGCCCGCCACCGCGGCGGTGGGCCAGGGAATGCCGTATTGCGAATGGATCCACCACGCATAGCCGGCGCCCAGCGTGCTGCTGACCGTAATGTGAGTCTGAAAGCCGGCCATGCGGGCACCGCCGTGCGCACGAATTCGCCGCCCGGAGCCACCGGACACGCGGACAGGGCCGGAACCGTAGTTCAGGGGGGAAGTTCGGTCAAGAGGGAGTGATATCGGGCAGATGTCGGTTCAAGAAATGTGATTGACATCTCACAGATTCGCCGCGAAGCTGGGGGGCGAAGCTGCGAACTCAATGACCGACACCATATTACAGTGGGGTGCCGAACTGCTGATTGAGGCGGTGTCGCGGCGATTCAAGGAATGACCACAACACCCCGGACAGACCGGGAGTTCTCGCTTGGTAGGATGGCGGGATGGACCAGCCGACGCCGGACCCGCCGAGCATTCAACACCCATCGGTTGGCGAGCCGCGATATTGGCAGATCGCTTGGCTGCTGGTCTTTTTGGGCAACCTGCCAGTACCGCTCTTTCTCGCGACCGAGGTCGTCAAAAACGGTGGTTATTGGGGGGTGATAGCATCACTTGTGCTGCTGTGGCTCGCAGGGCATTTAGCGTGTCGCCGATCCAATCTCTTCGCGAAGAGAATCGTCATCGGCGGAGCAATTGTTGGCGCGTCCCAACTTTGGCCACTCCCGCAGCTAATGGCTGGCCTCTTTGGGCTGGCGGCGGCGGGATTCGACCCTGGCGATATCCCAATTAACACTGCGACACCCTCGGAATGGCAGGGGTTCGTGGCAACATTCGTCACGGGCGGACTGCTGATGGCCGCCGCAGCGACCATCGGAATGCTTGTGGTTGCCATCGGCGCGGCAGCGAAAGGCCCGCAGCAATAAGATGCTTGAAGCCTGACAGGTTAGCGCCACCAGATTTCTGGCCCACCCTGCGACCCCTGTACCCACGAGTTTGAGAGAAGGCCAACAGCGTTTGTCCACAGATTTCACAGATGACGCAGATTCAAGACATGAGTCTCTGACGAGGCTTAATTCCTTGAGTGCTGTCCTATATCTGACTTCAATCTGCGGAATCTGTGAAATCTGTGGACAAACGCTGTTGGCCTTCCATCAAATTCGTGAACGGCGTTGCGTGGCACCCGGCCTCCGTCAATGGGAAAGGACTTATGGACTTCACCGGCAAAACCGCCGTCGTCACCGGGGCCGCGTCGGGCATCGGCGCGGAAGTCGTTCGGCTCTTTCTGGAGTCCGGGGCGAACGTCGTTGGGGTCGATGTGCAGGAGCCTCCCGTCCCGGCCGCGTTGCGGGAACGGTTTGCCGGGAGGCTCGTGAGCGTGCGGGGCGATGTCTCTCAGGAGGCGACCGCCGTCGAATACGCCCGGCAGGCGGTCGCGGCGTTCGGTCGCATCGACCTGCTCGTGAACAACGCCGGCATCGCCTGCATCAAGCCGCTGCACGAGCACACCGAGGCGGAATGGGACCGGGTGATGGACGTCAACGTCAAGAGCCTCTTCTGGTCGGCCCGGCAGGTGATTCCGCTGATGAAGCAACAGAAGTCGGGCGTCGTTGTGAACATCGGCTCGATTTCGTCGGTCTGCGGAATGATGGGTCAGGGAGCCTACGGACCGTCCAAAGGGGCCGTCATTCAACTCACGCGGCAGATGGCCATCGAATACGCCGCGGACGGCATTCGCGTGAACGCGGTCTGTCCGGGAACCGTCGACACGCCGCTGCTGCAATCGGCGGCCGTGCAGTCGGGCGATCCGGCGGGCTTCCTGAAGAGACTCGCCGACGGCCACCCCATCGGCCGGATCGCCGCGGCGGAGGAGATCGCCCAGTTCGTGCGGTTCGTCTGCTCCGACCACGCCCGGTTCATGACCGGCGCGGTGCTGATGCTCGACGGCGGGTATTCGGCGCAATGAGTGTGTCGCCGAAGCCGCGGGGTCGCACCCCCGCGGATGTGTACCTCCCGTCACGCAACCGCGGGGGTGCGACCCCGCGGCTTCCGATTGACCGTATTTCCGTTCCCCGCTACAACACCGAGTCGCAAGCTGCCTATGCGTCAGTTTTTACGAGGAGCGCAGGGATGCGTGCTCTGCAGGCGTTTTCCGTCGGGGTCATCGTCGTTGGACTGGCCGGTTGCGGCTCGGGTGAGACGAAGCTCCCCTTGATGCGCGTCGCTGGTCCGTCCGAATCGGCGTTGGCCCGAGTCACCGAACTGACGGCGAACGGCGATCTCAAGGGAGCGCTCGCTCGCGCGGATGAAGTCGTGGAGCAGAATCCCAACAGCCCCACGGCGTACGAAGCCCGCGGCAGCGTCTATCACAAGCAGCGGGAATGGGACCGGGCGCTCGCCGACTTCGATCGCGCGATCGCGCTCGATCCGCAGTCCGCCCGGTTGCGGAACAATCGCGGCTTCCTGCGGCTGAGCCTCGAACAGTTCGACGCCGCCACCGAGGACTTCAACGAATCGGTCAAGCTGTCCCCCGAGTTCGTCCAGGCGTACAACAATCGGGCGTTGGTGCAGATCGCGCAGGGGAAGTATCGGCAGGCGATCGACGACCTCGACAAGGCGCTCACCCTCAAGCCGGACTATCTCGACGCGGCCAACAACCGCGGCTTCTCGCTGATGAATCTGCGGCGCTGGGATCGGGCTCTCGCCGACTTCAACCGCGTGTTGCAGATCGACCGCAAGCACGTGAACGCCCTCGCCAATCGGGCCTTGGTGAAGCAGCACCTCGGCGACTTTTCGGGGTCAATCACCGATCTCACCGACGCGATGCTGCTCGATCCGGACAAGGCCAAGTATTACGCCCACCGCCGCGACGCCTATCTCGCCCAGGGGGATGTCGAACGCGCCCGGCAGGACGATCTGAAGATCCAGTACCTCATCCAGCTCGACGAGGCGACGGCCGCCATCACCGCCAAGCCGCAGGACGCCGCGAGTTACGTCGCCCGTGCGAAGCTGTATCGGCAGCGCGGGGACGAACGCCGCTGTCTCGACGATCTCGCGAAGGCGATCGAGTTGTCGCCGACACGCGCCGACGCCCGGCTGCAACGGGCTCGGTTGCTGTGCGACGCGAAGCAGTTCGCCGCCGCCATCGCCGATTGCGACGCCGTGCTGGCCCGCGGTCCGAACGAGTCGGCGTTCTCCATCCGCGGCGACTGCCGGCTGGCGATGGAACAGGTGGACGAAGCCCTCGCCGACTTCGAGCAGGCTCGCCGGCTGGACTCGGCGGTCGCCGACGCGTACTTCCTGAAGGGGAAGGAATTGGCCCGCAAGGGGGACGCCGAGCAGGCGCAGGCGTATCATGACAAGGCGGTCGCCGTCGATCCCGACGTGGAAACGCGTCTGAAGTGAGTTGAGAAATAGCTAGATCGCAATTTCAATGGAATGAAGGGCTCACGCAAAGGCGCAAAGCTCGCAAAGAATGAAGAATACAGATTGGGGATTTCGGGTACAGGGGCGGGTGATCGCACGTCAATGAATCGTCGGCTTGCCTTCCTTTGCGAGCTTTGCGCCTTTGCGTGAGGTCGGTTTTCTGCATTCAAGCCCGCTCTCCCGTTGACCGAATGCATCAACGGCTGATCGGTCACGAGGATTTCTTTCGACATTCGGATTTCGACATTCGACATTAAAGTCCGGGGGGACTGTTCAAGTGCCGTTTCAGTTGGCGAGCAGGATTCAGGGGCCGGTCGCGGTGATCGGCGACGTTCACGGACAGGTCGACAAGCTGCAGGCGGTGCTCGAACAGCTCGCCGCCCGGCCGGACTTCGCCCAGCGCTGGCTCGTGTTCATCGGCGACTTCGTCGACCGCGGTCCCGATCCGAAGGGCTGCCTCGACATCTTCCTCGACCTGCTCCGCCGGCATCCCCGCACGACCGGAGTGATGGGCAACCACGAGTTCGCGATGGCCGGCGCGCTCGGTTGGTTCCCCGTCCCCGAGACCGCCGAATGGGGCCAGCGGTGGATCGACCACTACGACTCGGAAACGACGTTTACCTCTTATGACGCCGCCGAGGGGGATCTCGCCGACCTCGGCGCGAAGGTGTCGGCGAATCATCGCCAGGTGCTGACTGACCTGCCGTGGGTGGTGGAGCATCCGCAGTATCTGTTCGTGCATGCGGGGCTCGATCCCAACACGCCGTTCGATCTGCAACTGCGGATTCTGCGGCAGAAGGACTTCACGCTGCACCGTCCGCCGTGGCTCTGCTCGAAGGCGTTCATCGAAACCGACCCGCCGCCGGACTGCCCGGTCCCGGTGGTCAGCGGGCACGTGAAAGTCCCCGCGGTGCAGATGCGGCCCAAACGCATCCTCGTGGACACCACCGGCGGCTACGACGGCGAACTGAGCTGCGTGCTGCTGCCGGAGAAGAAGATCATCACCTCCGCCGGCCAAGCCGAACCCGCCACCAGCGGCGGCGGCACGGGGCGTTCGTGGTGGAAGATCTGGTAGATTGTCTGAGGTGCCATGCTTGCAGCTTGGGGCAAGCATGTTTCGTCGCCTCAAGGAATCGACCGTGTTCGCCGGGTGCCACTGGCGAGGGGCTTCGCTCGCCAGTGCGTTTCTCGAAGACGGACTCCGCGTTGGGCCAGTTCAAGGGTCTCCGGCAAAGACACTGGCGGCCCAAAACCGCCGCCAGTGGCACCCGGCGCTGGAGTGCCACGGCCGTGTCTTCGGGCGGCAAGTAGTTTTACAGATTTAGATTTCTTCATGCGACGGAAAGTCGTGAACCAAATTGACCTCTCGTTCGTCATTCGGTAAGAGAGGACCATCATGACCGAGACAATAGACACCTTCTGTGACGTTGAAGAGGCGATTGCCGATCTCACGGCGATGAACGATGCTCGCCGCCCAGACCCACGCATCCTGTCTGAGATCGAGCGGCTGAACGCCCGGCTGCGGCATATCGAGCAAAGCGAGCCAGTCTTTGCTCAGCGAGCCTAACGGTACGGCCGCGTGCGCGCAGTCTCAGGCGAGCCGGGAGCGTCAGCGACCGGAGTCCATCAACGCTCCGGTCGCTGACGCCTCCCGGCTCGCCACGTGCCCAAAAATCCGCGCAACATGGGCCCATAGGGTGAGAGATTCGAAGCTCTTCGCGGGGGATGCGACCCCGCGGCTTCGGGTTGTTGACCGCTCGACTGGGATTCCCCATGAACGCCACCGCCCACGATTTGCGGACCGAATTGCGTCTCCTCGCCGGCCGAGTCGGCTCCAATATCACGCTGGACCGGTTTTGCCGCGAGACCGGCGTCGCCCCCGGCACCGTCGCCAGGTTCTGGGGCACGTGGACGCAACTGCGGATCGCGGCCGGGTTGCCGCCGCGCTGTCGGTCGGTTCTGACGGAACGGGATATCCACCGGCTGCGGTGGCGTCGTCGGTGGCGGCAGGGCATGACCGCGGTCACGGCGGTGGTGTGGCTGGCGGCGGCCGTCGGTTGGAGTCCCGCGTTCCTGCCGCACCGGTCGGACATCGCACCTGGGGAACTCGAAGACATGCTTGCCCAAAACTGCAAGCATGGCACCCGGCGTTCACCCTGGAATCCAGATCGTCTTCGTCCGGATCAGTTCGGTGTCCACGGGGAGGTCCAGCTCCTGCGACGACGTGGCGAAGAACCCCAGGCCCTTGTAGCTCGTCAGGTAGTTGTAGCTCGTGCTGAAGTAGCCGCTGGTGGAGTGGATGACCAGCGGCTCCTCCTGCCGCTGCAGGATGGTCAGGAAGTCGATCGGTTCCACCCGCACAATGACGCCCGACGCCTTGATCGCCTGGGCGATCGCCGCGGCTGCTGCGGCTGCTGCGGCTGTTGCTCCGGTACTCATGTCGAACTCCTCGTTCATGGTGATGGCCTCGTTCGGTCCCGTTGCGTCGGTTTGACCCCCTCTCCCAGCGCTTCGCTGGGAGAGGGTTGGGGTGAGGGTGCTTCTGTCTTTGCTTTTTGCCCTGCACGAACGAAGAAAAGGCCGAAATACACCCTCACCCTAGCCCTCTCCCACCGAAGCGGCGGGCGAGGGGACAAAGCTGCCGAACCCTCATCCAGGCCGGTCCCGTTACTCCAAACTCACCTCCACCCACAGCGCGATCTCCACCGCGGCGTTGAGCGGGAGTTCGCTGACGCCGACCGCGATGCGGGAGTGCTTTCCCTTGTCGCCGAACGCCTGCACCAGCAGGTCCGACGCGCCGTTGATGACGTTCGGCTGCTTCGAGAAGCCCTCGGCCGACTGCACGTAGCCCTCGACCCGGATCACGCGGGTGATGCGGTCGAGGTCGCCGATTTCCGCCTTGATCGCCGCCAGCGCGTTCAGAATGCACAGCCGGGCCGCGTGCTGGGCGTCTTCCTCGTGGAGGTCGTGGCCGACTTTCCCGGTGAACACGATTTCCTTGCCGACCATCGGCAACTGCCCGCTGGTGATGACCAGCTCACCGACGCGGACGGCGGGAACGTAGCTCGCCACCGGAGCCGCGGGATGCGGCAGCGGATGCTGCAACTCGGCCAGACGGTTTTCGACGGTGTTCATGGAGAAGGCCCTTGCGGTGGAATCGATCCGTGTGCAAGGTATTCTAATCGGGTCAGTGGTTAGTTGTCAGTGGTGAAGAAAGCCCATCGCGACAACGCCGCGACCATGCAATCATACCTAGCCTTTCCCACTGACAACTAACAACTGACCACGGACCACCCCCCATGAACTACCGCCTGCTCGGCCGCACCGGCGTCAAGGTTTCGGAACTCTGTCTCGGCACGATGATGTTCGGCGGGCCGACCGATGAGGCGGAGTCGATCCGCATCATCCATCGCGGTCTCGACGCGGGGATCAACTTCCTCGACACCGCCGACATGTACACGGCCGGCAAGTCGGAGGAGGTCGTCGGCAAGGCGCTCGTCGGCCGCCGCGATGATGTGGTCCTCGCGACCAAGGGCTGTAATCCGATGGGGACCGGCGTCAATCAGCAGGGGTTGAGCCGCCGCTGGTTGATGCAGGCGCTGGACGCCAGCCTGAAGCGGCTCCAGACGGATTACCTCGACATCTATTACGCCCACAAACCGGACCCGACGGTGCCGTGGGAGGAGACGCTGCGGGCGCTCGACGACATGGTCCGACAGGGGAAGGTGCGATACACCGCGTGCTCGAACTTCCGGGCGTGGAAGGTGTCGGAGGCGCTGTGGACCAGCGACAAGCACGGCTGGGAGCGGTTCAGTTGCGTGCAGCCGCTGTACAACCTCGTCAACCGCGATGTCGAGGTCGAACTGCTGCCGCTCTGCCAGGCGCAGCAGTTGGGCGTCGTCACGTACAGTCCGCTCGCCCGCGGCATCCTCACCGGCAAATACCGGACGGGGCAGCCGTTCCCGGAGGGAAGCCGCGCGGCCCGCAACGACAAGCGCATGAAGGAAGCCGAACTCCGCGAGGCCAGTTTCGAGGTCGCCCAGAAGCTGACCGAATACTGCGAGCAGAAGGAAGTCGCCACGTCGGCGTTCGCGTTGGCGTGGGTGCTGGCGAACCCGATCATCACGTCGGTGATCCTCGGCCCGCGAACGATGGAGCAGTTCGAGGACAACCTGCGCTGCGAAGCGGTCCACATCTCCAAAGACGATGAAGCGTTCGTCGACACGCTCGTCCCGCCGGGCGAACACAGCGGCAAGGGTTTTCAGGATACGGCGTACCCCATCACCGGCCGGCCGCACACATGAACGAGAAACGCGCCACGGAAGCCCAGGGATTGCAATCCATGGGCTCCTTTCCGCGCGATATCACTCCCCGATCATCCCCCCGAACTGCCGTACCGCTTCGTACACCGCGGTGTTAACCGTGCTGGCGAGATTCAGGCTTCGCACTTCCGGCCGCATCGGCAGTTGCACGGTGGTGTTGCGGAACTCGTCCAATAGGGCCGCGGGCAAGCCGCGGGTTTCGCTGCCGAATGACAGGACGTCGCCGGGAGTGAACGTTGCGTCCCACAGCAATCGCGTCGCCGGATTCTCGACGCACCACACGGTTCCCGTCGGCTGCTTGGTGCGGAACTCGGCCCACGTGTCGACGACTTCATAGTCGAGATGTTCCCAGTAATCCATCCCTGCCCGGAGCAGATGTCGTTCGTCGAGCTGAAACCCCAACGGCCGGATCAGCCACAGCTTGGCCCCGACGGCAACGCACGTCCGCCCGATGTTCCCCGTATTTTGAGGGATATCGGGCTGATACAGCACCACATGCAGAAGCGGTCGGCGCGACACGATGCGATGAGTTCCTCTGCGAGACGACGCCCGATCACTTCGAGTCCGATGGAAGACGGCGGCCCGATATCGTATCGTCAGCAGACACCAAATGAATCTGTGTGATCGCCCTCGGAAGGAGCCTGTTCACTGATGACCGCTGCAACCGCCGACGCTGCATCCAACCCGCTGCTCATCGACTCCGGCCTCCCCGATTTCGCCCGCATTGAACCGGCGCATGTGCTGCCCGCCGTGGAGGCGACCGTGCAGCGGGCGCTCGCCCGGATGGAGGAAATCGAGCCGCGGTTCGCACCCACCTGGGCGGGGACGATGAGTCCCATCGAGGAACTGGAGCGGCCGTTCGAGTACGCGTGGAGTCCGGTGTCGCATTTGTTCGGCGTGAAGAACTCGCCCGAATTGCGGACCGCCTACGACGCCGCGCAGCCGAAGATCATCGAGTTCAGTCTGCGCTGCCGGCAGAGCGAGCCGCTGTACAAGGCGCTGCTCGGCATTCGCAACGGCGAGGAATGGGCCAGACTCGACGATACGCAGCGGCGGATTATTGAAGACCGCATCAAGGACGCTGAACTGGCGGGGATTGGCTTGCCCTTCGAGCAGCGGACGCGGTTCAACGAGATCGAGCAGGAACTGTCGCAGCACGGCTCGGACTTCAGCAACCACGTGCTCGATGCCACCAAGGCGTTCTCGCTGGAGATCACCGACCCCGCGGACGCCGAGGGTTGGCCGAGCACGCTGCGGCAACTCGCGGCCCAGACTTACAACGCGGCTCATGCTGATGCGGCGGCGAAGGCCACGGCCGACGCCGGCCCGTGGCGGATCACGCTGGAAGCGGCTATTTTCGGGCCGTTCATGGAGCATTGCCGCAACCGCGGGCTGCGCGAACAACTGTACCGGGCATTCGTCACGCGGGCGTCTGTCGAGCCGCTGGACAATGCGCCGCTCATCGACCGCATTCTGCAGTTGCGGCACGAGAAAGCCGTGCTGCTGAAGTATGCCAACTACGCCGAGGTCAGCCTGATGCGGAAGATGGCCCCCGGCGTGGAGGCCATCGAAGCGATGTTCCAGCAACTCCTCGACGCCTCGTGGGCACCGGCCCAGCGCGACCTGCAGGATCTGCTGGATTTCAAGTCCGCGCGTGGTGATGCGACGCCGCTGTCATTGTGGGATGTCGCTTATTGGTCCGAACGGCTGCGCGAAGAGCGCTACGCTTACACCGACGAACAGATCCGTCCCTACTTCCCGTTCGAGAAAGTCCTCAACGGCTTATTCCGGCTGCTGGAACGGTTGTTCGGCATCCGCGTGGAACAGGTCAACGACGGCGTCTCGACGTGGCATCCCGATGTTCGTTTCTTCCGCGTGCTGAACGACGCCGGCGAACCGATCGCCGCGTTCTTCCTCGATCCGTATTCGCGGCCGGAGAACAAGCGGCCCGGCGCGTGGATGGACGATTGCCTCGGCCGTCGCCGCATCGGCGACCGCGTGCAGTTGCCCGTCGCGCACCTCGTCTGCAACCAGACGCCCCCCGTCGGCGAGACGCCCGCATTGATGACGTTTCGCGAAGTCGAAACGCTGTTCCACGAGATGGGGCACGGCCTGCAGCACATGCTCACGCGGATCGAGCATCCCGACGCCGCGGGCATCAAGGGGATCGAGTGGGACGCCGTCGAGCTGCCCAGCCAGTTCATGGAGAACTGGTGCTACCACCGGCCGACGCTGCTCGGTCTCACCGGCCACTATCAGACCGGCGAACCGTTGCCCGACGAACTGTTTCAGAAAATCTGCGCAGCCCGCAACTACCGCGCGGCGACCATGATGCTGCGACAGATCCAGTTCGGCCGGATCGACCTGACGCTGCACACGACGTTCCAGCCGGGGGTCGGCGAGACGGTGTTCGACGTGCATCGCCGCATCGCCGCGACGACGAGCGTGTTGCCGCCGTTGCCCGAAGATCGGTTTCTGTGCTCGTTCTCGCACATTTTCGCGGGCGGGTATGCCGCGGGGTATTACAGCTACAAATGGGCGGAAATCCTGAGCGCCGACGCCTTCGGGGCCTTCGAGGAGGCGGGCCTGGACGACCCCGCGGCGGTGTCCACCACCGGCCGCCGGTTCCGCGACACCGTGCTGTCGCTCGGCGGCAGCCGGCACCCGCTGGACGTCTTCCGCGCCTTCCGCGGCCGCGACCCGCGCGTCGAGCCGCTGCTCAAGCAGTGCGGATTGTTGAAGGCGTAAAGGAGCCGGGGCGTGTCGCCCCGGTCTTCTCTTCCGATAAAGGAAAGACCGGGGCGACACGCCCCGGCTCCTACGGCACCAGCCACACGTAGGCCGCGATGATCGCCGTCGTGCCCACCAGCGCCGTCACCAGCCCCGCGACGCGGCGACGTTTCAGATAGAACAGCAGCACCAGCCCCGTCACCGCGCTCAGGGCCATCAGCCCGGCGGACAGGTCGATCACCAGCGACCACCACCGGCCGGAGTCGCGGCCTTTGTGCAGGTCGTTCAGGACCGCGACCGCCCCGTGCTGCGACACCGTCAACTGGTACTTCCCCGTCGCGCGGTCGATGAACGCATCGGCGGCGTAACCCGGCCCCTTGAACGCGACGAAGCACTCGAATTCATCCACGCGGAACTCACGCACCGCGCCGTGCAACCGATGCTGCGACCGCAGGAACTCGGCGATGGCGAGCTGATCGACCGCCCTCTCCGCCGAAGATTGCAGCCATTCCCGCTCGATCGCGCCGGACACGTCATCGACGTGGTCGGCGTCCAGTCCGAACCACGTCGGATGATTGAGCGTGATCCCCGTCGCGCTGAAGAACAGGATCGTCGCGAAGCCGAACATCGAGAGATAGATGTGCAGCCACCGCACGGTGGCTGCGATGCGCGAACCGAGACGGCGGGAGGCTGCGGGAGATGCCGGAGACTCGTCGGACATCACGCCCCTTTCGCGGGCGGGGCGGGTGGCTTGCGGTAGTCGATCGTCGCCGACTTGATCTCCGTGTTCCCTTCGAGCTTGTTCTGCACCGGCTGTTCGCGGCACGTGACCGTTTTGCGGATCAGTTGATATGTGCCATGTTCGCGGGCCGCTTCGATGAACAGCGTGTAGTCGCCCGGTTTGATGAGCCGGCCGGCGTCGTCGAGGCCGTTCCAGGTGACGCTGTACTGGCCCGGTTTGCGCGTGGCTTCCGAGACCGTGGGAATGAGGTCGGTTCCGTCGGCAGCCTTGCGGATGCGGTCGCTGCGATACCAGCGCTTCAGGTCGGGAATCCATTTCGGTCCCGGACCGCTGGTCTGCACCCACAGGACGAGCGTGCGGACCGCGCGACCGTCGGCGTCCTCGACCCACACGGCGACATACGGCCGGCGATATCGTCCGCCCGCAACCGCCGGGTTGATCTCAAACGTGACTTCGAGTTCCATCCCCCCATTCCACGCTGGCGGCTTCGCGTCGTCGGCAAGTGCGACAATATTCTTCGTCGGCCATTCGCGGCTGCGATGGAGTTTCCCGTCAGAATCGAGCAGCAGACAAGCGGTGTCGGCCAGGGAATCCACGAGCGCCAGGCTCTCCGTCACCGACAGCACGCTGCAGGCGGTGGCGAGGGCGCCCGCATCGGCGGCGTGCGGGGCGATGACCGTCGCGCTGCGGATGTGGTCCACCGGTTGCCCGGTTCGCGGGTCGATGAGGTGCGAGTACCTTCGGCCATTGACGGTCACGCCGCGAAACGCGCCGCTGCTGGTCGCCAGAGCGCGGTCTTGTAATGTGACGCGGTCCAGAATGGTCGCTGGTTGCAGCGCGGCTGACGGCGGAGAAATGTCAATGGTTGCGGTCAGGTTGCCAATCACGCGCAGGTCGCCGCCGATCTTGACCATCGCTCCGGTCACTCCGGGGACGGACAGCATTCGCCGGCAAGCCTGTTCGATGATCGCCCCCTTGGCGATGGCGTTCAGACTAATCGGATAGCAGCCGTTCGGTCGCGCGGCGTCGTCGCGGGTCCCGTCCCAAGGCGCGATCTGCAACAGCAGCACTGCCTGTCGCCGCTCCGCGTCCGTCGGCGAGACGCCGACCTGTTCGGCGCGACGCCACATCTGCGTGAACAGTTCGGCGCCGGGATGAAACGCGCCGCCGGTCGCGGTTCGCCAGCGATCACTGGCATGCAACACGTCGCGCAGATCGGCGGTCAGCACGGTCGCTTCGCCGCTATTGAACCAGCGGCTGAGTTCGCTGTCGGGATCGTACGTGCTGAGCACGTCCGCCAGCCGGTCGATCTCTGCGAGCGCCGCGGCTTCGGCCTGCGTCGCCACAGCCGATGATTCTGCCAGCACGCGCAGTTCCAGCCCGGTGCCGAGCACGTTCTCGTGATAGAACACGTGCGGCTCCGCGGCGGCGGCAGCCGAGCACGACAGCAGAATCGCGACGAGAGCAATCCGCATGTCAGACTTTCACAAAGAAGGGCTGAACGCCGTCCACGAATTTGTTTCAGAGCTAAGCATTTGATCCACAGATTACGCAGATTTCACAGATTCAAGATCTGGTGGATTACGCCGAGTTAGGGAGGTTATTTTCATCTCCTGAATCTGCGAAATCGGCGTAATCTGTGGACAAAACCGCTTTTTTTCTGCGAGTTCGTGGACGGCCTTGCGTGGCACCCACATCCCCCACGTTTCCGTCAGGATACAACCCGCCCATAATGCTTCGCGAGCCTGTCGCGGCAATGGGTGATGTCCGCAGTGACATCGGTTTCTGCAAGGCGGCTGCACGCGACGAGACACTGCGCGAGATCGGCCAGCATCGCGGCGGTGATCGTCCGCCGGAAGATGCACAACAACCGCCGTTCGACGAGATCGGCGAGCCGCGTGACGTGCTCGTGCTCGATGATCCAGCACGCCGTGGCGGCGGACCACGGTCCGTCGGCAATCGGCATCCGTGGCTCCGCGCGATTTGCCGACAGGACGGCCACCACGCGCGTTCCATACAACGGCCAGAGGGCGGCGACCTCCTCGACGGTCGAGCCGGTCTCACTCGCCCATTTGGCGAACAGGGCGTCATCGACGGTCGCACCGTCGGGGAGCGGATCGTTGCCGGGGATAACGCGCGTGCGGGTGTCGGCGAGCCGCAACCGGCCGAGCTTGCCGAGGACGTGCGTGGTGACTTCCTCCGCGAAGGACCGCCACGTCGTCAGCTTGCCGCCGACGAGCGTCAGCACGGGAATGGTCTGATGATGGTGCCACGCCAGCGAATGGTCGCGGCTGATGGCGGCGTTGGCCCCGGTGGTGGACCGGGGCAACGGCCGGACGCCGCTGTAGTGCATCGTGACGTCGTCGCGCGTCAACTTGACGGCGAGCACGCGCTCGACCATCCGCAGCAGATACTCGATCTCCGCTTCGGAAGCCGTCGCGTCTTCGGGATGTCCGAGGAAGGTTTCGTCCGTCGTGCCGATCAGCACGGCGTCGCCGAACGGCAGGATGAACACCAGCCGGCCGTCATCCGCCTCGGCGTAGACCGCCTGGCCCTGCAGGGCGTCGATCAAGCCCGCGTGCCAGGTGACGATGTGGCTCCCCTTGGTGCCGCCGAACATCGGCAACGCGGTGATGTCCAGTCCCTGCAACGTGGCGTCCCCCCACGCGCCGCTGGCGTTGACGATCGTCGCGGGCTTCATTCGCAACGGCGTCCGTGACGATGGCGAGGTGATGACGACCGCGTCGCCGTCCCACGTCACGTTCGCATACGGCCGCACGTCGAACGATGTCTGCCCCTGAGCCGCGATGTTCGTGGCATCATCCAGCAGCGCGAACACCAGCCGCTCGGGATAGGGCATCTGGGCATCGGAGTATTCGAGCAGCGACCGATACCGCTGCGGATCAACCCGTGGCGTCTGCGGCGTGCCGACGGCGGTGACGCTGCTCGTCGGGAGATCGGGATCTTGCGCGAGCCAGTCGTACATCGCCAAGCCGAGCCGCGTCGGCCAGAACCCGCGGGACTTCGGCGGCCCGGCGAGCCAGCGGCCCCAGTCCGTCCGTTGCAGCCCCAGAAAGTTGACTCCCGACCGCACCAGACCGGACCACTGATGCTCGACCGGAATGTACAACCGGATCGGCCTTACGAAGTGCCGGGCCAGATCGAGATTGCGGCCGCGCTCTTCCAGCGACTCCTTCACCAGGCCGACGTCGCCGTATTCGAGATACCGCAGCCCGCCGTGAATCAACCGCGACGACTTCGACGTCGCCCCGGACGCGATGTCGAACCGATCGACCAGCACGACCGGCAAGCCGTTGAGCAGCAGTTCGCGCGCAATCGCGGCGCCATGGACGCCTGCGCCGAGGATCAGGATGGGGGAGGGGGAATCGGGCATGGTGAGGTTGGGGGATCGCGCGACGGACGCCCAGGGATTGCTATCCCTGGGCTTCTTGATGGGTGTTGATTACTCTGCGACGCCCAGCACTTGCAGCATCGCGCGGCAGAAATCGGGCAGGTCGTCCGGCTTGCGGCTGCTGACGAAGTGCCGGTCCACGACGACGGATGCATCCGAGTAAACCGCCCCGGCGTTGACCAGATCGTCCTTGATGCCCGGCGACCCCGTCACCTTCACGCCGTAGTACACGCCCGCGGAGATCGGCATCCACCCGCCGTGACAGATCGCGGCGACCAGCTTCTCCGCGGCGGCGAATTCGCGAACCAGGTCTTGCACCAGCGGATCGCGGCGGAGCTTGTCGGGCATCCAGCCGCCGGGACAGAGGACGCCCTGGAAGTCGGTCGAGTGCATGTCGACGATGGCAGCGTCCGACACGCACGGGTAGCCGTTCTTGCCGACGTATTTCCGACTGGCTTCGGCGCCCGCGACGACGACCTCGACGCCGGCTTCGATCAGCCGCAGCTTGGGATACCAGAGTTCGAGGTCTTCGTAGTCGTCGCCGACGAAGATCAGGACGCGGAGGGCGTTGGGGGAGGATTTCGGCATGATGAGGGCTCTTTGTCACGTGGTTTCTGACAGGGCAGTGTGCGTCTCTCTTTTGGGTGGACTCTTCGGTCCCCTCTCCCCCGAAGACGGGGGCGAGGGGACCGGAAATAAACGCGGCCCAAAAGCCAGCCGCGCACCGACCGACAAAGGCTGACGTCCCCCCGCTCGCCCGTGAATGGCAGGGCACGCTATCATAGCGCGGCCGTTGTCTGGCTGCACTCCTTCCCGTTGGAGTCCAGCCTTTAGGCTGTCTTGGCGTGGTTCAGTGGTACACGATCACGAGATTGCACGATTTGACCCCAACGGGGTCGCAGAGAGTAGCCGGGGGTCGTAGGCTTGGCGAAGACCCCCGGTTCGGAGTTCCAGGAAACGTGACGACCCCGGCAGGGGTCGCAGAGATTCGGGCGCTGCCTCATGTGCAGTTCGCGAACTTCTGGCATCCCCTCGGGATGCGGTCTGCTCATCAACCGCAATCCGGGGGTCTGCGCAAAGCCTGCGACCCCCGGCTACCGTCTGCGATCCCTTCGGGATCATGAATTTCGACCAAACGATCCGCCGGAGCCATTTCCATGCCTCGTTTCGTACTGTTGCTTCCTCTGCTGGTCTGCCCCACCGTTGTCCGCGCTGATGTGAAGGCGGACCTCACCGCGACCATCGACCGCCGGGCGGATCAATCGTGGACGATCGCGAAGCAGATTTGGGAATGGGCCGAGCCGGGGTACCAGGAGACGCGGTCGGCGAAGCTGCTGGCGGACGCGCTGGAGCGGGCCGGGTTCCGCGTCGAACGGGGCGTCGCCGAGATTCCGACGGCGTTCACGGCCACCATCGGTTCCGGCAAGCCGGTGATCGGCATCCTCGGCGAATACGACGCGCTGCCCGGTCTGTCGCAGCGGGCGGTGCCCGAGCAGCTCTCGCGCGACGACGGCAACGGTTACGGTCATGCCTGCGGGCACCATCTGTTCGGCACGGCGTCGATGGAAGCCGCGATCGCGCTCGGCGAACAACTGGCCAGGACGAAGCAATCGGGCACGATCCGCTTCTACGGCTGTCCGGCGGAAGAAGGCGGGGCGGCGAAGACGTTCATGGTCCGCGACGGCCTGTGCGCCGATTGCGACGCCGTGCTGCACTGGCATCCCGGTTCCCGCAACTCGGCGGGGGACGCCAGTTGCCTCGCGCGGATGGCGGTCAAATTCCGCTTCAAGGGGACCAGCGCCCATGCCGCCGGTGCTCCCGAACAAGGGCGGTCGTCGGTGGACGCCGTCGAACTCACGGCCCATGCCGCGGAACTCTTGCGCGAGCACACGCCGGACTTCACGCGGATTCATCACACGATCACCGCCGGCGGGCAGGCCCCGAACGTCGTGCCGGATTTCGCGGAGGTTTACTTCTACGTGCGGCATCCGCAGTCGGACGTCGTCGCACAACTTTATCCGCGGCTGCTCAAGTGCGCGGAAGCCGGAGCGCTGGCGACTGAGACGAAGCTGGAAACGAACTACCTCGGCGGCACGATGGAGATCCTGCCCAACAATTCGCTGGCGGAGGTGATCCAGGGGAATCTCAAGTCGCTCGTCAATCTGAGTTACTCGCCCGAGGAGACCGCGTTCGCGGTGCGCATCCGCGAGACGCTGCAGAAGCCCGCGCCGCTCGAACGGATCGCCGAGGTGAGCGACAGCAGCGGCGAGACGACGAAGGGTTCGACCGACGTGGGGGACGTGTCGTGGGTGGTGCCGACGGCGGGGTTTTCGACCGCGTGCTGGGTGCCGGGCACGCCGGGCCATTCGTGGCAGGCGGTGGCGGCGGGCGGGACGACGATCGGCCGGCAGGGGATGCTGCTTGCGGCGAAAACGCTGGCGACGTCGGCGTGGGATCTGCTCAACGCCCCGGACACGCTCGCCGCCGCCAAAGCCGAACACGCGAAGCGCCGCAACGGCCGCGAGTACAAGGCGATGCTGTCGCCGGGTCAGAAGGCGCCGCTGGATTACCGGAACAGCCCGGTGCCGTGAGGGGCCGGCAATACACTTCAGATCAGAATTGATTGGTCGTGATTGTGCGAACCATCATTTATACGCATCTCGTTCTGGTGGCATTCTGCGCGTCATTTTCATTGGCAGATCGCGGACTATCCCCTGTTTCGCTGCCAGATTCCGGTCCAGGGTACCATTTCGTTAATGTGATGCTCTAGCTCAGTGTGCTGGCTTGGATTGTCTGTCCGATTGCTCTTCTTGTGATTGCCAACAGGCGGCGAACCACCCCGCGCGAACTGCGATGGGTGGTGCTCGCTGAGTTTGTTCTCTGGGTCGCACAGTGGTTTGCGCTGCTGCCTTCGGTTCAAGGATAGACACGCTGAACCCGAATCTTCGACATTTATTGCCGACTCAGAATCATCTCCATCGTCACCAGTAAGCCGGGCAATACGTCTGTGTAATCCAATGTGCCCGAGGCATCGACAACCTTCTCCGGCTGCCCAACGCGGTAATGCACCGCCTGCCGTAACGCCGGGTCGATAGCGGTCACAATTTTGACGCCGCATGCCCGGAAGGCAGCGATCTTTGCAGACCACACTGGCCACTCGTCGAAGCGCGATTTGACCTCGACGACGATATCCGGCGGCGGCTCGAAATAGCCCTGCGGAATGGGCTTCAGAACGCGGTCTCGAAGCCAGAAGGCCAAGTCCGCACCGCGCACGGAATCGGGGTTCCGCGAGGTGATGACACCCGTGTTCGCACAGGCATAGCCAAGACGATCCGTCCTGACATTGTTGCCGAATTCACCGAGGACGTGGCCGCACACCAAGCCGTGCCGAAAGTCAGGAAACGGAAACCGAACAATTTCGCCGTTGATGAGTTCATTCCACGTTCCGTCGTCGGGCAGGTCTGCGTATTCCTCGACAGTCAATCGCTTGGGTGAATCGGACATGTCTGGTTGCTCCCAACTCATGCCGCAATGGGGAAAGCCCACGGGGTGCGACCCCGTGGGCTTCGGTGGCCGATCAATAATCCCCGGACCGCGGCCCCTACTCGATGATGATTTCCTTCACCGTATGCCCGCCGGGGATCATCGGCAGCACGTGTTCCTGGTACGGCGTGAGAACGTCCAGCAGGTACGGCTCCGGCGACGCGAGCATCTCGGCGAGGGCGGCGGGATATTCCTTCTTGCTGCGGACCTGGCGGGCCTGCATTCCGAAGCCGCGGGCGATCTGCACGAAGTTGGGGTACGTGTCGTCGTAGTGCGAGCCGTCGCCGGCGCCGACGGCTTCCGGATGGTCGATCGGCCCCAGGTACGTATGCGCCCGGTTCCCCTTGTGGAAGCGGTCTTCCCACTGCACCACCATCCCCAGGTGCTGGTTGTTGAGCAGCAGGATTTTGACCGGCAGCTTCTCGCAGCTCAGCGTGGCGAACTCCTGGACGTTCATCAGGATCGAGCCGTCGCCGTCGATGTCGACGACCAGGCTGCCCGGATGCGAGGCCTGCACGCCCATCGCCGCGGGGAGGCCAAAGCCCATCGTTCCCAGGCCCGAACTGCTGAGCCAGTGACGGGGCTGCTCGAACTTGTAGAACTGGGCGGCCCACATCTGATGCTGGCCTACGCCGACGGTGATGAACGTTTCGCGGTCCCGCGTCTGCTTACACAGCTCGTCGATGGCGTATTGCGGCAGGATGAAGTCGCCGGCGTCTTTGTAGCGCAGCGGATACGTCTTCTTCCACTCGTTGATGCGGCTCCACCAGTCGGACAGTTCGGGGACGTCCTCGTCGGCGACGAGGGCGTTCAACCCCTGCAGCACCTCTTTGACGTTGGCGATGACAGGGATGTGGGCCGGCTTGTTCTTGTGGATTTCCGACGGGTCGATGTCCACGTGCACGATCTTGCCGTGCTTGGCGAACTCGGCGAGCTTGCCCGTCACGCGGTCGTCGAAGCGGACGCCGAACGCGAGCAGCAGGTCTGCTTCATTGATGGCGTAGTTGGCGTATACGGTGCCGTGCATCCCCAGCATGTGCAGCGACTGCTCGTCGTTGCCGGGGAACGCGCCGAGGCCCATCACCGTCATCGTGACGGGAATGCCGGTCTTCTTCGCGAACTTGGTGAACTCTTCCGCGGCGTCAGCCTGGATCACGCCGCCGCCGATGTAGAAAATCGGCTTCTTGGATTCGCGGATCGCCGCCAGAATCTGGCGGATCTGATTGGGATGCGGCTTGCGGACCTCGGGGTGATAGCCGGGCAGGTTCATCGGCGGATCGTAATCCGGTTCTTCGGCGAGCACGGTCATCTGGACGTTCTTCGGCATGTCGACCAGCACCGGACCCGGCCGGCCCGTGCGGGCGATGTAGAACGCCTCTTTGATGGTCCGCGCGATGTCCTTCGCGTCGGTCACCAGAAACGTGTGCTTGGTGATCGAGCGGCAGATCTCGACGATCGGCGTCTCCTGGAAGGCGTCGGTCCCGATGACCGTCGTCGGCACCTGGCCGGTGATCGCAACGAGGGGGACGCTGTCCATCTTGGCGTCGGCGATCGCGGTCACCAGGTTGGTCGCGCCGGGGCCACTGGTCGCCATGCAGACGCCGACGCGGCCGGTGGTGCGCGCGACGCCCTGCGCGGCGAACCCGCCCCCCTGCTCGTGCCGGGGCAGGATGGTGCGGATTTCGTCGCGGTGGTACGTCAGCGCCTGGTGCATGGGCATGCTGCACCCGCCGGGGTACGCGAAGATCAGGTCCACGCCCTGCTTGATGAGCGCCCGGACCAGAACCTCGGCCCCGTTCAACGGCAGCGTGTCGGTGAGGGAAGCAGCGGTGGTGGGGGCGGCGACAGACACTTCGGACTTCCTTCAGCAGACACGGCAGTGTTCGGAGTCGGCATGCAATTTCGGGCGACGAACCGTCCCCCGCGCGACCCGTCGGGCCGCGCACACCCTCTCCAACATCAACAATCAGTCTAGCCCGGTGACACAGGGGTTTCGAGTCCGGTTCGGCCCGCCGGGGGAGAATTGAGGGAGTGTTTTTCGATTCCGGGTCTCTTCTCCGGCCCCCTCTCCCCCGTCTTCGGGGGAGAGGGTTGGGGTGAGGGGGCGATCACTTCGCAGCGTGTCGATTCACGAAATCTGTCTTCGGGAGTCCTTTGAAGCGCTCGGCCCCCTCACCCTATCCCTCTCCCCCGAAGACGGGGGAGAGGGGACCGGACCGAAGAGCAATCGAGCTGCACACCCTTCTGACGCTAAGGCCTCGTCACCACGGACGGCGTGGCCGGTAGCGGCCAGCGGTCCGAAATCAATAACGCCTGGTCGCCCCGCGCCTGAGTTCTAGGTCGCGCGATCAACAGCAATAACGCGACGGCCGTCACGCCCGCCAGCACCAACAGCAGGGGTTGATACCGCAGGCCTCCTTCGGTCGGATCGACGCGGAACAGCCAGCTCCATCCGCCGACCGACGGCATGTCGCCGCCCCAGCGGTTGCGGCTGAGTTCGAGGCCGTTGTAAGTCAGATGGAACAGCACCCCCGGCCACAGGCTGCGGCTGCGGATGGCGATCAGGCCCAGCACCAATCCCAGCAGCGACGCATTGAAGACCTGCTGCGGGATCATGTGCATGATGCCGAACGTCAGCGCCGACAGCACGATCGCCAGCCGTTCGCGGCCCCCGCGCACGAACCCGCTCAACAGAAATCCGCGGAACGCCAGTTCTTCGCACACGGCGGGCGCGACGGCAAACGCCAGGAACGGAATCCACCACGGCATGTCGCCGCTGGAAATCGTCGCCAGAATCTCCGTCACGCTCGGTGGCAGCGGCGGAAAGAACCATTGGATGCTCGCCGCGAACTCCAACGACAACGGATGCATCACGAACGCCAACAGACCCGCCGCCACGAGATCAATGAGACCCGGCCAGCGCAAGCGAAACGTGTCGCGGATGCTGCTCGTGAGCATCACCCCCATGAACAACGGCGGCGTCGCGACGATCACCAACTGCTGGATGATCAGCAACTGCATCATCAACCGCCCGCGCTGATCTTCGGCGACGGTCTGCAACGGCGCCTGAAAGAACTTCAGCGCCATGAACTGCATCAGCATGATCATCACGAAGCAGAAGCCGGCCTCGGCGAACGACGGCGTCGCTTCCTTGTCGCGCAGCAGATGCCGCAGCCACAGTCGCAGATCGAACCTCTCGGCTTCGCGGAACAGGACGTCTTCACTCGCGAACTGATCGATGGCCCACCACAACGCCAGCACGGCGTAGCCGAACGACGTCGCCAGCACCGGAATGGCGTAGACCAGCAGTTGCGTTGACGAACTGTCGAGCAGCAACCCCTTGAGCAGCAGCGCGGGGCCCATCACGGGCATCACGCTGTAGAACGGCTGGATTTCGACCGCCGGCGACAGGCAGAACACCGTCAGGCCCATCGTCACCATCAGCAGCGGCGTCAGGTAGTATTGCCCCTCCTTGCTGCTCCGCGCGAACGTCGCAAACGCCAGACACAGCGCGCTGAACAACGCCGACAGCGGCACCAGCATCACCAGCACCCAGGCCAGCGACGCCAAAGGCGGCAACGTGAGATCGGCCACCTTCGCCATCGCCCCGCCGCCCGCGAGCGAAATCATATACTTCCCGGTGAAGCCCAGGCTCGACAGGTTCAGCAGTGCTGTCGCGGCGCTGAACACCATCACCGTCAGAAACTTGCCGAGCACAATCTCGGTCCGCGACGCCGGGCAGATCAGCAGCGTCTCCATCGTGCCGCGCTCCTTCTCCCCCGCAGCGAGGTCGATGGCCGGATAGAACGCGCCGGTGAGCGCCATGATGACCAGCAACGCGGGGAACAGCTTGCTCCAGACGTTTGCCGAGATTTGCTGTTCTTCGGCGAGGTCGATCGCCGACGCATTGATCGGCGCGGGCAAACTCGCCGGCAACCCGACCTCCTGCAAGGCCAGTTTGAGGATCTCACGCTCCCAGGCGTCCATCACCCGCTGCACGCGGTTGGCGGCGATCAACGATTTCTCATCGGCGCTGTTCTGCACGATGAGCGGCCGCGGGTAATCGAACTCGGCGACCCGTTCGCCGCGATCGACGACGGCCTGCTTCATCTCCGCGAGGTGCCGGGCGAAGTCGGTCGGGATGACGATCAGCACCTGGATGCCGCTCGCGCCGAACAGGTCGCCCAGCGTTTCCGTCAAGTCCGCGTGCTTCTGCCGCAAGGTGGCGATCGCCGGGAGATCGCCCGCGCGCTCGGCCTCGGCCAGTTGAGCCGACACGACTTCGCGCTGCTCGATCTGTTCGCGGAGCGTGCGGGCGTGTTGCAGCAGGGACGGATTCCCCGCCAGTTCCGCCGTCTCGGCGGCATCGGGACTGGCCGGCGGAACATCGTCGTCGGTGATGACCCGCAGTTTGTCGGCATCGCCCACGTGGCGGAACCAGCGGTCCAGAAAGCGGTCCCCCTC
>JAWXBB010000420.1:0-7365 GCA_034439795.1 Planctomycetaceae bacterium | reverse complement strand
TGCCAAGGCGGCGGCTCTGCTCCGCGACCACGAGGCCAAGCTGGCGGCGGTGCAGGATGAGGTCAAAAACATCCTCGCCGAGGCCCGCCGCGACGCCGATTACACCAAGCAGGACATCGTCGCCACCGCCCAGCGCGAAGCCGAAGCCACCCGCAAGCGGGCGGTCGACGACATCGAGCAGGCCAAGGCGACGGCGATCGGCGAACTGTTCGACTTCGTCTCGGCGAACGTCGTGCAGGCCACCGAACAGGTGCTGCAACGCAGCCTCAGCGGCGAGGATCACGAACGCCTGGTCACGCAGGCGCTGTCCGAATTGAACGTGCGCCGGAACTAGAAGACGCCCAGGGATAGCAATCCCTGGGCTTCCCAGAGATGACATCGATGCCCGACATCCAGACCAAAGTGCCGACCGTCCTCGAAGACCCCAGCGCCCAAACGGTGGCGAAGGTCTACGCGGTCGCGCTGCTCGACGCCGCCGCCAAAGAGGGCGGAATCGATGCGGTCGTGGAGGAGTTCGGGTCGTTCATCAGTGACGTTCTCGCGCCGCAGCCGATGTTCGAGAAGCTGTTGTGCGGGGCGATGACGTCGATGGACGACAAGCTGCAACTCATCGACAAAGTGTTGGCGGGACGCGGTTCGCCGCTGTTCGTCAACTTCCTCAAAGTGCTGACGAGGCACGGCCGGATCGACCTGGTGCAGGCGATCTGGCGGGCGACGCAACTGGAACAGGAAAGCCGGTCCGGCAAAGTGCGCGTGCGGGTCACGTCCGCGCGGCCGTTGTCGGCCTCGGCCTTGCAGAATCTTTCCGAGCGGCTCGCACAGTCGCTGGCGGCGGCCCCCATCGTCGAAACGGTGGTCGATCCGCAACTGGTGGGCGGCCTGGTCATCCGCGTGGGTGACACGGTGTACGACGGCTCGGTCCGAAATCGCTTGAAGCAATTGCGCGGAAGGCTGCGCGAGAGGTGCATGAATGAAGTTCAACGCGGGCGAGATCGCTTCAGTCATTCAGCAGGAAATTGAGGATTTCCGCGGCCAGATCGAGACCTCCGAAGTCGGTCGGGTGGTCGAGGTCGGCGACGGAATCGCCAGGGTCTACGGCCTCTCGTCCGCCATGTCGGGCGAAATGGTCGAGTTCGCCAACGGCGTTCGCGGCCAGGTGTTCAACCTGGAAGAGAACTCCGTCGGCGTGATCATCCTCGGCGATTACCTCGAAATCGCCGAAGGCATGGAGGTCAAAACCACCGGCGCGCTGCTGTCGATTCCCGTCGGCGAGGCGCTCATCGGCCGCGTGGTCGACCCCGTCGGCAACCCGCTCGACGGCAAGGGGCCCGTGATGGCCTCGCACTCCCGCCCTTTGGAGACGATCGCCCCCGGCGTCGCCGGCCGGCAGCCCGTCAAGCAGCCGCTCCAGACCGGCGTCAAGGCCGTCGATGCCATGACCCCGATCGGCCGCGGTCAGCGCGAGCTGATCATCGGCGACCGCAAGACCGGCAAAACCGCCGTCGCGCTCGACGCCATCATCAATCAGAAGGGGGGCGACGTCATCTGCGTGTAC
This sequence comes from Planctomycetaceae bacterium, assembly GCA_034439795.1. Classification (GTDB taxonomy): domain Bacteria; phylum Planctomycetota; class Planctomycetia; order Planctomycetales; family Planctomycetaceae; genus DSVQ01. The sequence goes on along the minus strand of JAWXBB010000420.1, from coordinate 5,810 downwards.
GTCGCCTGCGGTCAACGGGCGAGCAACACCGCCCAGATCGTGGAATCGCTCACCAAAGCCGGGGCGATGGACTACACCGTCGTCGTCTCCGCGACCTCCAGCGATCCCGCCCCGCTGCAATACATCGCCCCCTATGCCGGGGCCGCCATCGCCGAACACTTCATGTACCAGGGGAAGCACACGCTGGTGGTGTACGACGACCTGTCGAAGCAGGCCGTGGCGTACCGCCAGTTGTCGCTGCTGATGCGCCGGCCCCCCGGTCGCGAGGCGTATCCCGGCGACGTGTTCTACTGCCACAGCCGGCTGCTCGAACGGGCGGCCAAGCTCAGCGACGAACTCGGCGGCGGCTCGATGACCGCGCTGCCGATCATCGAGACGCTGGAAGGGGAAGTCTCGGCGTACATCCCGACCAACGTGATTTCGATCACCGACGGCCAGATTTACCTCGAACCCGACCTGTTCTTCGCCGGCGTCCGGCCCGCCATCAACGTCGGCATCTCGGTCTCCCGCGTGGGCGGCAACGCCCAGACGAAGGCCATGAAGAAGGTCGCCGGCGGCCTCCGCCTCGACCTCGCCGCCTTCCGCGAACTGGAGGCCTTCGCCCAGCTCGGCACCGAACTCGACAAGGCGACGCAGCAGCAGCTCGACCGCGGCTACCGCATGGTCGAACTGCTCAAGCAGCCGCAGTTCCAGCCGATGTCGATGGCCGACCAGGTCGTCAGCATCTACGCCGGCGGGAAGGGCTACTTCGACCAGGTGCCGGTGACCCGCGTGCAGGAAGCCGAGAAGCTGTTGCAGGCGTTCATGCGGGAAGAGAAGCACGAGATCCGCGACGCGCTGACGAAGACCGGCACGCTGGACGACGCGACCGAAGCCGCGCTGAAGGCGGCGCTGTCCGAGTTCGTCAAACGCTGGGAAGCCACCGCCGCGAACGTGAAGAAGTAACCCGCGCATCAACCCGTGATCCCCGACGCCCAGGGATTGCAATCCCTGGGCTTCCTGCAGACGCGACGAGTTCTCATCCATGGCCAAAGCCCGCGCGATCGTGAAACGGCTCAAAGCCGTCCGCAACATCCGCAAGATTACGCGGACGATGGAACTGGTCGCGACTGCGCGCTTCAAGAAGGCGATGGACCGGGCCTCCGAAGCCGCCGCGTACACCCGCAAGATCACCGAGATCGTCGCCGACCTGTCGATCGCGCTGCAGGCCGTCGCCGGGCAGACCTCGCTCACGCATCCGCTGTTGCAAAAACACGACTCGGAGAAGTCGGCGATCCTGCTGGTCCTGAACTCGAACCGCGGTCTGTGCGGCGGGTTCAACGCCAGCGTGCTCCGCGTCGCCCAGCAGCGACTCCGCGACTTCAACGCCGCCGGCGTAAAGCTGCGGCTGGAAGTCTCCGGCAAGCGGGGCATCAACTTTTTCAAGTTCCAGAAGCAGCCCGTCGACCAGACCTACACGCACTTTGAGGACAAGCCGACGTTCGAGCAGGTCGACGTCCTCGGCCAGCGGTTCATCGACGGCTACGTCAGCGGCGCGATCGACCGCGTGGACGTCGCCTACGTGAAGTTCGAGTCGATGTCCCGGCAAAGGGCCGTCGTCGAGACGCTGCTCCCCATCGGCCAGTTGGCGGGCGCGACCCCCGCGGCCGGTCCGGACATCGAATACGAATTCCTGCCGTCGCCGGAGGAGAGCCTGGAAGAGATCGTCCCGACGTCGTTCAAGGCCCGGCTGTTCAAGTGCTTCCTCGACGCCGCGGTCAGCGAACAGATCGCCCGCATGGTGGCGATGAAGTCGGCCACCGAGAACGCCGGCGACATGATCAGCACGCTGAAGGCCCAGTACAACCGTGCGCGGCAATCGCAGATTACATCGGAACTGAGCGAAATCATCGGCGGAGCCGCGGCGCTGGAATAGTCATCCGTATCAGAGGGCAAGTGGTGTAGAATTGTCGGTGGAGGAACTCAATCATGCCGACGGAGACGCTGCGATTCGTGCCGATGCGGCCGGACGTGATCACCGGGGAGACAACCGTGGGCCGCGTGGTCGTGACCGTGAAAATCGAGAATCTTGGAGATGTCTTCGACCTCCGGGCGGGACGCAGGACTCCCGACGAAGTTCGGAGTATTGACGTCGACGATGCCTTGGTCGATACGGGATGTTCCACGATTGGATTGCCGTCGCGGATGATTCATGACCTGGGCCTCATTCCATCCTATCGCAAGCCCATTCGAACCGTGACCGGACCAGCCGAGACCACTGTTTACACCGCCGTTGCGTTGACCATTCAGGGACGGACTGTCGTCACGGATGTCTTCGAGATTCCAGATGACCTGCCGGTGCTGATTGGACAAATCCCGCTGGAGCAAACCGATTTCGTCATCGACCCGAGAACCCAATCACTGATCGGCAACCCCGCCCACGGCGGCGAATGGGTTATCGAGTGCTATTGAACCCGCGATCACTTTCGTAAGAGACGCCACTGCCATGTCAACGGCTACTGCCACAAATGTCGGCCACGTCACGCAGATCATCGGCTCGACCTTCGACGCCGAGTTCGCTGAGGGCTCGCTGCCCGATATCTACAACGCCCTCAAGATCGAGACTGAGGTCAAGGGGACCCGCATCAAGGTCACCGGCGAGGTGCAACAGCATCTCGGCGGTGGCCGCATCCGCTGCGTGGCCCTCGGCTCGACCGACGGCATGGTCCGCGGAATGGAAGTCCGGGACACCGGCGGCCCGGTCACCGTGCCCGTCGGCAAGGGAACGCTCGGCCGCGTGTTCAACGTCCTTGGCGACACCATCGACGGCCGCGGCGAGGCGACGACCGAAGAGCGCTGGCCGATCCACCGCGATCCCCCCAAGCTGTCCGAACTCAGCTCCAAGACCGAGCTGTTCGAGACCGGCATCAAGGTGATCGACCTGTTGATCCCGTTCGTCCGCGGCGGCAAGGCCGGACTGTTCGGCGGGGCCGGTATCGGCAAGACCGTGATTCTCACCGAACTCATCGCCCGCATCGCGCGGCAGCACGGCGGTTACTCGGTGTTCGCCGGCGTGGGCGAGCGGACCCGCGAGGGGAACGATCTCTGGCTGGAAATGCAGGAGGCCAAGATCGGCGACACCGGCCGGTCGGTCATCGACCAGACCGCGATGGTGTTCGGCCAGATGAACGAGCCGCCCGGCGCCCGCCTCCGCGTGGCGCTCTCGGCGTTGACGATGGCCGAATGGTTCCGCGACGCGACCGGAGCCGACACGCTGCTGTTCGTGGACAACATCTTCCGGTTCTCGCAGGCCGGTTCGGAAGTGTCCGCGCTGCTCGGCCGGATGCCCTCCGCCGTGGGTTACCAGCCGACGCTGAGCACCGAACTGGGTGCGCTGCAGGAACGGATCGCCTCGACCAACAAGGGGGCCATCACGTCGGTGCAGGCGGTGTACGTCCCCGCCGACGACCCGACCGACCCCGCCCCGGCGACGGCGTTCGGCCACCTCGACGCCTTCCTCTACCTCGAACGCCGCATCGCCGAAAAGGGCCTGTACCCCGCGGTGGACCCGCTGTCCTCGTCGAGCCGCGTGCTCGATCCGCAGATCGTCGGCGAGCACCACTACGCCGTCGCCCGCCGCGTGCAGAAGATCCTGCAACGGTACCGCGAATTGCAGGACATCATCGCGATTCTCGGCATCGACGAACTGAACGAAGAGGACAAGCTGGTGGTGCACCGCGCCCGCCGCATCGAACGCTTTCTGTCGCAGCCGTTCTTCGTCGCCGAAGTGTTCACCGGCAAGGCGGGGAAGTACACGTCGATCGCGGACAGCATCCGCAGCTTCGAGGAGCTGTGCGACGGCAAGTGGGACCACCTGCCCGAATCGGCGTTCCTGTACGTCGGGGCCATCGAAGAAGCCGCCGAACAGGCCGAACGGATGGCCGCGTCGGTGAAATAACAGCCGGCCGCGAGACATCTTGCCAGGATGGTTCTTCCGTTGGATATAATGCCGATGGAGACCGTTGGGGAGACCGTCATGCTGGTTCAAAATTTTGCGAGATCGTTGCAGGGATTTCACCGCCGTCGGCCGTTCAAGCCGTTTGAGGTGGAGTTGGTCTCGGGAGAACGCATTCAGGTCGATCACCCGGAGGCGCTCGCTTTTCGCGGTAAAGGGGTGGCGGTCTACGTCGATCTGCGGGGTGGGTTCACGTTGCTCGATCACGAGAGCGTGTGCAGCCTCCGCGATCTGTCGGAGGACACCCGTCGCCGCAAGAAGAATGGTCACGAGGAATAGCACATGGCCACGGGCAAACCGCTGCGATTGGTGATCGTCACGCCGGAGAAGACACTCCTGGACGAGACCGTGTCCGCCTTGCGGTTTCCGCTGTACGACGGGGACATCGGCATCCTGCCCGGCCGGTTGCCGCTCATCGGCCGGCTGGGCAGCGGCGAACTCAAGGTCACGCTCGACAGCGGCGAACGCCGGTTCTTCATCGACGGCGGCTTCGTGCAGGTCAAGCAGGGGGTGGTGACGCTGCTGACCAACAGCGCCGTTCCCGCCGCGGACGTGTCGGCGACCAAGGCCGAGGAAGCCCTCAAGACTGCGTCGGCGATGGTCCCCACCACCGAAGATCAGTTCCGCGCCAAGGCCGCGTCGCAGAACCGCGCCCGCAAGATGCTCGCCGTCGCGCGCAAGCCGCGGTAACAGCGCCACTCGGAAGCCGCGGGATAGCATCCCGCGGCTTCTTGCACCCCTCGCCCGCCGCTTCGGTGGGAGAGGGGCCGGGGGTGAGGGTGCCTTTGGTCTTCGTCTTCATTCAGGAAGAAGAAAGACCCAAGGCAAAAGCACCCTCACCCTAACCCTCTCCCAGCGAAGCGCCGGGCGAGGGGACCAAGCCACGATTGCGTACACTGAAAAGGGCAACCGCGGGATGGCTATCCCGCGGCTTCCGGTTGTCTTTCTGACACCTGAATCCTCTTGCCCCCTTCGCGGCTCTCCTGTCCGTCTTCTGCGTCCGCGAATTCCCGGACCGCCCACAGGCGCGGCAAACTTCCCGCCAATCGCCGGCCTTGCGGTTCCGCGTCCGTTTTCACCCCAGCGGATTTGCGCCACCCGCAAAGTCTGTGCGAAGTTCGGCGACGTATCTCATCGATGCCGTCGCTACGGACCATTGCGCGGATCGAATTCCTCAATGCGGCGGATTCCGCCGGTCGAAGACACTGCTGGACGCACTCGCGTCCGCCAACCGGCCGCCACAGCGGCGCCCGTTCTCCCTCCGCAGGATGCGATGCGACATGGCTGACGCAATTCGGAACTCGGGTCTCCTTCAGACCGCCGTCCTCTCCGCCGTTCCGGTCGTCCTCGAAGTCCGGACCACCCTCGGAGCGGTTCACCAGGTGACCGTCGACGGCGACGGCTTCCTCATCGGTCGCGGCGACTTCTGCGACCTGCAACTCGACGACGCTTCCCAGCCGCTCGTTCACAGCGAGCTCCATCTCCAGGGCCACACCGTCGGGATCGAGGCCGCGGACGACAACGACGCCGTGATCGTCAACGGCGACCGCTGCCGGCGGATGGCCTTGCACGACGGCGACCGCGTCCAATGCGGCGGGACCGAAATCACGATTCACATCGGCACGCACGCCGAAACCGCCGAAGCGCTCGCGCTGCCGGCAATGTCCGAAGACCTGACGCTCCTTTCGGTCGACGAGCTCTGCGACCGCATTGCCCACGAGGAGGCCGAAGTCGCCGCCTTCGAGCGCGGCCAGCTCACCGGCTGGCGGTCGCTGCTGCAATCGGTCGAGGCGACGCTGCTCGACGACGGGCTGTC
>JAWXBB010000419.1:0-12964 GCA_034439795.1 Planctomycetaceae bacterium | reverse complement strand
GTTCAGGCACGGCCGATCGGGAAACGATTCCGCCAGGTTCCAGATCCGGCTGCTCGAACTGTTGAGCAACAGCTTCTGCCCCTTGGCGGGCGGCGACGCGGCGTTCTGCTGCTCGAACGCCTGAATCGCGGCGTCCCAGCGGTCGGGAGAATCGGGAGCAGTGACGGACGCCTTGGGAGTCGCGGGCGTCTGGCCATGCCCCGGGACAGCGACGACGAAGAGCGAAACGACGACGGCGATCCCCGCGGCAAACGAATGGAAGGCCGTCCGGCTTCGGCGAAGGGGCATGGCGTATTCTCCGGGAGCAGATCACGAAACCAATCGCTCAACATGCTACCAAGGCGGTGGTTAACGCACGACCGAGCGGCTGGTCCCGGAGAATTCCCGCGGGTTTTCGGTTGGCCTCACTATCTTTCTGCCTCCTGACCGATATACTTGGTCCACCGACCCGGCAACGGGTCAGGTACTTGGCGCGGGGTGGAGCAGCCCGGTAGCTCGCGAGGCTCATAACCTCGAGGTCGTAGGTTCAAATCCTGCCCCCGCTACTGACAAGGCCCGTCGGAATTCCGACGGGCCTTGTTGTTTTCCAGAATCGTAAGTCGGAGACCGATTCCCGACTCGCGAAACAACGCCAGTCTCCGCAATCGGTGCGACCGGATTCCGGAAACGCGAATCGGACTTGCGCCTCGGCGTGTCTCGCGGGGTCATAACCTCGATCCGACAAAGACCGCCGTTTTCGGCCAAACTCTCTGTCCGAAACCGTGTGTCTCTGGTCTGGGTTATGAGGGGGGCTGGGCTCGGTATAGGGAGGCCAACCCCTCTGTCGCGCGCGAGATTTGCCTGTCGCAGGGTGGCGATCGTTTGGCACTGACGGAGTGATCGCATTCTCCGCAACGGCTGCCCTTTGCCGAATTCCGTTCACCGCCTATCCAACTCTTCCACGGGGACTGCCAGGCGTGGATCGAGCACAATGCGGATCTGGGTGTCGTTCCGCGCGGGCTGCAGCTCGGCGGGGAAGGCGATGCGCGTTCCCGCTGAGGCGGACGATCGCAAACGGGCCAACAGCCGGATCGGCTTGTCGGGTAACTGCTCCAAGCGGAACGTGCCACTGCTGCCGGTGGTGGCGATTGGAGGAGGCGCGTTTGGACGATGTGGAATGGTTGACCATCCAGTCGCGAAGTCGGCGGAGATCTGAACGCCCGACAGCGGCTTGCCGGCGGGATCAACGACTGTCCCCGCCAGCGTCTGACTGTAACCAATCAGGTTGACGTCTTCTGGCTCGGCAGGGGCCTCTGGCGTGACAGGTTCGTTGGGCGCCAACGGGACCGCGACATCTTGCAGCGATTCGGTCAGACGCACGCCGAACGTGTTGGACCGCGTCCCCTGGTAATTCATCTGCGACAGGTCGATCCGAAATCCCTCGGCAGAAACGCGCACTTCATAGGTTTCCGGAGGCAGGTTTCCCATCGAAAAGCGGCCGTCGCGATCGATGGTCAACTCGATCAGATCCCACGCCAGACCGCGTCCCAGGCTGAGCTTCAATCCCTCTGTTGGTGAGTGGTTCCCCAGCATTTCCACTCGACCAGACAATGTTAAGCCCGGCATCAATTCGAGCGGGCCGAGGTCGCGCACTTCGCTGTTCCCGAGCGCCTGGAAGGTTTTGGTCGAAAGCACCAGATCGTGCGGAATCAGACTCGCCTGGCCGTTTCCGCTGCCGACCGGGGAAAAGAGGGCGTATTGCTGGCTGGCCGGAAGGGCGTGAAACTCAAAACGACCCCGTCGATCGGTGGTGGCCAGCACCGCCTTGATGAAGTGCGTCCCGGAGCGGCGGTTGGTCTGCACGACCGCGATTGGCATCCCGGCTTGCGGCCGCCCCTGGAAGACGAGTTCGCCCCTGACCGTCGTTCCGGCCGGCACGACGATTCGCTCTTCGCGATCGGGCTTGAGGGTCAACGTCGCGCCGGCCAATTCATCGGCAGTCACCTGGACAAAGACTTCCTCATAATCAGCGGTCAGCAGCATCTGGAACCGACCCTGATCGTCGCTGACCGTGGACTGCGCTTCCACTCGTCCAAAGGAACTCACTTGGGGAGTCTTGTGTCCGAAGGGCTCCAAAAGCGCACCGGGAATCGGCCGGTTGCCGCTGTCGACGACGATGCCTCGGATCATCCGTTTTGGCGGCAGGTCCGTCGGAACATCTGGCAGAACCAACTGGGCGGATTCCCTGGCGGGGTCAAGCAGTTCGGTGATTCCCGTCTGCTTCCCGGGCGCAGCACTCAGGACGCGGAATTTGAGGTGGGGGTCCAGGCCGCCGATCTCAAACTGACCCTTCTCGTCCGTCCGCGTCGATTTCTTGCAATCGAGATAGCAGGACGGGCAAAACATCCCGCGGCCGATCTTGGGGGCCGCCGTCGCGATATCGACCCGTGCACCAACAACGGGTTGTCCGCGTTCATCCCGAACAACGCCACCCAAGGTGTCCGCCAGCAGGGAACAGGGAAGAAGTAGCGACAGCGTCCATGAGAAGGCGGTCAATTTGGTCAGCATGCCAGGCCCTTGTGAGAGGAGAAGAAGGCCAAAGGCGATTCAGAGCGGCGCATTCAGAGTATGCCGGAGGATGCTGGCAAGCAATCCTCACACAACCGAGACCGATCCGACCGAGAGCGCCGTTTTCTGCCAAACTCTCTGTCCGAAACCGAGTATCTCTGGTCTGGGATATGAGGGGGACGGCTCCCTCGGGCGATCCCAACCCCAACGAACAAGACGGAACACTCGCCGCGGGACAGCCATCGCGTGGAAATCCCGGGATGCCGTCACGAAACTGGTCGTTGACGCCACAACCGATAAGTCAGCCACGCCAGGGGCAGTGCGAATAGCGCAACCATCAACCGACTGGGCCAGGGACCAATCAGGAAGTCATCTGCTCGGCTGATGACGTGCGGCGCATTGGTGGCTGCCGTCGCATTCGCGTTCGGACGCACGAGCGGCCTCAGCGTGGCCCCGGCGTCTTCCGGCCCGAAAAAACCGACCGCTGCGCCCGAATCCCGACGGAAGACGTGGACCGTTTCGTACGACGTTGTGACCAGGAATTCGGACGTGCCGCTGGGGTCGTGAATCACCTGCACTTCTTCGGGCAATTCGGGGCAATCCGTTTCCCAAAGCACATCGCCGGATTCCCCGTCGAAGCACAGCAGCCGTTGGGGACGAACGATAAATGTCCAGACGCGCTGTCGATTGAAGGTGGCAGAAACGTGTTGATCGCTCGAGCTCAAGTGCCAGAACAGCACTTCGGTCGGCAACGGCAAACGGACTAACGCCTTAACGCCCGTCGCAACGTCAATCGTCATTGCGGCACGTGCACGCGGTGACGCTTCGGCATTGTTGCCGAAGCGCCGTTGAAAATCCTGGTCGTCCTCTAACTGCAAATCCTGGCCCGCCTCCGAGGAAGCGTTCAATTCGACGAGTGCGTTCCGTGGAAGCTTCGTCGTCCAGGCGATCTGTCGCGTCGCCAGGTCGATTCCGACCAATTGACGGCGATCGCGGAAACTCAGGTCGGCCGGCCCATCCCTCGTCATGTCCAGGATGGCCAGGTCTCCGCGAACGGTTCTCAGCGTGTAAGACCATTCTTCCCACGTATCGCCGAGCAGGTCGCTGAGGAGGATATCGACGTCGATCTCACCGGAGGGGAGCCGCACGCGGCGAAGGTGGGTGGGGCCATAGCGTTCATTGGTGACGAGGAAGACGAGGGCGTCGTTGGCAAACCGAGCGAAGTCACGTTGGTTCGATAGCTGGAAAACCTCCTTGCCGTCGCGCAGATCGCGGACGTGACCGTCCGAGAAGATCAGCCAGCGTTTGTCCCCGACGGACTGCGGCTGGCTGCTGCTCTCGGCGTGCTCGATCATCCAGCGCTCTTCGCCGGTCGTGGCATCGAGCGCGACGTAACCCAAGGTGGATTCATCCAGCCATCCCCGGCAAATCAAGACTCCGCCGGTCTGGAAATATCCGCTGATTCCTTTAAGAACGGTTCGCTGCGGAGCCCACTCCGTTGTTCCGTCGACCGCGATCTCTTTCGTCGTGAGATCCGTCGGGCGATAGGCCCATTGGGGTTTCAACTCCGGCAACTCGTGCGCGGTCAGCACCGCCTCCTCCACCAACGTGCTCGGCCAATACACCCAGACAACGTTGCCGTACTGCGCAGCGCGCGGGGCGCGGGGTTGATGACCCTCAATCCACTTGATCGGATCACTCTGCGCCTGGACAGAGAGCGCTAAGCTGGCGTGCCAGGCGAGGATGCTCAAGATGATGTTCGCGACTCTCACGACGAATCCTTGAAACGTCGGCAGGGATTCTCACAACCGGGATCGTAACAGATTCTTGATCCCTTCCTGATGGTCAATGACCAGGCGCCCTTGACGAACGATCCATGTTCGCGACAGTCGACAACGTCGCGCTCAGCAATTACGATGCGGCCTGCAAACCTGATCGGGGACCGTGACGCTGTCGGTCCGCAGGGATTCCTCTCCGACATTCGGATCAGGAAATCTGCGACACGAGCTTTCGGCATTCACCATGTGCCATGCAGCAGTTGGTCTCTTCGGCCGAGCGGTCGCGCTGTTCGTGGGCCTGATCTTTGCCGGCCCGCTGGACTCGTGGGCGCAAAATGTCGACCGGTTGCTGGAGGCCACCGCCGTCGTGCGCGGAATGGATGAGGCCGCAGTCGTGGCGCTCGTCCCGCAGCAATCGGGGTTGCAATACGTCGGATGCCCCAATTGCACGGGCGGGCGCCAGGAACGGCAGCTCACCTGGACCATCCAGCGCCCGGACGAAGTGGCGTGCAGTTTCTGCGGCCATCGCTTTCCGAGCGACAAATACCCGATGAAAGACGCGGTCGTCGTCAGCAACCCCCGCGGTGAACCCGCGCGGTTCGACTACTGGGCGGATGACACGGGGTATCGTTATTTCTTCCAGGCTCGCCGTGACGATGAGGTCCGCAAGTATCTGGCGAATCAAACGCTGTTGCTGGCGCGGCTGTTTGCGGCCACCGGGGAGAAATCCCACGCCAGGCGCGCGGCCGTGATTCTCGACCGGTTTGCGCAGGTCTTCCCCGGCTGGTGTTACCACTACGACTATCCGTTCCGACAAAAGGAGATCTACGACGGCGATGTGCCTCCGGCGAAGTTTCGCGCGGGCTTTCGCACCGCCCGTTGGAATTGGTGGGCGTATCTCGACATTCCCGACGAACTGGTCGAAGCATTCCAGTTGATCCGCGGCAGCGGCGTGCTCGAGGACTTGTCGAAGGACCGCGGCGTCGACGTCGCGGTCCGCATTCGGGAAGACCTGCTGCGCAACGCCGGCGAGCAGGTGCTCGCGAATTCCGACGAATACACGAACATGAGCCCCACCGCCTGGAAGTCGCTGGTGAAGCTCGGGCGCACGATTGACGAGCCGCGTTATGTTCACGAAGTCGTGCGCCGGTTCCGGAGGCTGATCGAGAGCCAGTTCTTTTACGACGGGTTCTGGTGCGAAGGGTCGCCGAGTTACGGTTCGCAGACGATTTCCAGCCTGGAGGGAGTGCTGCGCGAACTGCGCGGCTACAGCGATCCGCCCGGGCACATCGATCCCGTCGACAACGCACGATTCGACAATCTGGATTTGAGGAACGAGTTCCCGCTGGCAGAGAGCGCTCGTGCCGCGCTGGCCAAAATGCGGCTGCCCAACGGGCGCGAAGTGCCGGTGCACGATACGTGGGCGGCGCGCGGGGGGCGATCGCGTGGCGTTGCGTCGGGGCCCTCGTATTTGCTGCCCGCGCTCGGTCATGCCTGCCTGCGAAGTGGAGCGGGACCGAATCGCAGCGAGTGGCATTTGAGCTGGTCCGGGGGCTACGGACATCAGCATGCGGACCTCTTGAGTCTGATCCTCTTTGCCAACGGACGGGAGTTGCTTTCCGATTTGGGCTATACGCACACGGCTTATCGGTCGTGGACGCTGGCTACGGCCTCCCATAACACCGTCGTGATTGATGGCCTCAGCCAAGCGCCCGGTTCGAGGGCCGCGCCCACGGACGGCAGCCTGCGGTTGATCGACTTCACGAATCCGCGCGTGCAGGTGGTCAGCACGGATGGGGTTCGGGCCTATCCGGGTCTGGCGAAGTCTTATCGCCGCACGCTGGTGGTTGTGGACGCCGGTGAGCAGTCCCGCTATGGGATTGACTTGTTTGAGGTGGAGGGCGGGCACACGCACGACTACTTTCTCCACGGTGACGCCGATGATCAGACGCGAGTGGCTGCGGATCTGGAACTGGAAGAGTTGCCGACGTTGTTGCCGCAGGGCTTCGATTGGAAGCCGACAACCAATGAAGGCCAGGCGGGGCGGGCTTATGAGCCGCACTACGCCTACGGCTTTCTCCGCCAGTTGCAGACCGCCGCCGTGCGTGAAGGACTGCCGGTGCGTGTCGACTGGCAGGCGCTCGACGAACCGCCAGGCGGCCTGCGAGTCACTCTGTTGCCCGAAGCGAACTGCCAGCTCGTCCTGGGAGAGAACCCCTCGATTCGGCTGGCCGGGGAGGACGATTCGCGACTGGAACAGCACCAGCGTCCGTTCCTGATGTTGCGACATCAGGCCGAAGCGGGGCGCAGCACGTTTGTGTCCCTCCTGGAGCCGTTGGGAACGCAGCCCGCGATTTCCACCGCGAAGCGCGTCGAACTCGGTGACGGCGCGGCGGGCTTGCTGGTCACCATCGGTGACCGGACGGATGTCATTGTCATTGGTGCCGGAACGGAACAGACGATTACAATCGGGTCGAGCGACGCTGCTCGGGCGCACTTTCGCGGCGAAGTGGGTGTGCTGACGCTGCGCGGCGGCACGGTCGAACAGGCGTATGCGCTGGGTGACGGTGGCTGGCGCATGGGGAACTTTGAGCTGACGTCGCCTGCTCCTCAACGAGCTTCGTTACTGAGGGCCGAGCAGGACGCGCTGGTCGTGGCCTATGACGGCGCGACACTCCCGTCGGCAGGCGAGGTTGTGCGGTTGCTGACCGGCGATGGGTGGGTGTATCCGTACAACGTGAAATCCGCGGCCAAGGTCGATGGCGGCCGGTCGCTGCGGATTGAAGTCGCCGAAGGTCCGGGCCTGGAATTCGATGCGACCAAGGAACATTTGCGATTGCGGTCCTTTCCGCAGCGCGAGCACGCAGGGGCGGTGCGCGTCGAATGGCTGACCAGTGCAGCTCGCTCCATCAACGGCCAATAACTGGGATTGTCTCATGACGATGGAGAATCGGCGAACATTTTTGAGGAACGCCGGCACAGCGTTCGGTGCATTCGCCGTCGCGTCGCGCAACTCCGTCGCGGCTGATGCCGATCGTGACAAAGTCGAGGACGCTGAGTCGTCAATGCTGGACTGGCCCGACGGCGTCGGCCTGCCGCAGGGTTGGCGGCAGATGCGCAAACTCGATGCGCATAACCATGTGATGCAGGACGTCCACAAGCCGCAGGCGGACTGGTCTTCGGTCGAGAACCTGGTGGCCGCCGCACAAGCGTTGGGAATCAATAAGCTGTACTGCTCCCGTCCCGTCTCCAAAGGAATTCTGGCCGAGATCGCTGCCGTTCGCGACGCCAATGACTCTGTGTTGGCCGCCATGAAGCGGTTCCCCGGTCAGATCGAGGGCTACTGCTTCGTGCAGCCCGGAAACGGTCCGGCGGCGTTGGACGAGATCGAACGCTGCCTGGAGGCGGGCATGATCGGCGTGAAGCTCTACAACCAGTTCAAGTACACCGACCCGATCGTGTTCCCCGTGGTCGAGAGATGCATTGAGCGCCGGATTCCCATCCTGGGGCATTCCGCCTACCTGACCGATGCGAAGTCGCTGGCTGCGCAGCCGTTGACGTCCCATGCCCTCGATTTCTGCGAGCTTTCGGGGCGATACCCCGAGCTGATCCTCATTTTGGGGCACGTCAACGGCGGAGGCGACTGGGAATGGGCCATCAAGGGGCTGCGTGACTGCCCCAATGTTTATCTGGACACGAGCGGCAGCGTTCTCGAGGACGACACCATCGGTCGGTGCGTGCTTGAGTTGGGCCACCGCCGAATCCTGTTCGCGACCGACCTCACGATGGAAGGGGGCGTCGGCAAGATTCTCTCCGCCGAGTTGACGCTCCAGCAGCGTGAAGACATCTTCTGGCGCAACTTTCAGGGAATTCTGGATCGACGAGCCGCATGATCATCGACGTCAATACCCATCTCGGTCATTACCCGTTCCGGCCCGTGCGCTTCACGAGCGCCGCCAGGATGATCGAGCACATGGATGCTCACGGCATCGACATGGCCGTGGTTTCCTCGCTCCATGCGGTGTTCTATCGCGACTCGCATCGCGGCAATGAAGAACTGTTCCAGGACGTTCGTCAGTTCCCCGACCGGCTGATTCCGGTGGCGACGGTCAATCCCAAATACGTCGGTTGGGAACGCGACCTGGAGGAATCCGTCCGGCGTTGGAACGCCAAAGGGGTGACCCTGCTGCCCGAACATCACGGATACAGCCTGACCGGCGAACTCGGTCGGGCTGCACTGGGTCGGATTGTGGACTACGACCTTCCGGTGGTCCTCACGCAGCGACTGGAAGACCGCCGGCAGCGTCATCACTGGGACGTTGCGGAGGATTTGACAACAGCCCAATTGACCGAAGTGGCCGCCGCTCATCCGAAGCTACGCTGCCTGCTCAGCAACTGGATCGGCTTGAACGGAGCGCAACTGATCGCGGCTGGCTTGAGGGGCCGCTGCCTGATCGACTTCGCACGGTTGGACGTGCTTTTGAACAAGGCCATTCCCAAGTTGGTGGACGAGTTGCGGGTCGAATCGATCGCCTTCGGGAGCCATTTGCCCTTCGATTACCTCGGCCCCTCGCTCGTCAAGCTGGCGAACATTGCGGCTCTGTTCCCCGCAGAAGACTACGAGAAGATCGCCTGGAAAAATGCGGCGGCGTTCTTCCGGCTCGAAATCGCCGAGGGCCGCACTGGCCGGAGAAAAGGTGGACCATGAACGACTCTCAGCAGGAACACGCCTTGGAATTCCCCAGCCGCCGGCGGTTTCTCTCGATGGCCGCCGCCTCGGGAGCGGCGCTGGCACTCGACTCCTCAGCATTTTCGAGCGACCCGTTGTCGGCCACAGCACCGCCGGAACTGTCCGCCCAACTTCATGTGCGGCCGCGGTATCATCGTTGGCACGTCGATCCAGGCGTGGAATGGATCGAAACGAATACGGGGCACGCGCACCTCGATTGGACGATTCCGCTGAGTCAGGCCGCGCTGATTCTGGTCGATGTCTGGGATCATCATTACCTCCAAGACACCGAGGCCCGTGCCGAGACCGTCATCGACGAAAAACTCGTGCCGCTGCTGACCGGATGCCGCGAGGCCGGCATGACATATCGTGCATGCTCCGTCGCCGCCACACGCGACGCGGCATCCCAATTGGGTGAATGCGGGTCAGACCAAGACGGCGACGACGCAACCCGCTCACTGGCCGCCGCCCGAGTTTCGGAGCAAGTCCGGCCCGTTTCAGGCGTATCGCCGGCCGGCCGAGCCGCGCGAATCCGAACTCGCCCGGTTGCGGGCCGGTTTGACAATCCATCCCAAGGTGCGGCCGATGGGGGAGGAGCCTGTGGTCGCCACGGGGGAAGAACTCCATCAACTCTGCCAGCGTTTGGGAATCCTGTTCCTGTTCTTTGCGGGCTTCAACACGAATGCCTGCATCCTCGTCCGCGATTACGGCACGCTCGAAATGAGCCGCCGCGGTTACGAAGTCGTCCTGGTCCGGGATTGCACCACGGGCATGGAATCGCGTGAGTCGCAAGCCGCGTTAAGCCAAACCCACGGCGCGATTCTGTTCCTGGAGATGTTTGGCCAATACACGGTGACCTCGGACGAACTCTGTGCTGGTTTGAAGCCAGTTTGATTCCCAACCGTCGGTCCTCAGATCTTGCAGAAAGCTCCTCATGGACAGCACATCCTCCTCGGCGTCATCACCAGTCTCACGGCGCGAGTTTCTGCAAACGACTGTCGCAACAACGGCCCTCGCCGGCGGACTGCTGTCCGCTCGACCGGCGCTGGCGGCCACAGGCAAGCCCGCCCTCCTGGGTGGCACGCCCATGCACTCCGGGAAGTGGCCGGGTTGGCCGATCAGTGATGAACGCGATGAAGAGTCGCTCCTGAAGGTCCTCCGCAGCGGCGATTGGTATCGGTATCGCGCCGGCGATCAGGGACGGGTCGCCACCTTCGAGCAGCGGTGGGGCAAAGACGTCGGCACGTCGTACTGCCAGGCGACCAACAGCGGGACTTCGGCGCTGATCGCATCTCTCGCCGCGTTGCAGATCGGTCCGGGCGATGAAGTCCTCGTGCCGCCCTACACGTTTGTCGCGTCGATCAACGCCGTGCTGGTGCATCACGCCCTGCCGGTCTTTGTTGATTCCGATCCGGACACCGCCCAGATGGATGCCGGAACGCTGGAAGCGCGGGTTAACGAGAACACCCGGGCCGTGCTGCCCTGCCACATCGGCGGCGCGCCTTGCGATATGGACCGGATGCTGGGGATCGCCCAACGTCGTGGTCTGAAAGTCGTCGAAGATGCCTGTCAGGCCCACACGGCCGCATGGAAGGGACGGCGGGTTGGCTCGCTGGGGGACGCGGGGTGCTTCAGCTTTCAGAACTCGAAGAACATGACGTCGGGTGACGGGGGCGCACTGACCACCAACGATAAGCTGCTCTATGCCCGCGCGCGGGCCTTTCAGAACAACGGTTCCAGCACGCTCGAGGACGACGGGGCTCGCACCTCGAACGGAGCCAACCTGCGCCTGACGGAGTTCCAGGGCGCGGTGTTGTTGGGGCAACTCGGCCGAAATGAACTGCTGACGAAACGTCGGGAAGAGAACGGCGCTTATCTCAACGAGTTGCTGAGCGCGATTCCGGGAATTCGCCCCAAAAAAACGTATCCAGGCACCACCCGGCACGGCTACCACCTTTACATCTTTGACTACGATCCCGATCAGTTTGCGGGGATGTCAAAAACGCGATTCGTGCAAGCGCTGCGCACCGAGGGAATTCCCGTCAGCGGCGGATATACGGCGTTGAACAAGCAGCCGTTTGTCGAGCAGTTTCTCAACGCACCGGGCTTCAAGCGGATCTATTCGCAGCAACGGCTCAACGAATACCGGGAACAGAACCATTGTCCGGCCAATGACCGCATGATTGAGAATACGTGCTGGCTGACGCAAAACATGCTGCTCGGAGCCAAGCCGGACATGGAAACCATCGCTGCCGCACTGGACCGCATCCAGCACCATGCCGGCGATCTGACGAAAGCGAACTGAATCGACGGTTACAACCCACGAGCGTCGTTTTATTCGCTCGCGGAATTCTCTCAGGGCCGTGAATCGGATGGCGTGCGCAGATCAGATCCAGCTCGGTTGCCAGCCGGAGCGGTAGGATTTGGTCAGCAGATCCTGCACATTCGGGGCGCCGTTGAGTTGGAATTGTTCGGCGCTCCAATGCAAGGTGCGGCCGGGATGACGGATGGCGATCGTTCCCAACAGAACGGCTTCGCTCAACGGGCCGGAATAGTCGAACGCGGATGTGGCGCGATCATCGCCTCGGCAGGCATCGGCCCACGAGGTGTAATGATCGCGGGCCGGCACCACCGGAATCTCGAAGTCGGCAAACCGCTCTTCCGGGAAGAGCTTCGGCATCGCCACGTGTGGAATCACGAGCGACCCTTTCTCGCCCAGCAGGACCGAGCCGCTGGCGGGGAGCATATATGAATCGGGCAGACCCAGCGCCTCGCGCAGCGGGAATTTGCCGGCCCCGTCGTACCATGTGACGTTGATGGTGTCGTTGGCCGTCAGCGGAGTGCCCGGGAAGACGTACGAAACGGTGGACCATTTGGTCCAGGCTTCTCGATTGATGGCAGGAGCGTCGGCTTGAATCGTGAGCGGTGCAGTCAGCTTCAGTGCCATGAACACGGGGTCGAGAATGTGGCAACCGAAGTCGCCCAACTGGCCGTTCGAGAAATCCTGCCAGGCCCGCCAGTTGAACGGATGATAAATCTCCGGCAGATAGGGACGCTCAGGGGCCACGCCCAGCCAGTTGTCCCAATGCACCGTCGCGGACACGGGCTGGCTGCCGGCCGGCCGATCGTCTTTGAGCAGCCAGCGCAGTCCGCCGCTCTGCCACGAATGGACCTCGCGCACCTTGCCGATGGTCCCGTCGTGAACCAGCTTCACCGCCGTGCGGTACGCCTGGTGCGACTGAATCTGGTTGCCCATCTGCGTGACGACGTTGTGCTTCTTCGCCGACAGTTGCATCTGCCGGGCTTCAAAGACCGTGTGCGTCAGCGGCTTCTGGCACTGAACGTGTTTGCCGAGCTGCATCGCCGCGAGAGAGATGGGCGCATGCATGTGATCGGGCGTCGACACGATGACCGCGTCGATCTCTTTCGACTCATCCAGCAGCTTCCGCCAATCGGTGTACCGCCTTGCCGCTGGGTATTTGTCCGCGGCGCGGCCCAGATGCTCGACGCTTTCGTCGATGTCGCACAGCGCCACGATCTCGACGTGCGCGCTGGCTGCGGTGGCGGTGAGGTCCGACCAGCCTTTGCCCCCCGTGCCGATCGACGCCACACGCAGCTTGCCGTTCGCGCCCGCCACGCGGGACCAACTGACCGACGGAAGTGCCAGCACCCCGCCGGCGACGATTGTTTGCTTCAGAAAGTGACGGCGAGAGATGGATCGAGTCATCCTGGATGATCCTGACAAGGGGAAGTTGAGAAAGCGCAGATCGGCACAATCCAAGATCGAACGGTCTTACGCGGGATTCAACGATTGAATGCGAATGTTACGGTAACGGATCGTGTTGCCGGGTTTCCAGTGGATGATGTCGGGTGTCTTGGGATGCACCTGCAGGCCGATGTACCCCTTGAC
>JAWXBB010000418.1:0-9729 GCA_034439795.1 Planctomycetaceae bacterium | reverse complement strand
GTGAATGTGCGGCGGGGGCCGGCCGGGATGGGGGACCGGCTTGATCGTGCGGAAGGGGGATTCGCCCGACGACGAGGTCTCGAACGGGCCGAAGCCCTGGAAGTGCTGGTCCTGCTGCTTCGCCTTCGGGACGCTGTCGCGCGTGTGCAGATAGACGGCGTTGGCGTCGCACTGCCAGATTTCGACGGTCGCATTGCGGATCGGTTCGCCGCTTGCCGACAGCACCCGCCCGGTCAATTGCGTGATCTCGCCGACCGCGGGGGTGACGCTGTCGTTGATGCGGATCAGGTCGTTGTCCAGATCGAGCGGCAGCTTGTCGGGATAGAACGGCCCTTCGGTCATCCGCGGCGTCGGGAGCAGCATCTCCGCGAACGCACCGCGAACGGTGAACGCGGCGGTGACAAACGCCGCCTGTTGTAGGAACCGGCGGCGGGAGGGAATCGGGGACATGAGCGGCTCCTCGTGAACGGGTTGTCGGCGAGCCGGGTGGCGTCAGCCCCCGGAGTGTTTGGCTGTCGGTCTACTATTTTCGCAGAAGAAACCCGGTCGGTCAAAAAAAGTTTCGTAAAGGTGGGATACGCTTTCTTAAGAGTCACGCACGGAGGCCGAAGACCGCTGGTGATTCTTGATCCGGTCCCCTCTCCCCCGTCTTCGGGGGAGAGGGTTAGAGTGAGGGGGCCGGGCGCTTCGCAGTGTGTTCGAGACCTCTATCTTCCTGGGAGAAAAACCCTCTGAACCGAGATCGGAGTCGATCAAGCGCTCGCCCCCTCACCCCAGCCCTCTCCCCCGAAGACGGGGGCGAGGGGGCCAGGACGAAGTCGTCGATTACTGTTCGCCAGACGTTTCCGTCGGCAACCGCACCTGCTGCGGCGACATCACGTAGCCGATGAGGTTGCGGACTTCCTCCGGCGACAGCAGGTCCAACTGCCCTTCCGGCATCAGCGATTGCGTCGAATCCTTCGTCTCCTCAATGTCCGCCTTCCGCAGCGTGAGCTTTTCCGTCGGCGTCTGGACCTCCCACGTCTGTTCGGTTTTGGTGAGCACCACGCCGTTGATGACGCGGCCGTCGGCGAGAATCAGCGTGGTCATCCGGAACGTGGGGATGAGCGTCGCGCTGGGGTCGAGGATGTTCTCCAGCAGATAATCGAGGTTGTGCCGTTGCGAGCCGGTGATGTCGGGGCCGATCTTGCCCCCCTCGCCGAACAGCACGTGGCACTTCGCGCACGATTTCTCCCACAACGCCCGGCCGGCGGAGACATCGGCGGCGGCGATCGTCTCGCGCGACAGCTTGTCCTTCATCTGGGCGATGCGGGTCTGCTTGTCGGCGGAGATCGGCCGCAGTTCCGGCCAGATCGTCTTCAGACGCAGCTGCAGCGCCGCATCGTCGTAGCCCTGAAACTGCCGGACCAGATAAATCGGCACGTCGGCCCGGTTGATCTCGCCGGCGGCGATCGCCTCCAGCAACACCGCGGCCGATTGCGGTCGCGACGCCAGCGTCTGAATCGCCGCCTCCCGGCCCGGCGGCACGAGGCGACCGTAGGACTTGACCAGCGTCTTCGGCGTCTCGGCGGTCCCGACGGCGGCCAGCCCGCGGACGGCTTCCGGCGAAATTTCGCGGTCCGTCAGCAACCCTTGCAGGACATCGGACAATCCGGGCGGCTTCGCATCGACCAGCGACCGGATCGCCGCCCGGCGTGTCGCCGTGTCGGTCTCGGTCGACTTCGCGAGCGTCAGCAGTTCGTCGATGGCCCGGCCGTCGCCGAAGACGACGGAGATTTCGCGGACGAGTTTTTTTAGTTCCGCGTCGCCGGCGCTGTTAATATTCGCCTGCAATGTGGCCCATGCTGTTGGAGCCTTCGCCTGCCGCCACCCTTGAAGAGCCTGCGCCATGCCGGTGAGCAGATCGTGCTGGACCTCGCGCGACTTCGATGCCGAAGCCACGGCGACGAGGCGAGCGACCACTGCCGGCCTGCTCTCCAGTTCCATCGTCAACCGCCGTGCAATGAATTGCCGCACGATTGGCATCTCGGTGGAAGTGGCCAGACCGATCGCCTCTTTCGGTTGTTCGGTGATCGCTCCTTCGACGCCATACCACAGCATGAGCGGCAAAACGTCGTCGGTGGCGAATTCCTTGTGAGACCCGATGGCTTGGGCAATGCTCCACCGATCCGCTACCGGCAGCCGTTGCAAAGCCGACGACAGCGATAACAGCACCAGCCCTGATGATTCCCACGCGGCACACTGTTCCATCGCCGCTAACGTCTTGGGATGGATGCGTTTCGAATCGACCAGCAATCGCACGGCCCAGGAGCGAATGTATTCGTCAGGATACGACAGCGCCTGATGCAGCCAAGTGGCCTCGGCGCCGCCACATGCGGTCAGCGCCCACATCGCCCGCAACTTGTGCGGGATGTCGGAATCCTGGGCGAACAGCGTCGCTAGTTGCGCACAAACCGCTGCCATGTTCTCCCCGCCCGCGGTCCGTTCCTGCAATAGCCGTCGCGCTTGCCGCACGAACCAATCGTTGCGGTGCGTCTGCAATTTGACGAGATCCAGCGACGACAGTTTCGCCAGATCGAGATTCTTATGCGGCATCGGCTCGCCATAGGTGATCTTGAAGATCCGCCCCGAGGTGCGATGCACGCCGTCGTTTTCGTGGCATTCGCCGACGTCTGACCAGTCGGCGACGTACACGCCGCCGTCGGGGCCGTAGATCAGTTCGAGCGGGCGGAACCACGGATCGTCGGAGAAGATCAGGTCGGATTCGTGCTTGCCGACGTAGCCCGCGCCGTGGCGTTCCAGGCGATCCACATTGATGCGGCGACCGTGCAGGTTGAGCGTCATCATCTTGCCGCGGTACTGGTCGGGCCAGTTGTCGCCGAGGTAGATCATCAGCCCGGAATGGGCGTGGCCGCCGCCGGCCTGGGCCGTGGTCGCCGTCACCCCTTTGCGGATGTCGTTCCACGCCTCGGCGGTGTCCCAGTGGAAGTGGTCGGCGGTCTGCTCGATCACCTGAAAGACGTGCGGGTTGCGGTCGGCTCCGAACATCCGCCGATAATGCGCCCCGTGCAGGCCGTGCCAGAGATGGCCGATGACGGTGTTGATGAAGAACAGTTCGCCGTGGTCGTCCCAGTCGTGGCCCCACGGATTGGTCGTGCCGGTGCAGACTTCCTCGACGGCTTTGGTGACGGGGTGGTATCGCCACAGACTCGGTCCGACGGGGACGCGCTGTTCCTTGGGCGTGCCGGGGACGCCGATTTCCCCCGGCGCGGTGATGCCGACGCGGCCGTAGAGCCAGCCGTCCGGTCCCCACTTCAGGCCATTGGCGAAGTTGTGCTTGTTGGCGGGACCGGTGTCGAAGCCGTCCAGCACCACGATCGGCGGGCCGTCGGGGATGTCGTCGCGGTTGCGGTCTGGAATGAACAACACATTCGGGGGGGCCATCGCCCAGACGCCGCCGAAGCCGACTTCGACCGAGGTCAGTTGCTGGATGTCATCGAAAAACACCGTCCGCTTGTCGGCTTTGCCGTCGTGGTCGGTGTCCTCCAGGACGATGATGCGGTCCCGCAGCTTGTCGTCGAAACTGTTCGGCCGCTCGGCGTAGGTGTAGTTCTCGGCGACCCACATCCGGCCGCGCTCGTCGGTGGTGATCGCGATCGGCTGGCGGACGTCCGGCTCGTGCGCGAACAGCGTGGCTTGGAAGCCGTCCGGCAGTCGCAACGCCTTGAGCGCCGCTTCCGGCGTCGTAAACGGCGGTGGGTTCTGCTGCGTATTCGGGACTTCCGGGAAGTCGTCCGCACGGACATCCGCCCGCGGCAGAGTCAGCAAAAGGCAGGCGGTCAACAGAACGGCAACCGAACGAAACGACGGCATGGAGCATCCCTCAGTGTCAACCTGGCCGGCTGGAGCCGATAGCATACCTTGCCAGGCCCGCCTTGACAGTGTCGGGGCGGAACTGTCACGGGGCGGGGTATGCGTCTCGATTCCGGCGGCTTTGATGTCCGGTCCCCTCGCCCCCGTCTTCGGGGGAGCGGGTTAGGGTGACGGACTTGGTCTTCTGTAGACGCGGCACTCCGTGACGCGAAGATTGCCGGTCACGGAGTGCCCGGCCTACGGGAATACCAATCCGAAGCGTGAGCGAGGACGAGCGCTCGCTCACGCTTTGGATTCGTGTCGGACACTGCAGTCAGCGCTCGCCCCCTCACCCCGACCCTCTCCCCCGAAAGACGGGGGCGAGGGGGCCGGAGAAGAATCCCCCCGGATCGAGACGCACACCGCTCTCACGGCTCTGAATCAACCGTGATTGCGGCCGCGACACGAATCCGTCATAGTACGGTTACACGAGCGCGACGGCATGGGAATGTGCCATCGGTCGCGGAATCCTTTTATCAGTCAGACACCCGCTCATGAGCCGACCGCCATTAACGAAGCCCAAGGACGACGACGATTCCTGGGGGAAGCTGGCTTCCGATCTGCTGGGGATCAACCTGGAGTTCGAGGGGGATCTGGAATTCCCCGAGCCGGAGCCGGTCGCCCCGCCCAAGCCCGTCGTGGCTGCTGCGCCGCCTGCGGTCGTAACAGCGCCGGTCGTCATGGCCGCGATGGCGGAAGAGCCTGAAGCTGAGCCGGAGGCTGCCGAAGCGACCGATCAACCGGCCGCGGATGCTCCCCCCGATCCGTATTGGAACGCCCTCGAAGAGTGGGACTGGGAGGCCGACGGCGCGACGCCGAAGCCGGGGCCTCGCATCGCGCGTTCCGCAGACGATCCAGTCCTGGAGTCGCGACCCGCCAGTCGGGACCGCGACCGGGGTCGCAGTGGCGGTCGGGACCGTGGTCCGAGCCGAGACCGTGGCGGCGACCGGGACCGCGGCCCCAGCCGCGAGCGCCCCCGCAGCCGCGATGATGCACCACCACCGGCCGGTGAACGTCCCCGGCGTCCGGAACGAGAACCAGCGCCCCGGGAGCAAGCGCCGCGGGCGGAAGCCCCGAAGCCGGCGTCGTCCGAGAGGCCGGCGGCCCGTCGCCCTCCCCAACGGACGCCGAAGCCGGTTTCCGACGAGTTCGGGTCGGGCATCGAGGAAGACGCTCTCGCCGACGATCAGATGGACGACGAATGGACCGCGGAACCCGCGGCCGAACAGCGCCGCTCCGCTCCCGTGGAACGGGACGAGTTCGCCGGCGACTTGATCGACGACGAGCCGCGCGAAGCCGGTCGGGCTTCCGAAGAGACCGACGAGAACGGTGAACGGCCGCGTCGCCGTCGCCGTCGTCGCCGTCGTTCCCCCCGTGCGGAAGGGGCCGCGCCCGCCGCAACCGAGGCGGGTAATGTCGGATCTCGTCCGTTCGATGATGACGATGAGGACCGCGAAGAGTCTGCCGAGTCCGAAGCCGAACCGAGCGGGGTCGAAGCGCCGGCCAATGACGAAGATCGTCCGCGTCGTCGCCGCCGTCGCCGTCGTCCTTCCTCGGAGTCGAGCGCACCGGGCGTCGAGCGCGAGCGTCCGCGTCGCCCCGAACCCCGGCCGGTCGCCCCCGTGAATGAGGACGACGAAGGCGAAGAAGATCTGGACGACGGGGAGGGCGAAGAGGAAGCGGCATCGCTGCCGCGCGTCATCTACACGGACATTCCGACCTGGGAAGAAGCTATTTCGTACATGGTCAAGCCCCATGCGCCTGAGCCGCGCGGCCGCAGCGACGGCGGCGAACGCCGGGGTCCCCGACCCGAACGGCGGCCGCCGCCACGGCGTCCGCGGTCGGATGAGGCATAGCTGACGATCTCGATCGCGATTCTCTGGGGGTGCCACTGGCGGCGGGCTTCGGCCGCCAGTGCCCTCGGCGGTCGATGAATGAAGACACTGGCGGCCCAAAGCTGCCGCCAGTGGCACCCTTGGCATGGTCTCACTGCGATGTCCCCCACGAACACCGTCGCGATTCCGCAGAAGACCTGCCGGCTGGTGACGCTCGGTTGCCGCGTCAACCAGTACGAAACGCAGCTCGTCAAAGAGGCGCTGGAAAAGCAGGGATACCGCGAAGCCGACGAGGGTGAAGCGGCCGATTTGTGCGTCGTCAACACCTGCACGGTGACGTCCAACGGCGACTCGCGGTCGCGGCAGGTCATTCGACAACTGGCCCGGAACAATCCGGGCACGCGCACCCTGGTGATGGGGTGCTACGCGACCAACGACCCCGAAACCGTGCGGTCGCTGCCGGGCGTGTTTGAGGTCGTCACCGACAAACGCGAACTGCCGGACGTGCTGGCCCGGCACGGCATCCACGACATGCCGGCGGGCATTTCCCGGTTTCCCGGCCGCAAACGGGCCTACGTGAAAGTGCAGGACGGCTGCATTCTGCGCTGCAGTTACTGCATCATCCCGCACGTGCGGCCCGGTTTACGCAGTCGGTCGCCGGACGACATTGAAGACGAAGTCCGCCGGTTGCTCGATCACGGTCATCAGGAGGTCGTGCTGACCGGCATTCATCTCGGCCATTTCGGCGTGGACACCACCCGCGGGAAATCGGGACGGACGCCGTTCCGGCTGGGGGATCTGCTCCAGCGGCTGGACCGCATTCCGGGGCGGTGGCGGATGCGGTTGTCGAGCATCGAATCGGCGGAAATCACGGACGATTTCCTCGCCGCCGCCGCCGAATGCGAGCACCTCTGCCCGCACTTTCACCCGGCGTTGCAGAGCGGCTCATCGACGGTGCTGCGACGGATGCGGCGACGCTACTCGGCGGAACGATTCCTGCGGACGGTGCAGCAACTTCAGGAACGGTTCGACAATCCGGGCCTGTCGACCGACGTGATTGTGGGATTTCCCGGCGAGACCGATGCGGAGTTTGACGAGACCGTCGCCGTCTGCCGGGAGGCGGGGTTTCACAAGCTGCACCTGTTCCCATTCAGCGCCCGGCGCGGCACCCCCGCCGCGGAATTGCCGGACAAAGTTCCCGATTCCCTGATCCAGAAGCGGATGAAAATCCTGGAATCTGTAGCCGAATCGCTGACGGCGGAGTACCATCAACGGCTGATTGGGCATCCGCTCGAAGTGCTGGTGGAGAATTGCTCCGCGTCCCGCAGCGGATTCGTCACGGGAACCGATCGGCGGTACGTGACGGTCGAACTGCCGGGCGACGCCGACGACGTGAACACGTTGGTCGAGGCGACGGGAATCGGAGCGAGCCGGCTGGCCCTCGAAGCCCAGCGGAGGACCGGGAACCATGTCACTCAGCGATTTCAAGTCGGCCTATCTGGCGATTGAGGAGAACGGCTCCGCCGTGGTGGCGCGTTTTATCCGTGCGCAGTTGTCGGATGAGGAAAACATCGAACAGATGGGGCAGGAACTGATGTCGCTGGTCGAACAGTACCAGTGCCGGCAGTTGGTGCTGAGCCTCGAACTGGTGGACTTCATCACCAGCGCCGCGCTGGGCAAGATCATCATGCTGCACCGCCGGCTGCATCGCAAAGACGGCAAACTGGTGGTCTGCTCGGCTCACGGCCCGGTCGCCGACGTGCTGCAATCGTCGCGGTTGAACGACTACTTCGTGATGGCGGCGGACACGCAAGGCGCGTTGGCGCTGCTGACCGCAAGCTGAGCGCTCTTTCATCAGGACTCCCCGGCGTGGCGCGGTTGATCGCGTTGGAAGGCATCGACGGTTCCGGCAAGGGAACGCAGGCCGCGCTGCTGCACGCGGCCCTTCAACGAGCGGGCCACGAGTGCGCCCTGCTCAGCTTCCCACGCTACCAGCAGACGCAGTTCGGCCGAAAGATCGGTGACTTTCTGAACGGGAAGTACGGCACGCTGGACCAGGTGCATCCCGTGTTGGTGTCACTCTTGTTTGCGGGCGATCGATTGGAAAGCAAGCCGCTGATTGAGCAGTCGCTGGCCAGGTGCGAGTTCGTGATCTGCGACCGCTACGTGCCGTCGAACATGGCCCATCAGGCGGCGAAAGCCCCAGCGACGGAACGCGAAGAGTTGTTGTCGTGGATTGAGTTCGTGGAGTACGAACTCTACCGACTACCGCGGGCCGACGCGGTCATTTGGCTCGATATGCCGGTGCCTGCGGCGCAGGAACTGATTCTCCGCAAGCAGAAACGGGCCTACACCGATCGGGCCGCTGACCTGCAGGAAGCCGATGCGACGTATCTGGAGCAGGTCCGACAGGTCTACGCGCGATTGGCCACCCGTGATGCCACTTGGCGGCGGATTGACTGCTGTGCCGATGGACGCATTCGCGAGACCGACGACGTCGCCGCCGAGATCGCGGCGATCATGATTCCAACGGCTTAACGATCCTCGACCTGCCGCCGCAGTTCGTCCCGTTCCTGCCGGGTGACTTCGAGATCGAACATCAGGTACTTGATGTCGAGCCGCAGTTGCGACAAGGCTTCCTGCACCAGCGACAGAATCTTGCGGCGACGGCGGATGGCATCGACCACGTTCGTGTAAGCCGCATCCAGCTCCGTATGTGCCGGCCCGGTGAGGGCCGCGATTTTCTGGCCGAGCTCGGCCAGCTCGCGCGGCAGCTCTTCGGCGTCACTATCGGGCAATCGCGATTGCAGCTTCATCGGGAATTCCTTGGCAAGCCGTCGAACGTCATTCTGCCGTGCGCGCCCACCCATACACAAGATCGGTCGCAACTGTTTGCGGAAATCCGAGTTGCGTCGCAACGCCTCTTGCCGCGAAGCTCCGCTGCGGTGTCGCCGAATGGCCACGACCGGTCTGGCGGGTTTACGTCAAGTCCTGTAGGATACGCCGGTTACGGCGAGCGAAATGCCACTGTTCGCACGATGAAAACCGGCAACGCGGCGACGGGATGTCGTCTTCACAGAATCTGCGCGAAGCTGGTCAGAATTCGGAATTGCCTCTGACGGTTATTCCTTGAGCTTCGAGCACAGCGAGGATGCGGGCTTCACGGATGATGCCGCGCCAATCATCTCCACCATCATCGCGGGCCAGACCGAACCGACGCCGGGGCGTGCCGCGGTTGCTGGCGCTGCTCGCGACGGTGTGCGTCCCCCTGCTCTCTCTGACGGCCGCGGAGCCGTTTCGCGAGTCTTTCGACGGACGGTTCACCAGTTGGCAGCCGGCGACGAACAGCCCTGACGTGCAAGTGGCCAGTCACGTTCGACGTCCCGAGGCCGGTCGCGAGGGGGGCGGCGAAGAGCTGCGCA
The DNA here is from genome assembly GCA_034439795.1 of Planctomycetaceae bacterium. Lineage (GTDB taxonomy): Bacteria > Planctomycetota > Planctomycetia > Planctomycetales > Planctomycetaceae > DSVQ01. The sequence continues at coordinate 560 of JAWXBB010000418.1, read as the reverse complement.
TCGAATCGCGCCGCGAAGCGATTCCGGCCACTTGGGAACATGCCCTGCCCCCGGCCAAGGTGCTCGACGAACTGACCGCCTCGGTGTCTGTGCAGTCCGATCATCCCGGCTGGGTGCTGGCGGTCCGCATCATCGTGTCGGGAGTCATCGACCCCGAGACTGGCAAGCCGGTGGAGCTCGTGCTGCCGGGCGAAGTCTACCGCGATGCGGGCCAATGGCAGACGCTCAAATGCCGCACGAGCGACAAGGAAATCCGGCAACGAATCGTGCTGCTCCGCGCCCGCTTTCCCGGCGTGACGGACGTCGGCGAGATCTACGTCGATCGGGCGATTCTGGCGTGCCACATGCCGCTCGGCCGGTCGTCGCTGATGATCGACGATCTGCAACTCGTGCCGGTGGTGACGCCGAAGGCCGCAGTGACCGCCACGGAGGGCGTGCAGTCCGCCTCGACGGAGCCGCCGGTGACGTTTCAACTCGACCGCCTGCAGGTGGCCGAGCGACCGTTCTTTCCGCGGATGGTTCGCTATCACGGCGAGCCGCCCGAAGTGTTGAAGCGGGCC
>JAWXBB010000417.1:0-4204 GCA_034439795.1 Planctomycetaceae bacterium | reverse complement strand
GGTGCCGCGACCGCGAACTCGCGTTGCGAACGGAGTTGATGCACCTGGGCGTCGAAGACACGGCGTTCGAGCAGCCGCTCGAAGTCGCGCGGCAGCGGCTGGCGCAACTCGCCGAGTTGGGGAAGCTGCAACTGCAGGCGGCCGAGTTGCAGCAGCGGACGGAGTCGATTCACGAGCAGATCGAACGGCTCCGCGAACGGCTCGGGCTGCCGGACTGGGTCTGGCTCATTCTCGGGTTCTTCGTGATCGCCGGGGCCGGGCTGTTCGCCGCGGGGCTGTCGGCGGGCGTGACCACCGGCTGGCTGGTCGGGCTGATTTACGTGGCGCTCGCGCTCACCGCCGGCGGCACGACATGGGCGCTCAAGCTGCAGTTCGAAGACGAGATTCAGGACCAGGTCGCCGAGCTGCGGAATCAACGGAACGAGTACGACACGCGGCGGTACGACATCGAGAAGCAGATCCGCACGCTGGTCGAGACGCTGGGCCTGCGCGAACTGATCAACGACAAGGGCCTGATCGCCGACGCCACTGACGGCCAACTGATTTCGCTCGCGGCGGATCGGCTGGCGCAGTTGGAACTGGCCCAACGCGAATATCAGCGGATTCTCGACACCCGCAAGCGATTGAGCCTGGTCCGCGGGCGATTGCAGGGTCATCAGCGCGAAATGGGCGTCGCGCGGAAGGGCTGGTGCGACACGCTGAAATCACTCGGCTACGACGAGACCGTTGACGTCAAAGCCGCGTTCGCGCAGTGGCAGTCCGTCACCGCCGCACGGGAGTTGCGGCGGCGCGGGGCCGATGCGCGTCGCGAGCTGCGGGGTCTGCGCGAAGATTGGGACCGCTTCCGTCAAAAGGTGGAAGACCTCGGGTTGCGGATGAAGTCGGAAGGGATCGACTACCAGCAACCGTTCGCCGCGATTCAGCGCTGGGAGGCGGAACTGCGGGACTGGATTCGCAGCCGCCAGGAATACAAGCGGCTGGTCCGCGACCGCAAGACGCGCCGCGCGGAGGCCGACGACTATCAGCGCCGCGTGGACGGCTTCCAGCAGCAGATCGCCGCGCTGTTGCAGCAGGCGAACGCGACCGACCGGGCCGACCTGGAGCGGAAGCTGCAACTGTTCCAGCGCCGGCAGCAGGTCGTGGCGCTGCTGGAGCAGGCCGAGCGCGATCTGGAAATGATCGCGCGGACCGAGCCGGAACTCGCCATCGTCGAGGAAGACCTGGCCCGCTTCCGCCCCGAAGCCAACGGCGAGATTCTGCGCCGCACGATGCGCGAATCGGCCGACGCCGAGAATCAGTTGCAGGAGTTGTTCGAGCAACTCGGCACGATCAAGCAGGAACTGAAAGCCCTCTCCGCCGACCGCCAGGCGTGCCACACGCGGCTGGAGTTGCAGCAGACTTCGGAAAAACTGCACGACGCCTGGGAGGGCTGGTACGCGACGGCAATGTCCGCCGAGTCCGTGGACCTCGTCAGCGCGTTGTTCGAGCAGGCCCACCAGCCGGAGATGCTCGCCGCGGCGATTCCGTTCCTCGAACGGCTGACGCTGGGCAAGTATCACCGCCTGTGGACGCAACTCGGCCGCAAGCAACTGTTCGTCGACGACGAGAATTCCGTCCCGCGTCCGGCGGAGCAACTCAGCGGCGGCACCCGCGAACAGTTGTTCCTGGCGATCCGGCTGGCGATGGTGAAGGCGTTCGCGCGGCAGGGAATCGAACTGCCGATGGTGCTCGACGATGTGACGGTGAACTTCGACCAGGAACGCTCGGAGGCCGCGGTCGAGACGCTGATGGAGTTCGTCAAGGAAGGCCAGCAGGTGCTGGTCTTCACGAGCCATCGGCATTTCGCGCAGATGTTCCAGAAGCACGGCGTCGAGCCGATCTGGCTGCCGAGCCGGAACCGCCAGGAAGAGGGTTGGGAAGACCGCCTGGCGGGGTGATCTCTCTTGTCCCCTCTCCCGCCGCTTCGGTGGGAGAGGGTTAGGGTGAGGGTGCTTTTCTCTTCTTTCGGTGAATGAAGGCAAAGAGAAATACACCCTCACCCCCGGCCCCTCTTCCGACGAAGCGCCGGGCGAGGGGAGAAATCACCCGCGCGGGTGGCATTGCTCGTGGACGGCTTTGATGCGGCTGTGGTCCACCTGCGTGTAGATCTGCGTCGTGCGGATGCTGGCGTGGCCGAGCAGTTCCTGCAGCGCGCGGATTTCTGCGCCGCCGGCGAGCATGTGCGTGGCGAAGCTGTGCCGCAGCGTGTGCGGGCTGACTTCGCGGCTGGCGCCGATGCGGGCGGCATAGCGTTTCACCAGTTTCCAGACAGTGATCCGCGACATCGTTGCGCCGCGGCCCGACAGGAACAGCGACGACTCCTGCGACAGCGCTCCCAGCAACGGGCGTTCGTCGGCGAGATACGCTTCGACCGCCGCGCGGGCCACCGGGTTCAGCGACACCATCCGCTGCTTGTTCCCCTTGCCCGTGCAGCGGCAGTAACCGTCGGCCAGTTGCACGTCCCGCAAGGCGAGTCCGCAGACCTCTGAGGCCCGGCAGCCGGTGGCGTATAACATCGCCAACAGCGCCCGGTCGCGGTGCATCCAGCGGTCTTCGCGCGACGGCGCGGCGAGCAGCCGGTCCACCATCTCCGGGCTGAGCACCTTGGGCAGATGCTGCCACAGCTTCGGCGAGTTGATGAGCTCGGCGACGCTCTCGGCGATGATCCCCTCCAGCATCAGATACCGAAAGAACATCTTGACCGACACCAGATTCCGCGCGATCGACGACATCGCCAAGCCGCGGTCGTTCAGTTGCTGCAGATAATTGGTGAACAGCCCCACCGTCAGTTCGCGAAACAACGCGGGGCCGTGTTCGCCGTACCACTCGGCGAACCGCGTGAGATCGCGCGTGTACGCGACAACGGTGTTCTCCGCCAGCCCGCATTCCGCCTGCAGATACCGCGTGAACCCGGCCAGATGTTGCACCGGCGACGCCGCCGGCGCGGTGGGTGTGGCAGTTGGTCCGACGGGTCGTTTACGAGGCGGCATACGCGCGCCATCGACGGAATCGGCGCGGAACTTGAGCCGAATCGGGAAAGGATCGCGAATCCGCAAGCGTTTGTTGGACAACGATCGAGCCACCGACGTCGATGGATTGACAGGAAACGCTTGCGGTCCCGGTCAACATCCCGGCACCTGAAGACTCCGGATTCCCGCTGCTGCAACAGAATCTTCCACAACCAATTCCTGCTATTATGCCTCCTTCTTACTTCTTACTATCGATGACTGTCCGTGCAGCATAGAGTATAATTCAAACATGAAGACATTGATGAATGAGGGCCGACTCTGTGGCATCCTGATGTTGGTCTTGTGTGCGTATGGGTGCTTTCGGCCTAAGTACTCGGGTGATTTTCGAATCGAGAATCACAGCGCAATGAATGCTGGCGTCGCAGGTGCCGATGGTTTTGGAGAAGCGTCTCCTGTATGTGGGCTTCTACCACCCGGAAGCAAGCTTGGCATGCATTTCGGCTGGATTGATAAGTTTCCAGAGAGAACGACCCTGCGCTGGTGGGACAACGATGCGATGCAGGAATACTCACAGGACATTGACCTGACGAACATCGTTCATCCCGGCGTTAATGGCACGTATGTGTTCACGCTCTCAGCTGATAACAAGTGGACCGTGCGTTTTGATCGTCTGGAGAAAAGCCGGTAACTGTGCCATTCCGGTGATGATCAATTCTCGGGGCCAGACGTTGTTTCGCGCTTCCTCTTCACGACACATCCGACATGCCCAGCGACCCCGATTGCAACTCGACCATGTGACGATAGCGCCCCGACTGCCTCACCAACTCATCGTGCGGGCCCGCTTCCACGATTCGGCCTCCCTCCAGCACGGCGATCAGGTCGGCATGCCGGATCGTGCTCAGCCGATGCGCGATGATGAAGCTCGTCCGGCCGGTCATCAGCCGTGTCAGGCTTTGCTGAATCAGCCGTTCGCTTTCGGTGTCGAGGTTGCTGGTGGCTTCGTCGAGAATCATGATCTTCGGATCGGCGAGGATCGCGCGGGCGATCGCCAGCCGCTGCCGTTGTCCGCCGCTGAGCTTCACGCCGCGCTCGCCGATCAGGCTGTCGTATCCCTTCGGAAGTCGGATGATGAACTCCTCGGCGTTCGCCGCGCGGGCCGCTTCGAGGATTTCGTTGTCGGTTGCCGAAGGCCGGCC
>JAWXBB010000416.1:0-3424 GCA_034439795.1 Planctomycetaceae bacterium | reverse complement strand
TCCGCGGGGTGGTTTCATAAGCGCATTGCCGATTATATTGTGACGGGGATCGACGGCGGCACCGTCGGCGCCGGTCCGGACAATGGATACAACGGCGAATATGAGGGCTTCGACATCTTCACTTCGGGCAACGCCGGCCAGGCCTTTGTCCAAGGCATGGAGTTCAGCTACCAGCAGCAGTTGAACTTCCTGCCGCGTCCGTTCAACGGGCTCGGCATCGTCGCCAATTTTACCTACTTGCGCACCCACGGGGACTACGGGTCGGTCAGCCCACGAGGGAAAAACGAACTCGCCGGCTTCATCCCGGAAACGGGGAACATCAACCTGACCTATAAATACCGGGCCTTCAGCACGCGGGTTCTGGTGAACTACACGGGGCGCTACATCACCAATTTTACGGCGTCCAACTCGCCGCGAAATGAATATAAGTATTCGCGCACAACCGTGAACTTCGGCCTCGGCTGGCAACTGCGCCCTGGAGCCAATCTGTTCTGTGAGGTCATCAATGTGTTCAACGAGCCGCAGGCGAGATTCCGCGGATGGGATTCCCGGATGAGTTACACCAGCATCGGCGGCACCCAGATCAACTTCGGTATTTCCGGCCGCTTCTGAAGCGGACCGCCGCACTGCATCATGAACATGAAAAGAACATTCCTGTTTGGCTGCCTGCTCGGGCTGTCGCTGGCGACGATCGGGTTCGCGCCGGCTGCGGAGGCTCCTGCCGGCGGCGCTGGCCATCATTGGTCGCTGGATACGACAGACGGTGCGACGGTCGCACTCCGGGGTCGGGCGACTGTGGTGGCAGGCGTGCAAGGTAGCGCCCTCGAACTCGACGGCCAGTCGCTCCTGGAGGTTAGGGACTCCGCGGGGCTCAATGGGAGTGAGGCCGGTTTCACTTTGAATCTCTGGGCGAACGCGTTCGCCCCGGGCGGGCGGCAGCAGCTGATCGCGGCCAAGAACCGGTATCGGCTCAACGAACGGCAATGGAGCGTGATGGTCGACCGGGACGGTCTGTTCCGATTGTATGTCGAGCAGGGAGGGTGGAAAACCGTCGCGGCCAAGACGCGTCCTCAGCCCGGCCACTGGCATTGCGTCGGGGTCGTGGTGCGCACCGGTGAAGCCGAACTATGGATCGACGGTCGTCGCGAGGGCACGCTCGCGCTGGCCAAACCGATTCCCGCCACGGCGGCCCCGCTGACGCTCGGGGGCGTGAGCGACCACGGCGGGCTGCAGCAAACCTGGCACGGAGCCCTGGATGAGGCGCGCTATTTTTCGCGAGCGCTTGCGCCCGCCGAGATGACCGGGCTCTACACTCCGGTGACCGCCACCCTGCCGGTGCCGGCTCCTGCGGCGCCCCCCGGCGACTCGGACTGGACGCGGCTGGCCGCCGAAGATGGCCGCGCCGATCGCACCTCGGTGATCTTTGCCGGCAAGAGTCCCGACAAACTCGCCTGCGACACCACGCTGCGCGCCATGCCGGACGGATCGTGGGTGATGGTGATGCTGGGCGGCGGCGACACGGAGCCCGATCCGCGCAACCAGGTTTTTCTTAGCCGCAGCCACGACGAAGGGAAGACGTGGACGGCGATGGAGTCGTTCGAATTCGGATTTCGCCGCGAAGGCGACACCATCGCGATGGTGCCCACGGAGCTGATGGTTCACGGCGGCCGTTCCGTGCTGTTTTTCGCCACGCACGACGGCAAGTTCGGCGGCTGGAAGGAGTGGAGCGCGACCAGCCTGGACTCGTGTCGCACTTGGGACCGACCCGTGCCCGCGCCCGGACGGCTGCGCGATCGCACGTTCATGCGCAACCACATCGTCACGCGCGACGGCCGGCTTCTGCTGCCCTTTCAACACTACCTCGGCAGTCCGGGGCCGCTCAATCCGCGCAATGGCGTAATCGTCAGCCGCGACGGCGGTGCGACCTGGACGGAACACGGTGATATCCGGCTCTCGGCGGACGACGCTTACCGCGGTTGGGCGGAAAACAACATCGTGGAGCTGGCCGATGGGCGCATCGCGATGATTATTCGCGCGGACCGCCTTGGCGGCGTGTTGTATTACGCCGAATCGACCGACGGCGGGATCACCTGGCCCGCGTTCGCCACCAAAACGACCATCCCCAACCCAGGCTCGAAAGCCACGCTTTACGGGCTGGGCGGCGACACCGTGGCGCTGCTGCATAATCCCGACGCCAAGGTGCGCAGCCCGCTCGCGCTCTGGGTGAGCTTCGACGGCATGAGGACCTGGCCCTACCAGCGTGTGCTGCGGGGCGATCTGACGGGCCGGTTCAACTACCCCGACGGGTTTGTCAGTGCCGACAAACGCTGGCTGCACTTCGCCTTCGACCACAATCGCGACAACGGGGTCCACGTCAGCGCCCGGCTGCCGAAGCCCCCGGTCTCCGACACGCGGTTGTGGGACGAAAGACAAGCGCTCCGCAAAAGCACCGATCTCCCGGTGCTCGCCGGGGTGGAATTTCACGTCATCAAGAAACACGAACCCGAAGTCGACGGTTACCCGTGGCTGCACGGGGTCGGTCTCGGCTGGCACAAGGGAAAGCTCTACGCCTCGTTCGGGCACAATCGCGGGGCGGAGAACACCGCGACCGAAGAGGCGCGCGGCCGGGTGAGTGCGGATGGGGGTCGCACGTGGGGCGAAGTTTTTACGATCGACGTCGGCACGGATGTTCCCGATCTCGCGGTGAGCCACGGCGTATTCCACTCGCACGGTGGCACGCTTTGGGCGTTTCACGGCGCTTTCCACGGGAAGATGGAGCGCATCCACACGCGCGCCTACACGCTCGACGAATCGAGTGGTCACTGGAAGCCGCGCGGCGTCGTGGTCGAGGGCGGCTTCTGGCCGATGGAACGTCCCATGCGCATGGCCGACGGCAACTGGATCATACCCGGGATCTGCGCGGGTGTCTTCTCTGAGCGAGGCGTGAACCCCGCGGCGGTCGCCATCAGTCGTGGCGACGACTTTGCGCGCTGGGATCTCGTCCGGATTCCGGCGGCGCCGGGCGTCCGGCTCTGGGGCGAATCCGCCATACTCGTCGAAGGGGCGCGCGTGACGAGCATCGCTCGCTACGGCGAGCAGGCGCGGGCTCTCGTCGCGATCAGCGACGATTACGGTCGAACCTGGACGCCGTCGGCTTCGAGCAATTTGCCTATGGCCACCTCCAAACCCACCGCCGGCCTCTTGAGCACCGGCCAGCGTTACCTCGTTTGCACGACGACATCCGACAGCGGCAAGCGTCGTTCGCCGCTGACGATCGCGGTAAGCCGCCCGGGAGAGACGGTGTTCAGCAAGGTCTTCGTCATCCGCCCCGCAGAGTTTCCCGGCGGCCCTGGCGAATCCACTCCGCGCGCCGCGCTTTCGTATCCCTGCGCCACCGAGCACGAGGGCAAACTCTACGTCGGCT
>JAWXBB010000415.1:0-8074 GCA_034439795.1 Planctomycetaceae bacterium | reverse complement strand
CAGCGTCTGATAGGGGCCGTTGTGTCAGGGAAAGACCCACGTAATACGGACTATCAGCGCACTTGTGGCTTCCGTTCTGGCAACGCCGTGTTCCTCCCGGAAGGTGATAGGTAAAATAATCCTAACATGCACGGTTTGATCAGCACATGTCTCATCGTGCGGAACGAAGAGCAGCTCCTCGCGAACAGCCTCCGCAGCGTCGCTCCGCTCTCGGATGAAATCGTCGTGATCGACACGGGGTCTACGGATCGGACCGGGGACATCGCCCGAAGTTTCGGCGCCCGCGTGATCCGCCGGCCGTGGAAGGGGTTTGTAGCGGCACGCAATACGTACATGGATGCCGCACAAGGCCGCTGGATCCTCGTCATCGACGGCGATGAAGCGATCGCATCAAAGGACCATGATTCGATTCTTCGTCTTGTGTGCAGCCGGACGCGCATCGGTTACCGGCTGACGGTTCGGAACTATACGGACCAGCACGACCTCATGTGGCGGTGGTTCCCGAACGATCGACGCTACGGGCACGAAGAACAGTTTTCCGGATGCCCGGGTTGGATGAAGACGCGCGCGTTGCGCCTGTTCCGAAATCTGCCTGGCGTGCGGTACGCCGGATCGACGTCGGCGCATCCGACGACAACCGATTCACTACAGCGCCACACCGGCCGGATTGAGGACCGCGACGACGTAGCCATCCATCACTTCCAGTATCTGAAGGGGGGCGTCCGGTTCATCAGTCGAAAGCAGCGGGATCGCCTGCAGGGCGAACTGACGCATGTGAAGCAGTTTCCTGAAGAGGTGTACCCCTATCTCAATGCAGCCCGCACACTTTTTGCAGAAGGGCGTGACGCCGAGGCCCTCAGGTTTCTCAAACGAGCGCTGAAGCTCGACCCGCACTTTCACGACGCCTGGCAGCTCCGAGGGATGATCGATTTCGAGAACGGACGATTCGCCGCTGCCGAAGGGGCGCTGCGCCGGGCGATCGAGATTGACCCGTCCTCTGCCGACGCATGGGCGTTGCTCGGCATGGTGCTGGTCGAGGCGGCCCGACGCGACGAAGCGCTCGGTGCCCTGCAGACTGCGCTTGAGTTGCACCCCGGCCACCTGCTGGCCCACAACACGCTGGGCGTGCTCTACGAGGACCTCGGACAGCGAACACGAGCACTGCGGCAGTTCAGGAAGGCCGTCCACCTGCATCCCGGTTTCAGGCCCGCCGCGGCAAACCTTCGTCGCGTCGCGAACGCGCGCTCGAAGGCCGGCGCATGACACTCCGGCGTCTGGCGGGCCGGGCGCTCCGCCAGTTCGGGTGGAGGCGATCGCCGCTCGAGCGTGTTCCTCGTGTTCACCCACGCGAACGGCTGCGTGACACCCCGACGAAGGTCACCCAGTGCGACGACCGGACGCTTTTGGTCAATGGGACGCAAGTTATTCCCGAACGGCCTGTACTTCGCCCAGGAAGAGATCGCCGACGTCAGCGGGTCGGCCTTCGCGCGTTGCGGGCCATGGGGTTCAACCGCGTCTCCTTTGATGGCGATCTCGAATCGGCCGAACAACTGGACCGCAGGCCACCGCGCGGGCATCCCAGCGGTCATCCACGACGACATCAATCGGACTCACGAGGACTTCACAGAGCGCTACTTCTCGAGAACGGGAATCCGGAAGATGGTCCGACCTCATCGGTCGGCACCGCATCGGCCTGGTCCAATCGAATTATTACGCCTCGCACCTGGCGATGGCCGCGAGCTTCGCGGGAGTGCCGCACGTCTGGCGCCTTGGCGGCCACGTCGGTGTAGGCAGCGGCGCAAGCAGCCAGGCCGACGAACGTCTGACGCTCGAGATGATTCGACTGCTCTCGAGAGCAATCGTCTGTAACTCGTCCGGAAACAGGTCGGTCGAGCCGCAACAACAGCTACCGTCATCCGGAACGGCATTGAGATCGCGCACCGGCGCCGGCGGCGACACGCTGGACCGTTCCGTGTCGGCATGATCGCCCACTGCACTCCGCAGAAGCGGCACGAAGACTTCATCGAGGCTGCAGCGTTGGTTGGCGCCAGGCCGACGTGAGGTTCACGATTCTGGGCCGCGAGCATTCGCACGGCGAGAGCCGGCGCTACGCCAACACGCCTCGCGCGAGCGGTGCCCGGCATGACGGTCGACGACTTCTCGGACGGAAACGCAGCCAGTGATTGTGATGTGGTCGTCCTGCCGTCGACCGGCGAGAGCTTGAGTAACGCCATCCTGGAGGCGATGGCGGCCGGCATTCCGGTGATCGCCGCCCGTTCGGGCGGCAACGCCGAGTTGGTGCGGCACAAAGTTACGGGCCTGCTCGTCCCGCCGCTGCAGCCCCGGGCGCTTGCCGGGGCCCTGCTGTCACTTCTGGGCGATTCATCCTCGCGTCGCCACCAACCCGAGTTGTTCCCAATTTTCTATCGACTCCTGATGTTCAGAATTTCAATCAGTTTTCTAGCTGTCGCCTGAGCCAGTGCCTCTGAGCCCAATGGAGTCAGATGCACAACATCAGAGAACAATTCGTCTTTTCCGTTCAAATCTCTTGCGGCGTCGATAAGATCGACGCTCTTCTCGGAAGATAGTTTACGAAGCATGCGGCCGATTTCAACGTACGATTTCAGCAGCGCCTCGCGATCGAGCTTCACATAGTCCAGGAAAGGTTCTATTCGGGCTTTCTGACTTTCAGTATTGCTCGCCGTTGTGAGCCTTGCCTCAGTCATCAAGATCGGAACCGCGCCTATCTCTCGCGCCAAGTCTACGAACATCACCTGGTTTAGATAGTATTGTCGCAGCGCCGTCTCAGTGATTCTGGATGAGCGCGGGCCAGGGGGGATAACCCCTTGAGGGCCGACTCCAAGCCTCCAACCATAGTATCGCCACCGCAGACGAACATATATTTGAGAGTGCTCGGACAGAAAGCGATCAAACCTGTTTCTGTATTCCAACTGCGGGTCACTTGCACAAAAGGGTGCAAACTCTCTCAAGAGCGGTTGATCCGACCCGAAATATTTGATGTCGTTCCATTCATTATAAGAAATTACATAATCGGGATTAAAGAGATGGCCTTCAGAAAACAACCTGCCAAAGCCGTCGAACGAGGCATGACCCGGAATACCGGCATTGATGACCTCGACCTGCGGGTATCCGCCTTCGTTAAGGATAGTTTCAACTCGATGCGGCCAGTCTCGTCCTTCCGGCAGGTTCAGATCGAAGGCGGCAGACCCGCCGTAGACGATGATTCGGATTAGGCCAGTAGGCTTTGGGACTGAAAAGTCGCGTCCTCGATAGCCACGCTCGTTGATAGAGTAATGTCCCCTGTAGCTTTCCTCTTCACTCGGAACTGTCAACGCTTTTTGAGGGAAGACATGTCTGGCGAAAAGCGCCGGCGCATATTGCAGACTTCGGTCCTTGATTATTTCCGGTGTGACATACCCCGACTTGGAAGTGCGAACGGCTATCTCCGCACCCGCCAATGCGAGAACTCCCGAAATCGTTAGCACAATCAAGGTGAAGAAGAGTCTTTTTCTGAAACTGATGGAATAGGCAGGAGTGAGAGCATCTTTCTCCATCGGAGACTTTCCTTTCAGACAGGGCTTGCCGTTGCCAGCTTACTCTGCCTCAAAACGCGAGGGGGATGTCCCGTTCGCTGTTGAAATTCAGCGGCGGCTCCGCTGACGACTATGCGACTTGCTCCGCATCTTTCACGACGAGCCCAAGCTGTTGATCCCGCGCGCGGAGCGCGGTGACCAGCTTCGGCATTTCCTTGTGGCCCTTCACGCGACGAAAGCCTGTGACCGCTTCCAGCACGCCGGCCGCCGCCCAGCGTAGCACCATCTGCCCTCCGCGCCAGCGCTTGACGTTTCGTTTCACGTGGCGCGTGTGAGATTGATCCGATTTCGTGGACACTTTCTGAAAGGCAGATACGATGTCCACAATGACAGAAGAGACCAGCACACCTCAGCGGCGGGTCCGGCGCCAGTTCACGGATGAGTACAAGGCCGATGCGGTCCGGATGGTGCTTGAAGAGGGGCGCGCGACCTGGGCCTGACCGGGTCGGCGCTCCGGCAGTGGGTCGAGCGCCGACGAGCGGAGCTCACGAAGGGCAAGACGGGCCTGACGACGGCGGACCAGGAGGAATTGACGCGACTGCGCAAGGAGAATCGCCAGTTGCGAATGGACCGCGAGATCCTCGTAAAAGCCGCGGCCTTCTTTGTCAAGCACCAGGCGTGAAGTTTGCTTGGATCGCCGCAGAGAAGGCCTGCTTCCCCGTGACGGCCTTGTGCCGCAATCTCGGCGTGTCCCCGACGGGATTCTATGCGTGGCAGAGGCGACCCGAATCGGTCCACGCCCGAGAAGACCGTCGACTGAAGGCGTTGATCCACACGTCCTTCACGCAGAGCCGCCGCAATTACGGCAGCCCGCGGGTCCACGACGAACTCATCGAGTGGCAGGAGCGCCTCAGTCGCAAACGCGTGGCACGCCTGATGCGCGAGGACGGACTCGTCGCGCGCGTCCGCCGTCGGTACAAACACACGACCCTCAGTGATCACGACCAGCCCGTCGCCGACAATGTGCTGGCGCGGACATTCACTGCGGCGGCGCCCAATCAACGGTGGGTCGGCGACACGACCGAGTTCGTCATTGGGACCAGCAGCACAATCTACCTGGCGACGATCCTCGACCTGTTCTCACGGTACGTCGTCGGCTGGGCGGTCAGTCCGTCCAACGATCGGCACTTGACGATGAAGGCGCTCGACATGGCCCCCAAACGCCGTGGGCGCGCGACCGGCATGCTCTTCCACTCGGACCAAGGATCGCCGTACGCCAGCGAGGATTATCAGGGCCGATTAGCCGTCCACGGCATCACCTGCAGCATGAGCCGCCGAGGCAATTGCTATGACAATGCCGTCATGGAGAGCTTCTTCTCGACGGTCAAGAGCGAGCTGGCCGATCAGTTCGCCAGCTTCGGGGACGCCAAGATGGAGTTGTTCGACTACATCGAAGTGTTCTATAACCAACAGCGACGACATTCGTCGGCGGGTCGGATCAGTCCTGCCGCCTACGAAAAACGGTACGTAGCAATGACTCAGGCAGCGTAGTTAAACCGTCCACGCGATCGGATCAACCTCATTTTTTTCCAAACAAAGCCCCTGCGCTGAAAGCGCGCAAACTGCAGCGCGCCGCAGACGTAGCGCGAACGCGAGTACCCATACTTGAAAGTCATTGACACTGGGTGCGCCAATCGCTTAGCGTGGAATCTCCCTCCAGACAGTCGTCAACAACGTCACGCAAGAACTGGAGCCTTCGATGCGCATTCGTAGTCTCACCCGTCGTTTTCGTTTCTTAGTTGTGGCCGGCGCGATCATGTTCTTCGTAGCCATCGGTAGCCATTCGCTACACGCGGACGGAGCCGTCTGCAGTGCGTGTTCGTGCGACACGAGCTACATCAGCCCCGTCTATCACCACTCCGTCTGCACGGAAGGTACGTTCTGGCCCCACTACTGCTTACAGACGGACGGCCACCACTGCAGCAACTACCCCGCGGAAGGCGATTCGCTGCTTGATCAACTCCGCTCGAACGTGTCAGGCCCTGAATGTCTGGGCCGTGCTGATGACCCGGACCTCAGAGCAGGTCCAATTGACCGTATGGGCGGGGCCAGCTGAGGATACGCACTCGGCGGTGGCCCCGCCCCTCTCTTTTGCAGCTCCGTTCCCCATTTCCCTGGGGGAACCGAGTTGAACGGACTGAGAAGGCGGTCAGCGATTCGCAACGGAGTACATATGAGAGCCAGACGTCTGTTTGGAATGGTTGCAGTAGGTCTATTGATTTTTGCCGCGACGATTGCGGCGCGCCTGCAATCCGATAAGACCGAGCTCCACGGTGCTTGGAGCGGAGTCCAGTCGCAGGTCGCCAAAGCGATACGAGTGTTCAAGCCTGGGGAGGTCAAGCTTGTATTCGACGGCGGCAAGCTGACTTCGACTGGGCTGCTGGGGCCCGAGACCACTGTCGTTGAGGTTCGCGTTGACTCCACGCGGAAGCCGAAAGAGTTTGACTTCACCCGAAAACCTGGCGATGTGGCCAAGTGTATCTACGAACTCAGCGGGGACTCCTTAACGTTCGCTTTCATGCGAGCGACCAACGAACGGCCGAAGACCATCGATCCTTCTTCCACGGCGCAGATTGTCGTGACACTTAAACGACAATAGTCAGGATGGTTCAGAATCGGCCGCTCTTGGTGCGACGTTTGGGCGCGTCCACCGGGATCACCGCAGTTCTCAGCGTGGCGATGGCGCTGAACGTTGCTCTATTTGCTGTGGTGCACGGAGCGCTCTTCCGAGCTCTGCCATTTCCGTCCGCTGATCGTATTCTGCACCTCCAGATCCCTTTTGAACGACTGCTCGCGCAACGCGAGCAGTTTGTAACTTTGCCAGGCCTCGTCGCCGGACTACCCCTCTCGGAGCCAACGTTTGTACGACACATGGCTGGGCTCGACGCAGCGGTGGTCGGGTATTCATCCGCGGATGTGCGGGCTGTTTTCGTTTCATCTGACTTCTTTTCGTTGTTTGGAGCGTCTCCTTCCATTGGGCGGACGCTGACAACCGCAGACATTGGAATTACGCCGCGCCCAGCTGTTCTGAGCCACTCACTGTGGGCTGCGCGCTACGGTGCTGATCCGGCGTTGCTGAACCGGAGCGTCACTCTTCCAAAACCTGTGGGTTTGCCGGTAGAAGAGATCGTTGTTGTCGGAGTCCTGAGTCCTGGGTTTGAGTTCCCAACAGGCGCCAATGTGTGGATGGCATATTCGCCAGATGAATCTCTCCCGTCTCCGGTGCCGGACTATGTGCGGATGGCGCCAGGCGTAACCCTCGCCGCGATTCAGAATGCTCTTCCTGGTGTATCAATCGCGCGACTTCGCGATCACCTGCGGCCGCAGGAGGCATGGGCAATGGGGCTGGTGTTGGTCAACTGCGTCCTGCTGCTGCTGACAAGCTGGACACAGGCAGGAGGCCTGGCTGCGGCACGAGCGTGGGACAGGCTGACGGAATTTGCGCTTCGCCGGGCAGTGGGTGCGACCGAGTGTCAGCTGCGGCTCTTGGCTGCCTCCGAGGTGGGGCTCGCGGCTCTGGTGATTCTGGCGGCGTCATGGTTGCTTTCATTTCCTTTAGCGAGCGCCATCGTTGCATCACTTCCTGGAGAGTTCGCTGCTGGACTCAACCTGTCTCCGGGTTGGGCTGCGTTCGGCTTTGCCTTTACCGTGACTACAGCAGGCTCGCTGCTGATGATTTCCATTTCTTGGACAGCGATTCACGCGGCAAGTTCCCAGGCACCCTTATTGGCGCCCTCGGTGGCCACACGACCACGACGAGCGCGTAGGCTGCAGTCCATTCTCTTCACGATTCAAGTGGCATTGGTCACGACCCTTATGCTGCTGGCAGGAGCCTCATTTAGGAGCCTCGCTGAGGCCCAGCGTACGGAACTGGGGTTTAAGCCGAAGGGCCTCTTCGCCTTCGTGATGCCCCCACCGGCCCACGGCAGAGCGGCCGAATCGACGAACCGACAGCGAGTCCGGGAATCGCTAGAAGCTTCGAGAAGAGTGCCTAGTGTCGTTCACGCGAGCCTTGCAAGTGCTTGGCCCCTTGCAGATTCGGTTCGACGCATTGTAATGGTCGACGGGCTTCGGTCTCTCGAGATTGAAGTGCAGCACGTCGGCATCGGGTATCCCGACACGATTGGCGCCCGTCTCATCGAAGGTCGCGAGGCTTTGGTTGGCGAGGCGCGCCCTCAGGTTCATGGCGGCCGGGTGAGCAGTGTGGCCCTGATCAACCAGGCGCTTGCTCGCCAACTCCGAACGACCAGCCCCCTGCTGGGCCGCGTCATTTCGATTTCGGCTGGCGCGGAGGTGCGCATCGTCGGAGTCATCAATGATGTTGAGGACAGTCATCTCGATGGACATGCGAAGCCCACCATCTACTCCTATCGATCAGATGAGGTGTCTGGCGCGCTACTTCTAGTGCGCTTGGGGGAGGCTGCATCAGCGGCTCTTGTCCGTGAGACTCTAGATAGGGT
>JAWXBB010000414.1:0-8185 GCA_034439795.1 Planctomycetaceae bacterium | reverse complement strand
GCTCCTACGAGACTCTGTTTCTGCTCGTAGAACTCTCCGATGCGATGAAACGAGGTGTTCGACACTACCGGTTGGACGGAACTCCCCTGGATCGCCTGAACAACGTCGTAGAGGCCTTGATCTTCGACGGTGAGGTGTTCTTCGACGACGCCAGCAGCGCAGCACCACTCGGTCACTGACCGAATAATCGCACCGCGCGCGGCAGGCAAAAAAAAGGTGCGCGGCGCAACCAAGCACCGCGCACCGAATCGACTAACCCGCGAAGTCTCTACGCGCTCTTCTTCAGATACTCGCGCGGACCCGTGATGCTGTGTCGTCTGCCGTTCACCCGGCGGAACGGGAAGCGGTACACACTCGGCTGGCCCTGCCGGATTCGTGTGAGTTCGGCCAGCTTCCAGCGGGCCATTCCGCTCCGTAGGTATTCAGCCTCGAGGTCTAGGGCGGCGCAGACGTTCTCGAACGAGAACGGCCAGTCCTCAGCCTCAGCGCCAGAGGCCCACGATTCCACCTCTTCAACGAGGCGTTGGCTTCGACGGGTATCCGAAATCGCGTGTCGCTGAAACGTGGCGATGGCTTCTTCGAGCACCGCCAGCATCAAGCGCTTCTCCGGCTGAAAGGCTGCGTCCGATCCTACGCGGTCGAAGTATTGCGCCGGCACCAGAGTGTCGGGCTCGAGGGGAGTCGAGGTCCGCTCTTCCGTCACTGCGCTACGCAATTCCATGACGCACTCCTTTTGCTGAGATCGAGCTGTCGCGCGGGCTGCTTACCGCTCGCGGCTGCAGAATGCAGATCGCATGCCAGCAAGTCCGAGATCACCAAACAGTTGTAGAAACAGGCATTTTGCCAAGTCCCCGGCGGCCACTTGGCAGTAGACCCATCGCAGGTTGGCGATGAAACGAGACCGAGTTGATGCGAAACACCACAACGGAGATACCTGGCGTCACTGGCTGGTCGAAAGGCGCTTGAGACCCAATACGCGTTGCGACGAGTCTGCGATCTGCTAGCTTCCGGCCTCCAATGTCGGAATTCAAAGCCGGGGACGATCCGACCGCGCTAGAACCAGTCGGAAACGTGGCCGATTTGGTCCGCTACATCGCCGTGGGCGCGAAACCGAAAGAGGAATGGCGCGTCGGGACCGAGTACGAGAAGGTCGGTGTACTCCGGGAGAGTGGGGTCGCTGCACCCTTCAGCGGTGAGCGGGGCATCGAGACCGTACTCGAGCGGCTAGCTGAACGGTTTGGTTGGGAGCCGAAGAGGGAGCGTGGTCGCATCATCGCGCTCTATGGTCGGGCCGCAAACATCACGGTGGAGCCGGGAGGCCAACTCGAGCTCAGCGGAGAACAGTGCGCCAGTATTCATTGCGCTCACCAAGAGCTCATGCAGCACATCAACGAGATAGTAAGCGTCGCTGCGGATCTTGGAATCGTGTTCTTGGGCCTCGGCATTCAACCGGTTAGCCCGGTCGAGGCGATCGAGTGGGTACCGAAACGTCGCTACGGCATCATGGGCCCGTACATGGCGCAGGTTGGAACCATGGGCCAGCGCATGATGAAGCAAACGGCCACTGTCCAAGCGAACTTCGACTTCGGTGACGAGCGCGATGCGATGCAGAAGTTTCGCGTTGCGATGGGCTTGGCCCCGCTGATCTCGGCGATGTTCGCGAATTCTTCGATATCCGAAGGCCGGCTGAACGGCTTCATGACCCTTCGTGGGCACATCTGGACGGATACGGACTCGGCGCGATCGGGAATGCTGCCGTTCGCATTCTCACCGGACGCTGGCATCGAAGATTACGTCGAGTACGCGCTCGACGTTCCTATGTACTTCATCATTCGCAACGGGGACTACGTCGAGACCCACCGAACCTTCCGCCAATTTCTTGTGGATGGCTGGCAAGGCGAACGAGCTACGCTCGAGGATTGGGCGCTTCACCTGACGACGCTTTTCCCCGAGGTCCGGCTGAAGCGCTACCTCGAGATCCGAAGCGCCGACAGTCAACCGCCGGAGATGATGTTGGCTTTACCTGCGCTCTTGAAGGGAATCCTCTACGAGTCGGATTCTCTTCAGGGCGCGTGGGATCTCGTACGGTCGTGGACGTGGGCCGAGCGGCTGGAGCTCTACCGCGACGCTCATCGCGAAGGCCTGCACGCCCGTATCCGCCGCATCGCACTCGGGGAGCTGGCGCGCGAGCTCGTCGAGATCGGGGCAAGTGGTCTCCGCCGCCAGGCTCAGATCAACGATCGTGGCGAAGATGAACGGATTTATTTGCACCGCCTCGAGGAACTGGTTCGTCACGGTAAGTCCCTTGGTCGTAGCCTTGCCGAGCTGTGGGCCGGCCCCTGGAACCGTGACGTGAATCGCCTGATCGAGCACACCACGTACAGAATCCCGACGTAGGCGTTAGCCCTTTTCCACCTGCTAGCTGGCTCTACTGGCCTACTGGCCTACCTGTGACAACCGTTGCCACCCAGGTTTACT
The DNA here is from genome assembly GCA_034439795.1 of Planctomycetaceae bacterium. GTDB lineage: Bacteria > Planctomycetota > Planctomycetia > Planctomycetales > Planctomycetaceae > DSVQ01. The sequence goes on along the minus strand of JAWXBB010000414.1, from coordinate 5,707 downwards.
CGTCGACCCCGTCTTCGCTATATTTTCGCCCATGGGAGGTACGGGGATTATCCGGGTGTTGACACCAAGTACCGACCTGTAGTAGACCTATGTCCATGCTGACGCTGAAGAAACTCGAATCAAAATTCCCCACCGAGGATTCCTGCAAGCAGTTCCTGAAAGAGCAACGTTGGCCGAACGGCGTCTTCTGCCCTCGGTGCGGGAACGGCCGCGTCTACAAGCTCAAGAAGGCCTGGCACTGGCAGTGTAAGGGCTGCACACCGAATGGCTACCGCTTCTCGATCATCACGGGCACCGTCTTTCAAAACACCAAATACCCCTTGAAGGCCTGGTTCACGTGCGCCTTCCTGATCCTGACGGCCAAGAAGGGCATTAGCGCCCTCCAGATCCAGCGCGTGATGGGAAGCGCCCTCACGAAGGGCCAGGGCTCCTACGAGACGTTCTGGTACATGGCGCACCGCCTCCGGGCCGCGATGGAGAACGACGAGTTCAAGAAGCTGGCGGGCGTGGTTGAGATCGACGAGACGTTCATCGGTGGCAAGGAAGAGAACAAGCCGCTGAAGGTGCGCGGCAAGGCCGTCCGCGACGGCTCGACCTCCTTCCGGGGCAAGGTCGGCGTGATTGGCGCCATCAGCCGCAAGGGCAACGTGACGTGCCAGATCATCGAGAACATGGACACGCAGACCGTCGGCGAGTTCGTCAAAAAGACCGTGTCAGACGAGGTCGAGTTGATCGCGACCGATGACCACGTGGTCTACGACAAGTTCGCGTGGGGCCCGGGCCAGAAGCATGAGAGCGTGAAGCACTCCAAGGACGAGTATGTGCGCGGCGTCGTCCACACGTCGCACATTGATTCCTACTGGTCGCTCATCAAGCGCGGCATCATGGGCAACTTCCACCACGTCTCGCGGAAGTACCTCGGGCTCTACCTCAACGAGTTCACGTTCCGGCACAATAACCGGAAGAACGAAGAGGTCTTCGCGACCTTGATTGCGTGTGCATGAAACGGCCTCGCAAACCTGCCGCCGCCCGGGCCGCACCAGCCCCCGCCCGGGACGCAACTGCGTCTCGCTCTCCAGTGGAAGCATCCACCGTGGATGAAGCGACCATGGCGGAGGGGGATTTCGAGAAAGCGATGAAGGCACTTCTGGCGGTGCCATGGAACGCGGACAAGTGGCGCGCGACTCGCGAATCAGAACCCACCGCCGATCGGCGACGCACGCGCGCGGCTCCAGCGGCGACGACCAGCGCGCAGCGAGGTTCGCCGGGTGTTCGCGCGAACAAACGCCGAACGCCGCCCGCGTAGGCATTGCGTAGGAGTCGGCGAGTTGTGCAAACTCGCGGAGTTGCACGATACTTTGCACTCGTGTTGTTTCTTTGTGTTAAGCCTCTCGGCCAGATGGGGGGCGGATTGGCCGTGCCCCATTGTCCACGCGCTGGAGTCGACCCCCTGGCCCGAACGCGCGGGAGCCCCGAGATGAGCGATCGAGACCTAGAAGAGCTTGTACGGCAAGCGAAGGACTGGCCCGTGTCGGACTCCGAACGTGAGGAGCAGCGACGGAGCTTCGCGTACGGCAACACCCACTTCGAGAACGAGCGGATTACGCGCGCCACGGTTGATCGTGCTGCCGACTCCCTGAAGCCGGGGGATGCGAAAAACTGAAGTTCAGCGGGATAGCCGCCCCGCTTCCCATCAGCTTTTCAAGGACGCCGCACAGAAGGCCGAGCTCGAAGCGCGCAACGGCCTGCTACAGTTCGACCGCGTCTTAGCTCTCGCGGACGATGCGGTCGCCAGTGGGAAATTCAAACTTCGCCCTTCGACACTCCAAGAGTTTCAGCGCATCACCTTCAGGACATCTACACCTGCTCCGGAAACTATCGGACGGGTCCGGTAACGATCGAAGGAACGGGGCACCAGCCACCGCCGGCGGGCGACGTCTCAAAGCACGTCGAAGACCTCTGCGACTACGTCAACGACAATTGGGGCGAATCGGCGATCCACTTAGCCGCATACGTCATGTGGCGCGTGAACTGGGTGCATCCGTTCATGGGCGGCAACGGTCGCACGTCGCGTGCGGCATCGTACCTCGTGATGTGCGCTCGCCTCGGTCAGAAGCCCCCGGGCGGGCTCACGATCGCAGAGCAGATCGTCGCGAGCCGCTTCCCCTATTACGACGCCCTCGACGCTGCGGACAAGGCGTGGGGCGAGGGGCGGGTCGATGTCGCCGAGATGGAGGGCCTACTCAGCGGAATGCTCGCAACGCAGCTTCTGTCGCTCCACAAGGCGGCGCTGGCGAAGGGTTAAGTATCCCCGTCCGACGCCAGGGCGCGGAGGGAACCTACATCTTGGGGCTACAGCTTGCCTCCCATCACCCTATTGTGGTTAGCCATTACCCGCAGCACCCCTCACGGCAGTCTCGCACATCTGCATGAAATGCGAGGTTGATCTAGCCGACGTCGGCGGGTACATAGGGTGACTTGGCTGGCGCGTGGTGGGGGAGAACATCGCCGAAAACGAACTGTTCCGGTGATGGCGATGGTGAACGTCTATCGCGTCAGCGAGACGAACCCATGAGCCTGCATGATCTTTTATCGACCATTCGCACGGCGAACCGTCGGTCAGCCAGCCTCATCGCATTGCGGGGGGTGTTCGCAGATTACCCCCGCGAAGCAGGTGCTTACCTAAATGGCATTCTAACGGACCCTGAAGTCACTACAAGGGCCAAATCCATAATATTGTACCATTTGGAGCAGTTCGGCCTCCTTCCTGAAATTTTCGCTGCGCACGAGAAAGAGATGCGGACAATGATCGATAGTGTTGAGCGCGCCATTGAAAGAGATGAGGAAGACGGGATCGATCCTTTTTCGGACTCCGGATCGTCCCATGCTTAACGCCCGCTCCATGTCTCGCGCGATCGATCATGGTGCGGAAGAACGTCGCCAGTTCGAAAAGTCTCAGCAGAAAAAGAAACGTCGAGAGTTTGACCGCGAAAAGGACAAGCTGAATGGCGTCTTGCGCGAATTAACCGCGCGGATGAATGACGATCGATCGCCGGAAATTCCAGCGACCCTGGTCGTCAAACCCACGAGTCGCCTGGCCGGTACAATCGCTGCGCCTCCTTCGAAATCTTACGCGCACCGGGCCCTAATGGTTGCAGGCCTGTGTGATCAGAGAACGATAATCAAGAATCCACTCATTGCCAGTGATATTCTTGGTACCGTTCAAGCCTGGTGGAGCCTCGGCGCCACGGTCGAATACGACCGAACAGTAAACGAAATTTCCATCCAGGGGGTCCGCCAGCCTCTCCCTAGGGGGGAGGAGATTTTCGTTCGCGAGTCTGGAACCACGCTTCGTTTCGTGTTGCCCGGACTCGCTTTTTGCACGCAGGGCGTGATCGTGCAGGGGAACGGCTCGCTGCTCACTAGAACGAACAATATGATTGTTGGTCCCCTTAAGGATCACGTAGGGATGGATGTTCAGGGCAGTACAGACCGCAATTGTGTGCCGCTTGCGGTGAAGGGCATGGGCTACCTGCCGGTCTCCGACGTGATTTTACGGGGAAATCAGAGTTCGCAGGTTGTGTCGTCATTTCTCATGTGGCTCCCGCTTGCTAAGCGGAAATTTTGGGCGAGAGCTGGCCTAGCGCCCCAATCTAGTACTATTCGCATTGACGGCGAATTAGTGTCTAAGCCATATGTTGACATCACTATCGACGTGCTCAAGTGGGCCGGCATACGGATCGAGGGCACTTCTGGCTCTGGCTATACTGTGCCCGCAGAGCAGCACTTCACTCCTAAGGATAAGTTTTTCCGGGTTCCAGGGGATTATTCATCCGCAGCGTTTCTTCTGGCAGCGGCGTGTCTAATGCCATCGAAGGTGACCGTCACCGACCTTCAAGCCGATGCGCAGGGCGATAAGAAAATCGTGAGTATCTTAAAACAGATGGGTGCTAACATCACTCACGAAAATGGTGAAGTGACGGTCGTTGGCCCGGCTAAGCTCCATGGTATCGATCTGGATTGTGGCGACATACCGGATTTGGTTCCAATCCTTTGTGTGCTCGGAGCTTGTGCCCAAGGGACGACTCGCCTCACAAATATAGCCCATCTCAAACATAAAGAATCCGATCGCCTCGCAGCCCCCACAGAGCAGTTGCGGCGCATGGGAGCCAAGATCTCGTATTCAGACGATTCTATTACGGTCGAGCACTCAACTCTTGTCCCTAGCCGTGTAAGCTCGAAAGGTGATCATCGCCTGGCCATGTCACTTATGGTCGCCGGCTTGGTGTCAGGGGGCGTTGAAGTAGAGGACGCGCGGGCAATTGCAAAGTCTTACCCACGATTCGTGCGCGACCTGCGTGCGCTAGGTGCTCAAATCGACGCGTGAATTAGGTTAGCTGTTAACACAACCGAAACCTGGACCACACAGACCACCGGCTTTTTAGTCGCGGTCGTTGTGGGGCGCGCACAGCCCCACTAAGGCGACCTTACGATCGGCGGCGTCAGCGTCCCGTCTGGCGCAGCTCGTGTCTACGCAGGAGCCCCCTGCGACCGCCATATCGCTCGGGTGCCAACGGTCGCAGCCACCGTTGCGGTGCCGGTCGAAACAAGGCTGGCAGAGCCGCCGTAGCTCGCCGACGATGATTGGGTGGGGCATGTGGTTCTCCTCCGACCCCTGAGCCTACGGACTTCCAGCCCATCAGAGAAACAGCCTTCTCGCCCAAGGTTTCTTGAGTCCTGGACATCGTCGGGAAGACTAGGGGGAGCCTCGCGCCGTCCGTCAGGCCCCAGCGTGGCTCAGCGATGGCGAAGCGTCGCCGTCTAACGGCAGCACGGAACGGCGCGAGTTGTGGCGGACTGTCCACTTTCACGGACAATGGGTCAACCGACCGCGAAGCGATTTCGTGCCCTGTTTCGGCGCGGCCGTATAGCCCTGGCCGGCGTTGCGGAGGCGCGCCCGGACCTCGTCGGCCGCCGCCACCCGCTGGTCATCCGTTACAAGCGGTGATGCGCGTGCGCGATCCAGAGAAGCGCGCACAGCGCGAGAAGCGCTACACAGACATCGACGACTATTTCCCCCGGCGTCCGCTCGCGGTCGAAGCCAAAAAAGCGGGTTTTCCACGACTCGAAAACAATGATCGGGACACTCAGCAGCACCAGGCCAAAGTAGCCGATCAGTGTCTGGCTAAGCCATTCAACAATCCCGTCAGCCCAAGGGCCGTGGCCGTAGAGAAGGAGTGAGCGGACGTAGGTGGCGATGGCGGCCGTTGCTACCATGACTGACGCTGTCCGGTGCCGCGGAGGGATCGTTTCGGCGGCGGTTGCAAGCAATCCCAGCTCGCCCTTGGGGGCCTTCGGCATCCGCCGGAAGATAGCATGGGGCTTTGCCTAATAAGTCGCCGCCGACTCGCCTTTATTGGGCAGGTCGCGGTGTTGTTGGGCAGCATCTCGCTCGCACTAGGGGGCGAGGTTTCCGCCGGGACAATCCGCGAACCTCTCCTCTTTGCGCTCCCAGTAAAAGCAGAACGTCGACCATCGACCCTGAAAATCGTCAGCGTAGGTGACGGTGCCACTAACCGAGAACATAAGAGAGTCGTTACTCACTGCCTTGCTGGTTTCGGTCGATCGTGAACACGTAGATCGGACCATCGTGAACACGCCGATCGGTTGATCGTGAACGCGCGGATCGGTGATCGTGAACGCCTAG
>JAWXBB010000413.1:0-7857 GCA_034439795.1 Planctomycetaceae bacterium | reverse complement strand
GGCCCTTTGGCCCCCTGGCCGTGAGCGTCGAAGGCACTTACAGCCCGGTGGTCTTCGCCGCTGTCGAGCAACTCGACGATGTGCGGGTTGCTCAACCGTTCCAGCGCTTCGATTTCGCGCGAGAACCGCAGCCGAAATCCCTCCAGCCGGGCCATCGTCGGCGGCAGCACCTTGACCGCGGCCGGCTCGCGGGCATCCGCTTGACGACAGAGGTAGACGTTCCCCATCCCGCCGGACCCAAGGAGCTCCAGCACAACGTACGGCCCGATCCGCGTGGGATGTTCGTCCGGCGTGACGGTGTGTTCGGTGGACATGATGGGACTAGAATAGGCTGCCGACAAGGCAGCGTCGAGCCGCTTTGTCCCCTCTCCCGCGCTTCGTGGGAGAGGGTTAGGGTGAGGGTGTATTTGTCTTCGCCTTGCGCACCGAGACGCGCGAACAGAAGAAAAAGACACCCTCACCCCCGACCCCTCTCCCAGCGAAGCGCCGGGCGAGGGGAGCCCGCGACCGCATCCAATTTGTAACGAGACCGTCATGCCGACCGCACCCGATCCGATGACAGCCGTTCTGCTCATCGCCCACGGCAGCCGCCGCGTGGAAGCGAACGCGGATCTGGAGGAACTCGCGCGGCGCGTGACCGAACAGGGCGGCTACGCGATCGTCGAAGTCAGTTATCTCGAACTGGCCACGCCGACGATTGCCGACGGCGGCCGTCGATGTGTGTCGCGCGGTGCCAGCCGGGTGCTGATGCTGCCGTACTTCCTGTCGGCGGGGAGGCACGTCACCGAGCATTTGCTCGAGCACCAACGGCAACTCGCTGAAGAGTTCCCGGCCGTCGCGTTCCAACCCTGCCCGCCGCTGGGACTGCATCCGCTGATGACGCAGATCGTGCTGGACCGTCTGACTCAGTCGGAGATCGAGCGAAGTGCGTCTTCGTTGGAGTCCAGCCTTTAGGCTGCTCTTCAGATGACGCCCGACCGTCGAAGAGCAGCCTAAAGGCTGGACTCCAACGAAATCACCCGCCGAACTGCTTCTTCAGCCGGGCCTGGTGATACGCCAACCGCTCGGCCGGCGACATCGTCGCGAAATTGGGACCGTTGCCGTTGGTCGTCGCCTTCACTTCCGACTTCCGACTTCCAACTTCCGACTTGATCCCGCCCGGCACGCTCACCTGCCCGCTGCCGCCATAGCTCATCACGGAAGTCCGCAGCGTCATGTCGTCGGCGAGCGAGCGCTGTGGCTTCACTCCGAGCTTCTGCAGCACGCCGTGGTATGCGGGGACGGCTTCTTCGGGAGTGAGGACGTCCTCCGCAATCAGCCGCAGGAACTCGATGAACGCCAGTTGGTTCTCGGCGTTGTTGATCTTGCGGCCGAAGAGCGCCGCGCGGGCGCCGTACTTCTTCGCCTCACCGAGCAGCTTAAAAGCGTCGTACGTCGTTCCCGCCGCGCCGCCGAGGACGCCGACCACCAGATGCGGGTCGTAACGGACGAGTTCCTCCATCGCCTTGGGGCCGTGATAGACGATCTTCAGAAAGATCGGCCGCCCCGCTTGCGCAACGCCGGCGAGCGTTCGCGCGATCAGGTCGTTGATGAATCCGCCCAGGACTTCCGGCGGCACGACGCCCGGCAGGTTGGGATCGAACACTTCCAGGAAATGGCGGAACCCCTTCCGCTCGGCCTCCTCGCGGAACTCCTTGTACTTCTCCAGCGTGTGCAGATCGAGCTTGAGGTCATTGTTGAACGTGACCGAATACAGCCCCAGATTGGCCCCGCGGCGACGGGCCTCCGGGTCGCAGTCCAACTGGCCGCACTGCATGTGATCGATGGCCGCCGTGCGAAACGGATGCGCAGGGGCCGAATGAATCTTCCCGCCGCGCGGCAGATGCACGTCGGTCGCATCGTTCGCCCGTGCCGCCGGCGTGACGGCGGAGTTATCGAACAGCCCCTCCTGGACGGCGAGTTGATCGGCGGTGCTTGCGGACATCAGCATGATGTCCACCAGTCCCTGCCCGATGACGTCGCGAATCTGCTGCCGATACTCGGCGAGCGTCTTATGCCGGATCTCCCCCTCATGCTGCTCCGGCGACAACCCGGTGGCGCTCATGCCGAACGCCATGTCGGCGTCTTTGGCGTCGGCGAGGATGAACGCCTTCGATCCCGAGGGATCGGCGTGAATGGCGGCGAGCTTCTGATCGAGGGATTTCATAGTCACTCAGGGGAATTCCCGAATTCCGCCAACCAATCCCGTGCGCTGTGAAGAACCCGCAGCACTTCGACACCGGACTCGGTGCGGCGAAAGACGATGACGTATCTCTGCACCAGCCAATAGCAGGCGCCGGTAATCTCAGGAACGGGGTTCCCCAACTCGGGGGCGTCGGCCAACCGCTGACATTTGGCTTCGATTCTCGTCAAGAATCGTTCACCATTCCGCCGGCTGTCGCGCGCAATGAATTTCAGGATTTCACGCAAGTCGCTCCGGGCGGGGCGAGCGTACGTGACGGATTTCATGGTGCGTCGCTCGGCAACGTCGCCAGATACTCTCGCAGTTCGCCGAAGACCGTCTCGTGATCGACGACGTCGCCCCGATCGGCGGCGTCAATTCCCTCCTGCACCAACGCTCGAAATCGCTGCCGGCGCTCCAGCAGTTCCAAGGCCGCGGACACGACGGCCGATTCGTCGGCGAACTCACCGGAACTCATCAGCGAACGGACGCGGTCGAGTTGCGCGTCGGGCAAGGCGAGCGGCATGAGCGGGCTCCTGAAATGGTCTGCTTCATTCTTTCGCGCAGGTCTCAATTCGTAAATGGCAATCGCCGACCTCGACCAGACCTCCGGTCAAAGCTCTCGCGGTTTGGCGCGAGCGCGAAACCATTCGGTGGTGTCGGCCTTCGAGATCGTGCTGTCGGCGACGCCCAGGACCAACTCGGCGTAATCGTTCTCGGAACACATCAGCCGAGAACCGTTCATCACGAGGAACACGTTGGCAGTGGCTGCTCCGACTCGTTTATTTCCATCGACGAACGGATGGTTCTTCACGAGATGAAACAGGTAGGCGGCAGCCATGGCGGGGATGTCGTCGTGTAGAAACTGTCCACCGAAAGATTGTTGGGGCACCATGACGGCGGCTTCCAAGAGTCCCAAGTCCCGCAATTCAAGGCTGCCGCCATAGAGCGCGATTTGATTGCGGTGGATTTCAATCACCTCGTCCAGTGACAGGAATGTGATCGCCATGGCGACTATTCCGCCAGACGCCGCAAAGCCCTGCCGAACTGCTGGTTGGTCTCGTCGAGAGCCTGCTGAAACTGCTGACGGCGGGCTTCGTCATTGACGGTCAGCACCAGAGACTGCCCGACCGCCGAGATTTGCAGTTCGGTCTGCTCATCGATGCCCAGCTTCTCCAGCAATTCAGCATCGATGGGAAGCAGCAGTTCTGCCCCCTCGCGTTTCAGACGTGTGACCATGAAACATTTGCCTCCTGCCAAATCATATCGGCTCAGGACATGGCCGCACAGCAACAGGTTCGTCCTGTCACAACACCTTCTCAATCGTCTCCCGCAACACTTGCCCCGATTTCTGCAAGGCGAGCTTTTCCTTCGGCCACAGGTCGATCTCGATCAGGGCCTGCACGCCTTTGCGGCCGACGACTGTTGGCACGGAAATCGCCACGTCGCGGAGGCCGTAGGCCCCCGATTGCAGCGACGACACCGGCAGGATGCGGCGCTGGTCGAGGGCGATCGCGTGGATAACGTCAGCGATCGACACGCCGACCGCGAAGCCCGCTCCGCCCTTTTTCTTGATGACTTCCGCGCCGCTGCCGCGGGTCTGCTTTTCGACCTCCGCGATCAGTTGGGACGTCACGCCGGGGTACTTTTCCAGCGGCAGGCCGGCGATCTGGGCATTCGACCAGATGGGGACCATGCTGTCGCCGTGTTCGCCGAGAATTGTGGCCTGCACCTGCGTCGGAGGCACGTCGAGTCGCTGGGCCATCAGGCTCCGCAGCCGCGTGGTGTCGAGCACGGTGCCGAGACCGATGACCTGCGTCTGCGGCAAGCCGAGTTCCTTGATCGCAAGGTACGTCAGCACGTCCACCGGGTTGGACACAACGAACACGATCGCATCCTTCTTGACGCCGTGCTGCTTCATGTCCGTCAGAATGTTGCGAAACAGTGCCACATTGCGGTTGATAAGATCGAGCCGGCTCTCCTCGGGCTTGCGACGCAGGCCCGCCGTGATGACGACGACGTCGGCGTCCTTCACCCCTTCAGTGCCGGTCGCGGTGATCTTCTGATCGGCGAGCAGGCTGGCCCCGTGCAGAATGTCGAGCGCCTGGCCCTGGCACAGTTCCTGATTCACGTCGACCAGGTTGATTTCGCGAACGATCTTGCCGGCCTGCAACGCGAACCCGGCGCACGAGCCGACCAGTCCGCCGCCGCCGATGATGCTGACTTTCATGGAGGGTCCAGGGTTGAGAGTTGAGGGTTGAGAGCCAGAAAGGATCAAGAATCGAGCACTATTTCGCGCTCAACGCGGCGAGCACTTGTTCGGTGATCGCTTTCACAAGCGCATCCGCGTCGTTCGCTTGCGGTTTCGCGCTGCACGCTGCGCCGTTCGCGGGTTCCTTCTGCCTTGCGAGATATCCCGTGTACACCGGCGGCGGCTCGAAGGCTTGCGGCGTCAAGGCGCGCTCCTTGTAACCGTCGCGGAAGGCGCTGTTGCCGCAGAGGTCGCAGTCTTCGACGTGGAAGCGCGGGTCGTCGAAGCCGAGCTTTTTCTTGAGGTCGAGCAGTTCGACCGACTCGCGCTCGTTGAGATACGTCACCTTGCCGAGTTGCTTCGCGAGCAGCAGAATCCGGCAATAGGCGTCGAGAATCTCGGTCTTCCAGTACGCCTCTTCCAGATTTGCGCCGAACGTCACCGTGCCGTGGTTGGTCAGGATGATCGTGTTCACGCCGTTCTTGACGAACGGAGTCACCGTCTCGGCGAACTTCTGTCCGCCCGGCGTTTCGTACGGGGCGATGGGCACCTCGCCCATGAACACTTCGATCTCCGGCAGAATGCACTGCGGGATCGGTTCGCGGGCGACGGCGAACGCCGTGGCATGGGGCGGATGGCAATGCACGACCGCCTTCACGTCCGGCCGGTTCCGCATGATCTCCAGATGCAGCAGCACCTCGCTGGTCCGCTTCCGCTTGCCGGCGATCTGCTTGCCCTGCATGTCGACGGCGCAGATGTCGTCCGGCGTCATGAAGCCCTTGCAGATCATCGTCGGCGAACAGAGCACCTCGTTCTCGCCCACGCGGATCGAGATGTTGCCGTCGTTCGCGGCGGCGAAGCCCTTGTTGTACACGCGGCGGCCGATCTCGCAGATCAGCTCCTTCAGCTTCCGGTCGTTGATGCCGGAGTTCCACTTGGTGTCGGCCATGATGTTCCTCGGTTCAGAAGCCCAGGGATTGCAATCCCTGGGTGGGGTTTAATCGATTTCCAACGTGTCCAGAATGCAGGCGTTGTACGCATCGAGCGGCTTGGGATCGGGATGAAACGGCGCACCGGCTTCCGCCCCCTCGCTCATGCCGATCAAGGCCCCGGGTGACGCGCCCAGTTCGTCGTAAACGACGATCGGTTCCTCGCGTCCTGCAGGGTCATTCTTCAGCCCGGTATACGTCAACGGCACAACGACCAGCCACGTCCCCCCCGACACCATCGGGTGGCATTGGGACAGCGTGACGTTGCCGATGACTTCGCCGACTCGCATGGGTTGCTCTCAGGAAGCCCAGGGATTGCTATCCCTGGGCGTCTTCAGATGTCTTTCGGTTGCGGTTTGCCCAACTGCACACAACTGCGGAACAGGTTGCGTAGTTCCACAAACGACCGGCCGTCGGGGTCGACCACCAGCACATTCGGCGACAAACCCGCTTCCACTCGCCGGACGTGATCGCCCGACGCGACCACCGCCGCCCGCACGGCCCGGTGACGATTCACCCGGCACGCGACGACATCGGCGTCGCGGCTCGTAATCAACACCCGATCGCACTCCGCCGTGGTGATCGCCCGAACCGCGGCGTCCGCCGATTCTTTCGCACTGCCGCCGACCTGTCGTTGCCAGTTCGGCAATGATCGGAAGACGCTGTCCACCGCCCCGCGAACCGTCGGCGTGACGGACGACAGCAGCAATTGGCCGCGCATCGTCGGCGATGATGCGACATGACCGACGGCACTCTCCGAACCGCGCTGCCAGATAATCTGATGCTGCCGCAGCCAGTCCTTGGCCGACGGCGTGAGCAGCGACTTCGTCCCGATTTGGACCGCTTGCCCCGGCTGGACGGCGCTGCTCAGCACATCAGCCGTGATGACGGCCTGCGACAGCGCCACCGCCGTGGGCTTCGCCGTCGGGACCGCGGGAGCAATCGTCACCGCGCGCGTCGTCGCCGGCTGGAGTTGCTCCAGCACGCTGGCGACGATGCGGTCGACGAGGGTTTGATCCACGATTCAGTTCAGTCCACGATGCCCATGATCGTCCAACGGACGCAGGTCTTTTCCGTGCCGACGAGTTCCTTCGCGGATTTGCCGTCGGAGGAGATGATCACGGTGTCTCCCTTGCCGGCACCGAGATGATCGAGAACTAACTGCGGCGCGCCGTCGGGTTGTCCGGTTGCTCCATACGGCTGCGTCAAAAGCAGACGCCAGCCTTGCATCGTCGGATGCTTGGTGGTTGCGGTCGCACGGCCAATGACCTTCGCCAACTGCATCGTGCACCTCAAATCACGCGAAGATCATCGACCAAAACACAACGCCGCGAGCGAGTAAACGTGAGCGGGTTCGTCACGCCCTCACCTGTCGGCGTTGCGATGCTGAAGCTCAAGTAGCCTTCACCGCCCAATCCGAGGCCGGCCATGCACGGGCCGTTTTTGATGAACAGCGTGGTGTCCATCTCCTTGCCCATCTTGGTCATGTTGCGGACGTTGCGGCTGTGGATCAGGCTGGTGTGCCGGAAACCGTGTTCGTACTCGATCGCCAGCTCGATCGCGTGCTGGACGTTCTTCGCCCGCACGAACGGCACGAAGGGCATCATCTGCTCTTCGGGCACGAACGGGTTCGACACGTCGGTCTCGCCGAACAGCAGCTCGGTTCCAGCGGGCACCTTGACGCCGATCATCTCGGCGAGCACCGCGGCGTCTTTGCCGACCAAGTCCTTGTTGACGTGGTAGTGGTCCTTGGCGTCCTTCGGCGGCGTGAACGCGATCTTGGTGAGCGCGTCGATCTGCGACGCAGTCAGCCGGTAGCCGCCGTGGCGGCCCATCTGGTCGAGCAGCTTGTCGAAGATGCTCTCGACGGCGAAGACTTCCTTCTCGCCGATGCAGAGCAGGTTGTTGTCGTAAGCGCCGCCGCGAACGATCGACTTCGCGGCGTTCTCCAGGCAGGCGGTTTCGTCGACAACGACCGGCGGGTTGCCCGGCCCGGCGACGACCGCTTTCTTGCGGCTCTCCATCGCGGCACGGGCGACGGCCGGTCCGCCGGTGACGCACAGCAGCTTGACGCCGCGATGGGCGAAGATCGCCGCGGCCGATTCCAGCGTCGGCTTCTCGACGATCGTGATCAGGTTTTCGAGGCCGGTCGCCTTGTGGATCGCGCGGTTGAACCGCCGGACCCCCTCGCAGGCGATGCGGGCCCCGCTGGGATGCGGGTTGACGACCAGCGTGTTGCCGCCGGCGAGCATGTTGACGACGTTGCCGGCGAGCGTCGGCAGCGAGTGCGTGACCGGCGTGATGGCCCCGATGACGCCGAACGGGGCGTATTCGGTGAGCGTAATGCCGTGATCGCCGCTGAAGGCGTCGGTCCGGAGGAACTCGACGCCTTCAGC
>JAWXBB010000412.1:0-15329 GCA_034439795.1 Planctomycetaceae bacterium | reverse complement strand
TAGACGTTGATGAACTTCACGCCCGCCTCCACCAATCGCCGGGCCAGCAGGCAGCTCTGTCCATACGTCGTCCGGCCGTACTGGTTGCGGACCGCGGCCGGCTCCTTCGACAGGTCGAACGCCTCGCGGACCTTCGTCGAGTTGAGCATCGACAGCGCGGTCTCGTAGTACGAATCGAGCCCCTGCGCGGCGGACGCATAGTCCAGCAGCTTCGACTGCTTGTTGATGACCTGCTGCAACTCGCGGCGGTCGGCGAGCCGGTCGGCGGAGATCCCCGCGGGCAGGCTCAGTTCGGGGAGGCTGAACCGGTCCTCATTCGGGTCGGCGGTGACCAGCAGCGGGTCGCACCCCTTGCCGAGGAAGCTGGCGTGCTGCCCCGGCGTGATTTCGCCGTCGCGGATGACGTGCGGGTACGCGACGAACGTCGGCATGCCGTTGTCGGATTTCGCGAGCCGCTGCACCATCGACCCGTAGGCGGGCATCAGGTCGAACGAGTCGCGGAGGCGGATGTCGTCGACCGGCGGCGCGTGCCCGGTGAGAGCATAGTACGACGCCGAGTTGTGATTCTTCATGTTGTGAAAGACGGACCGCACCAGCGTGACCTTGTGCATCACCTTGGCGGTCTCGGGCAACTGATCGCAGATGCGGACGCCAGGCGCGGAAGTGTCGATCGTCCCGAAATGACTGCGAATGCCCTCCGCGGCGTCGGGCTTCGGATCGAACGTTTCGAGCTGGCTCGGCCCGCCGAACTGATAGAGGAAGATCATCGACTTCGCGCGGACGGTCTTCGCAACGGTGGCCGCCTCCGCCGCGTGCAACAACCGCGGCAGCGTGAGGCCGAGCATCCCACATCCGCCGATGCGCAATGCGGCGCGACGCGGCAGTTGACGGCCAAGAATTGATTCGAGGGAATTCCGCATTTCACAGCCCTGAGCGCAAGCGAAGGAGTCCAAAGGCAAAAGGCGGTAACCACGAAACACACGAAAGGCACGAAATTAAGAGAATGCTTTTGATTCTGGTCTGGTGTGATGCAGTCGTGGCACACAAGGCACAAACTCGAACTCTCCGCCCCTTTCGTATTTTTCGTGTGTTTCGTGGTTAAAAACTGCCCCTCTGATTTCATCCCGCCGTCACGTCGTCGCTTGCGCTCCGGGCTGTGATGCGGGTTATCTCCGCAGCACGAATTCGTGCGACGTCACCAGGCTCCACAACACGTCCTGCAACGCCGCCGTGCGGTCGTCGTGACGAGTCACGTACTCCGTCACCGCCTGCCGCTCGGTCTCCGTCGGTGGGCGCGACAGCGTGTGCCAGTACAACTCGGTGACGGCGACGGACACGTCCTGCGACGTCAGTGCTGCGAGGCGATTGCCGGGCGACGACGTCAACTGGTGCATCAGCCCGCCGCTCACGAGCTGGAACGCCTGGTTGAGCGTCGTCTCGTCGGACCGTTCGCATTCGCACGACTGCAACCGCGGCGGCTTGCCGAAGACGCGGAGCAGTTCGTCGCCGGCCTGCAAGCCCCCGCCACCACGGCGTCGCAGCATCGCCCCCACGCCGGGGAGTTCGCCGGCCCGCATTCCTTCCGGATAGCCCTGGAACGCGATGGGGACGCCGCACGCCTGCGACAGCCCGTCGGCGAGTTGCTCCGCCGTCAGCCGCCGCACGGTGGCGTGCGAGTAGTTCACTTCATCCGCGGCGTTGTTCTCGTTGGGGAGCGACGACAACTGGTACGTCGTCGAGGTCGTCATCACCCGCAGCAGATGCCGCAGATCGAAGCCGTGCGATCGCAGATCGGCCGCGAGGGCTGCGAGCAGTTCGGGATGCGTCGGCGGGTTCGTCGCGCGGAAGTCATCCACCGGCTCGACCAACCCGCGGCCGAACAGATTTCGCCACGCGCGATTGACCAGCATCTGCGAGAACCGGTCGTTGTCGGGCCGCGTGAGCCAATCGGCAAGCCGTTCCAACCGGTCCGACTCGGCGGGCAACGCGCCGGCGTCGCCCAGGAATTGCGGCGGCCGCGGCTGGTTCGTGCGCGGGTCGTCCACGTCCCCCTTGTCGGCCATGAACACGATTTGCTCGCCGTCGAACTCGTGCTTGTCGTTGGTGTCGCGGCGGTTGTTTTCGAGGATCTTGTAATCGACCTTCGCGAAGACGTTGGCCCACGAGTAATAATCGTCCTGCGTCCAGCGGTCGAAGGGATGGTTGTGACACTTCGCGCACTGCAACCGCACGCCGAGGAACAGTTGCCCGACCGCCTCCGACCGCGCGAACGGATCGCGAAGCGCCCGGTAGAAGTTCGCTTCGGGCTCGCTGTACGTGCTGCCGCGCGAGGCGATGAGTTGCTTCACCAGTTCGTCGAGCGGTCGGCCTTCGGCGAACGCCGTCCGCAGCCATTCGTGAAAGACCGCTGCCCCTTTCGCATCGAGCGTCTTCTCCTCGACGCGGAGCATGTCCGCCCACTTGAGCGCCCACCAGTCGGCGAACTCGGGACGTTGCAACAGATCATCGACGAGCTTCGTCCGCTTGTCCGCCGACGCATCGGCCAGAAACGCGCGGGCCTCGTCGGCGGTCGGCAGCACGCCGATCAGATCGAGATGCGTCCGCCGCAAAAACGTGGCGTCGTCGCACAGGTCCGACGGCAGCAGCTTCAACTGCCGCAACTTCGCAAAGACGTATTCATCGACGACGTTCGTCGCTTTCGGGCCGTTCCAGACGAACTCCGGCCGCGCGGGGATGAGCGAGATCCGCACCGGGACTTGCCGGTCGAGATAACGGACCAGGACCACCGTCTCGCCGGCGGACTGTCCGCGGACCATGCCGTCGCGCGTGACTTCGACAATCGGCGAACCGACCTCGTACACCGCACGCGAAGTCAAATCGCGCTCGCTGCCGTCGGAGAACCGGGCCCGCACGCGGAGCGGTTGCTCCCACTGCGGCGCTTCCAGAATGACGGCGGTCGGCGTGACATCGAGCGTCGTCAGGCGCGGCGACTTTTCTGGATCAGTGGGCAACCCGTTGGCGATCCAGTCCCTGAGCACGCGGTATTCGTCGCTGTCGACCGCGAACCGCTGGCCTCCTTCGTGAGCCATCTGCATCGTGGCTTTGAGCAGCAGCAGGCTGCGGTCCGGCTCGGCGACGTTCGTTCGCCGCGTCAGCCAGTCGCGCGTCAACACCTGATAGTCGTTCGCCGGGTCCTGGCCCCGCAGCGAGAGTTGGAAGCCCCCTTTGCCGCGGGCGTTGCCGTGGCACGTTCCCTGGTTGCAGCCCGCCTTGGAGAGGACCGCCATCACGTCGTTGCGGAACGAGACGTCCGCCGCGGCGGCCAGACCGGGGGCCACGGCTGCGAGCATCAGCAACGCGAGACGACGGCAGCGGTCGAACATGGCGAGACACCGTCGGGGCGGAGACCGGTCGGCGGGAAAGACGCATAGGCGTCTGCCGATTTTACGCTCTGTCGGCTGGCGACAACACTCCGATCCGGCGAAAATCCCCGGCCCAGGAAGATTCCTCACGCAAAGGCGCAAAGCTCGCCAAGGAAGAGAAGGCGAGTCAGCCGCAAAGAGGCGCAAAAGACGCAAAAGTGAAGAAGAGGTTGTCACAAGAGGCACACAAGTCACAAACGGATTTCTGCTGCCTTACCTTTTGTGACTTGTGTGCCTCTTGTGGCTGAAATCCTTCCCCCATTTTTGCGTCTTTTGCGCCTCTTTGCGGCCAATCTCTCTTCTGACTTGGGATTTCTGCGGTTCACGGGAATGACTGGCTTTTAAGGTGATCCCTCATGGTTCGTTGCCTGATGCTGATCGGACTGCTGATGTCGTCAACCGGTGTGCTTCATGCCGCGGTGTATGCTCCGCGGGTGACGGTCGCCGGGGAGGCCGATCCGTATTCGATTGAGACGTGGGCGCAGGACGCTGCGTGGAAGGAGTTGTCGGACGCCGAGTTCGCCGGCCGGTTGTTTGCGCTATTGACCGATGAGCGTCGTGGCTTGACGGTGACGGAACAGAGTCCGCGCGAAGTTGTCGACCCGGTGCCGGAGTTCGCTGCCGTCGCCGATCCGGTCAAGCTACGGCACGTCTACGGCTACGGCAGCGCGCGAGTCATCGCCGGCAGCGTGGCCGCCGCGTGGCAGGCGAGCGGCCGGGGTCGCGGCCGGCTCGTCGAGCGTGTCGAGACGCGAGAATGGTGGACCGAACTGGAGTCCGGCGGGCGCTGGTGGGTGTTCAACGTCCCCGGCCGCGAAGCGTTCCAGCCACCGAACGGTGGATTCGTGACGTTGGAAGACGTCCAGTTGGTTCGCGACCAGAAACCGGTGACGCACCGCCGGCACGAATTCCCTGCGCCAACGGGTCACACGCTGGACCAGATCCTCCGCCGCGGCGAACGGTTCACGCGCTACTTCCAACCGCAGGGCAAGCGGTGGCGGCTGTCGGCGGAGGAAGCCAAGGATGCGAAGCTGCGGAAGCTGCTGGAGAGCGAGCCGGTCGGACCGAAGGCGATCGGCGAAACGAAGCGGCCGCTGTTCGCGAACGGCGTGATCGTCTACGAGCCAAATCTGAAGACCGACCCCGCGGACTACGCCGACGGCGTGCTCGCCGCCGGGAATGTTGCGATCACGGAGCAGGGTCTGTCCGTCGTGAAGGACGGCGAGGGCTACGCGATCTTCGAGGTCGCGTCGCCGTATGTCATCGTCCCGGAGTTGGGAAAGCTGGAGGACGCGAAGGACGACAAGGACGCCTCGGTCGTGGAGATCGACGCCTTGGGGGCGACGCTGTCGTTCTCGCCCGACGAAGGGGCGACGTGGATCACGCTGGAGACCAAGGAGTACCCCGCGCGGGTCGATCTGACGGCCAATGTCGCCGGGTTATACGGCTATCTGCTGCGAGTTGATCTCAAGGGGAAACCATCCGAGTCGGTGCTGAAGTCGCTGAAGATCACGACCTGGGTGCAACTCGCCGCAGGGGCGTTGCCGGCCGTGCAAACGGGGGCGAATCGGTTTGCGTCGCGCACCGGCGATGCCTTCGGCGAACGGACGCGGGCCGTCGTGGTGACGGCGAACACCGCCGACGAGAACAGCTTCCTGCGGCCGGTCATTCGTCCGCCCCAGGAGTTCAAGCCCGGCGACAAGACCGGCCGCGTCATTGGCCCGTTCACGCTGCGGCTCGGCACTCCCTATGCTGCGAAGATCGCGTGGTTCTCCGTCGGCGGCACATTCGCGAACGACCCGGCGTCTCCCGCGACGGCCTCCGCCCGGATCGGATATGCGACCGGGCAACCGGTGGGCTTCACGTCGCTGGAGTTGCCGACGCTGTCGCAGTCACACGGCGGGGCCAATTATCACCTCGACCGCCGGGTGCGACTCGATCCTCCCGCGAACACGGTTTATCTCGCGATGGAAGGCCAACCCGCGCTCAACGGGCTGCGGCTGACCGCCCACGTGATCGAAGACCGCCCGCGCGAAGTGTCACCGATGGTCATCACGCACCGCTGGACGGAAGCGGGGGCGATGAAGGACCACGTCTTCACCACGGCCGACAGCACCGCAGAGTATGCGTTCGACGCGGGGGCGGAGGTCGTCAACGAATCGGTTGAGATGCGCGGTGACGGTTCGCCGAGGTGATGCGATGGTATTACAGCGCCGCTCATGATGTTGCCATAAGATCAAAGGCGTTTGTCCGCAGATTTCACAGATTCCGCAGATTGAAAGGCCGGCAGAGGAATACTCAGAAGTGATGGACTCACGGCAAGTCGGTCAGTCTTAAATCTGCGTCATCTGTGAAATCTGCGGACAAAATCTTAGCCCATCGCCCAAACCCTTGAAGGCATTGCCCTGAACTGGCTACGTCCCCGGCGGCGGGCAGGTCGCGTTATCGCCCCGTTGGATCGGGATCGGCCGCGGTTGCGATTGTGGGGATTTGTGCAGCGTCACGTGCAGCATCCCTTCGCGGACCACGGCCCGGATGGAGTCCGTGTCGACGCCGATCGGCAGCGGATACGACCGCTCGAACTGCAACGTCGTCCGCTCGCGCAGGTGGACTTTCGAGCCTTCCGCCAACAGCGGCGACGGCAGCCGGATGGCCCGCAACGTCAGCATCTGGCCGGTGATCGTCAGATCGACCGCGTCCGCCGAGACGCCGGGCAGGTCCACCAGCAGGTGCAGATCGGTCTCGGTCTCAATCAGGTCGGAATGCGGCGGCAGCAGTCGGGTGTCGGCGGCCAGCCCGACGGCATCCAGCGCCCGTTCGCCGGTGACGCGGGCGGTCTCCAGCCAGCGCTCCAGTTCCTGGCGGATGCGGTCAAACGTCCCGGTGTTCGATGGGGCCTGTGACATGACAACGCTCCTGCGATGATCGGCGATCGGTGTGTGGGCGGGCTGCGCGCCCCACACTTACACTGCCGAAATCCGCTGCGCGAAACAAGAGCCAATCCGAGCGCGAACGGATTTGGCGCGGATCGCCGGCCTGGGTGCCATGCTACGCTGGGTGCCATGCTTGCAGCTTTGGGCAAGCATATCCTGGGGGGTTGAGCAACATCCAGCGTCCGCAGCCAGACATGGGCGAACGATTGCAGATCTTCCGCAGCATTCCGCGCGTCGATTGACAGCAGACATGCTTGCCCAAAGCTGCAAGCATGGCACCCGAGCCACTTTTCAGGGCGCGATTGCCTCCAACGCCGAGACCGGTTCGCCGTTCAGCCGCGGCGGATGCTCCGCCTCCCATTGCCTCCAGAAGTCGGCCGGGTGCGTCTTCCGCCATAACGCCAGGCTGTTGCCGACGTGGCTGAAAAACGTGTAGCGATTGATGATGTCGGTCGCGGACTGGCCGCGCGTCGTGCCGATCACCCAGTCGGCGGCTTTCAGAATCCGGTCGCGCGGCGGATGCAGCTCGGTCGGCGCGATCGCCAGCCATTCCAGATGATGCCCGGTCGCAATCACCTTCTTGTAGAGCTCCTCGTCGAGCGGCTTTGTAACGGCACTGGCGCCGTCCGGCCAGTTCGACGGCCAATGGCCATCGGGGAACTGGCTGACGGCGATGGCATCGCGGACTCCCTCCAGATGTTTCCAGGCCCGGTCGCGCGCGGCCGGTGACAGAATCTGGAATTCATCGTCCAGCCGGATCAGGACCATCAGCGAGTAGACGCGGTGCGTCCCCGCGCACACGCCCAACTTGCGGTCGCCGCGCATCAGCCGGTCGGCGAGCAGGTCGAAGTCCACCTGGCGGCCGTCGCGAAGCTGCCATTGTTTCTGCGGTGGCAACCACAGCCCGAAGGCGAGGGCCGACCATTCGGTTTCGACTTCGTCGACGCGGAAATCCCACAGCGATTGTTGCAGCACGTCGCCGATCGTGTGACCGCGACGACTCGGCGTGAACACCGGTTCGTCGTAGGAGACGCCGGCTTCCGTCAGCGATGCCAGCCAGTGATCGTGATGGACCGACGCCCCGTCGAGCTTGCCCCAGCGGACCGCGACACCGGCCTCCTTGTCGCTCAACAGTGGATCGACCTTGTCCCCCCACGAGGCGAGATACTTGCCGTGATCGACGAGGTAATCCTTCATCGCTTCACCGGACATCACCTCGGGGTCGGCGAACTTCGCGTTGACCGACCACGTCCGCAAAGCGTGCTCGACGAAGTTCGGCTTGAGCTTCGCCGGTGCGAACCGCGGCTGCACCTTCGCCAGCACGTCGGCCAGCTCGCGGTCGCTGACGACTTCGGGATCGTCGTACAGCGGCGCGATCACCAGCGGCGTCAACCGGGGCGGCGAGACCCGCGGCGGCGACGTTGGCAGATTGACCTCGGTCCGCACCTCGCGCTGTACCGCCGGACTGGCGAGACCATAGGAAACGATCGCCGCCGCCAGCACCACGGCTTGCGTCGCGAAGAGAACGGGAACGGAAACACGGCGGGATGACATGAGACAACCTGATCGTTTGTTGAGACGCACGCAGAAGCCGCGGGGTCCCACCCCCGCGGATCTTCTTCCCTGGAAAACTCCGCGGGGATGGGACCCCGCGGCTTCTAAATCTTCGCCTTGCGCTCAAAGATCGCGGCTTGAGCGTCTTCGTAACTCAGTCGCCACTTCGCGTGATCTTTCAGACGGCGGATGAGTGCGTCGCGGTATTGCGTGTCGAGCACGACCGTGTTCACGCCGTAGCGGTCGAGCGTGTCCTCCCACTCGGCGGTGACCTCGACCACGTTCAGATAGTGCTGCCACACCTCGCGCGGCACGAGGTGCGCGTGCGAGTTCACGAAGATCGGCATCCCCGGCGGACCGGCCCATTGCAGGTAGTCGCCCCATTCGTAGGTGTTGAACACCTGCCCGACGGGGGGATGCTCGTTGAGCCATTTCGTTGCGGACAACGGCGTCTCAGATGACACCGCCGCTGTGAGCTTCGGTTCGGTCTTGTGCAGCAGCCGCAAGCCGATCGGACTGTACGCGAAGAAAATCCACACGAGGCCCACCGTCACCACGCTCCACTTGCCCGACCGCGGCGAGGCGACCGGCTCGGCCAGCCACGGCGACCACCGCCGCAACGCGGCATGCGCGTGCAGCGCGAGCAGCAGCGCCGACACCGGCCCCCACCACACGAGGAACCGGGCGCTCCACAGCGTGGCGATCGCCAGACCGAACAACGCGAGCGGCTCCCACGCGGCAATCCGCCGCGGCGAACAGCGGTAGGCAAACATCATCGCAACAATGGAACCGAGGAAGACATAACCGTGCGGCGAATGGGGATTGAGCGGCTGCCATTCGGTCAGCGCCCGCAGATTGGGGTTCTCGGAGAACCGCAGCACTTCGACGATCAGACCGAGTCCGTACGGATTGACCAGCGTCGCCACCGCCGAGAGCTCCAGCCAGACGAGCAGCCGCCGCACCGTTTGATCGTGCCCCAACGCCCGCAACGATCCCGTCCGACGAATCAAATCAACCGCACGGCCGAGCAAGTGCGCGGTGAGCAATCCCAGCCCGATCACAAACGAACCGTGCAGGTTGGCCCACGCACAGTGCAATCCGGGAATGAGCAGCCAGTCCCACCATTTTGGCGAGCGGCTGGTCAGGCGGTGGAGCAGGATCGCGAAGCACAACAGCCCCGCCAGTTGTGGCCGGGTGACGGCCAGGTTCGCCCAATCGAGCCACAAAAACCCCAGCACGGCTCCCGCACCGAACCACACGGACCGCGTTCGCTGGAACGTCCGTTGATAAAGCAGCAGCGTGGTCGCGACGATCAGGATCGCGGAGAGTCCCTGCAACCCGGCGACGCCGACTGACTGCACGACGGCGTAACTCAGCAGTTGACTCAGCCACGCGGTGTCGACGAAGGGGACGCCGCTCGCCAATGGCATCAACGGCTCGGTCGTCGGAAGTTGCCGGGCCGACCACATCCAGCGGCCGTACGACAGGTGGCCCCACACGTCGGTGTGCCACAGCGGCTTGATCGCGACGATCAGGAACAGCAGGCCGAACGCGAGGGCACAGCCGGCGGTCCGCCGCGACAGCTTCCATTCGTCGGGAACGCGGTCTTCGAGCAGCGACGCATCCGCCGATGGGGCGTCAGACTCCGAAGGCAACGCCGGGGGCGGTTCGAGCACGGTGCCGGTCATCGATCGAGAACTCCCCCCACCCGCCGTCGTGTGCTATGCAACGCCATTCACAATCTTGCGGTCAGAGAAAGGCGATTATCCACAGATTACACAGATTCCGCAGATTTCTAGCGAGACCGATTGCCAAGATGACATGGGCTTCCGAAGGTCCTTTGCCTGTCTTGAATCTGCGGAATCTGCGAAATCTGTGGACCAAAGCCCTTAGATCAATTCACGCCTGTACGACACTAGAACGTCACCGGGGGGTGTGCCGGGCGGCGTTGCCGATTCGCGACGAACGCCCGCAAGGAGGATGCGTTCCACTCCCGAAATGACGATGATGTCGTTTCTAACGGGGCTGTCGGTGCAACCAGATCGAACGAGGAATTGCGATTGACAGGACCAGATTGGGTGGCCGGGGCTGGACCGACCAACGGGAGGGAAGCCCCGGTGAGCGCGCGAAAGACCGGGGCTTCGCCGAAGCGGCTCCAGCCCCGGCCACTCATCGTCACGAATCGCTACAACAGTTCCCCCTCCAGGGCGCTCCGCGGATCGGCCGGATCGAGTGTCGGGCTGTGCGGCAGCGGCCGGGTCAGAGCGCGCCAGGTCTCGTCCGAGGACGGCTGCCAATCGGGACGCTCGGCCACTGTCTCCCGCGGCTCCGGGGGACGGCCGATCGGCCGATCGGGGGCGATCAACACCGGCGGCGGCGGACGCATCCTGCGCAGCTCATCGAGAATGTGCAATGATCCCTCGCCGAACAGTTCGTGGATGTAGATCACCGCCGTGTCGCGCTGCGGATCGACGGTCAGCCGCCGCCAGAGTCGGCGGGCGGAATCCCACAGCGGGATGTCCGTCGGCTGAGCCTGCAACCCCTGCAGAACCAGCCGAAAAGCTTCCAGCGGACGGTGCTGCCGCTCAGTATCTTCCGCCAGCAACAGCCAGACGTCACTGAGCGTCCGATCGTGCGACACCGCGAGTTGCAGTTGGGCCGGGTCTTGCCGCTTCGCGATCTGGCCCGTCTCCGTCAGTCCCGCGCGGTACCAGTGATAACGGCCCTCCCACGTCGGATGCGTCACCAGCCAGTACGGAATCACCAGCAACGCATGGGCGCACACCATCCCGGCGCGCACCGGCCAACAGAACTGGCCCGCTTTCGCGACGCACCAGCCATAGGCCAGGCCGGTGAAGTGCGCGACGTTGGCGATCGGCACGTCGGCGAGCCACGTCAGCGCCGCCATCCCCACCAGGCATACCAACGTGACAACGACGGCCTCCCGCGTGACCTGGGCCGCGACCACCGGATCTCGCTCGCGCAGCACGAGCAGCGCCCCGAACATCGCACACAGCACGCCCGAATAGCCGATCGCATAGTTCTGCAGCAGGAACTCCGGCAGCAGCGACACAAACGCCGCCGTCACCAGGAACAACAGATAGCGCCACGAGCCCCACGCCATCTCCAGCACGCGGCCCAGCGTGGCGGTCGCCAGCAGGTTGGTGAACAGATGCCAGAACGCGACGTGATGCAGCGACGACAGCGGTATCCGCCACCACTCGCCGTCCCACAAATCGAACGGGCCGTGCAATTCGGGATGCGGAATCTCCGCGCGATTCCCGACCGTCTGCACCCACGTCAAACCTTCGACGCTGCCCCACGCGCGACGCAGCATCGACAATTCGCGCGGCGATTGGCCCGCCACCCCATGCGTGCCGGCAAACACCATCGCCAGCACGACGAGGCTGATAAACGTCACGGGGGCTTGCCACAGATAACGGAACATCGTTGGTCCACACGCAGCCAGTCGTCGACTGGCATCAGAAACTAGAAATGACCAACACTGTTCGGTGGGCGGCGCGTTAACTCAATCGCTTGATCAAGCGACACCTCACCATGCTTCGTTGCCGTCGCGATGAATTCTTCCACCCGGCCGCCATCGCCGGTTACCGGTTGCCAGTCGACCAGCTTGCCGGTGTGGTCAAAGAGATAGCAGGCCGGCCCGGACGGAACATCCCACGGCCCGGACGAATCACCGGTCCAAACGATGTAGTCGCGACTGTCTTTATGGACCAAGTTGAGCCGGCGCGGGGACGGCATCGCATCCACAAAGCCCGACAGCGTTGTAACTCCCTTGGGAGGTGCGAGTCGGGATTTTTCACGATGAACTTCGTAGAGGTAACCTCCGATGACGACCAGGACGATGGTCAGAAAAACTGTCTCGGAAAGATGCGGCCGGCGGCGATCAGCGAGTACCAGGTTGAGGATGATCCGCAGCGGGATGGCGAAAACGATGACGGTGACCATCGCGGCACAGAACGCCAGGAACATGAATACGAAGGCCAATAATGCCAAGAACATTGGGTCGCCACGCTGTTCAAGCACACTGGGAATAGCGCGAACGATTGACCAGACATAGATAACGATCCAGGCAAGAAAGGTGACCTGCTGGTATCGGCGGTCAACAATGTCCAGGGGTGGCTTTTCAGGCATTGCGTCCCCTTGATTGATTTGCGCGTGTTTTAGTCCATCCGAGAACCCGATATCGTTCTCCAAATCTGAATGATAACGAAATCCATTGTTCGTGAAGTGCCGAGGACCAAGGTCTTGGCGAGATTGTGATTGGGCACGCGAAGACTGAAATCCCCCTCAACTCTCAACCTTCAACCCCGTCGCCCGCCCGGAATGTTGCACAGCGGCGTGCTCGTCGTCGGTTCGGCGAGCACTTCGGCGAGCGTGGTGCTGCGGAAAGCGTCCTCGACGTGGGCCAACGCCTCGTCCATGCGACGGTGCAGCGGGCACAACTTGACCCCATGCGCGGCCAGTCCCAGCGGGCAGGTCCGAATCCGCTGGAGGGGTTCGACGGCGTTCACGACCTCCAGAATCGTCAGCTCGGCCGGCGTCTTGACCAGACTAACGCCGCCGCCGACCCCCCGCTGCGTCTGCACGATTCCGGCCCGGGCGAGTCCCTGCAACACCTTGACCAGATAGGGTTTGGGAACAAGCGTCGCGGCGGCGATGTCGTCCGTCGTGCCCGTCGTGGGTGCCCGGTCGGCCAGGAAGACCACGGCCCGCAGGGCGTATTCCACGGTCTGAGAAAACATGGCGGTTTTCGCCTCGGCATTAAAGTGGATATTGACATCTTGTTTAGGCGGGGTACGATCTGCAAACCGGATGTCGAAGTCCTGATTGTCCCGGACAGGCCTCCGCCGTCAACCCCGCCGTGTCTTGTTTTCGTAGGGTGCAGTCGAGGCTTTGCGAGGCTCACCCTCTTTGTTGGAATCCAGCCTTTAGGCTGTCTTCGCCTTTCTGAGCGAAGAGAGAGGCACAGCCTAAAGGCTGGACTCCAACGGGGTGAGCCTCGCAAAGCCTCGACTGCACCCTACAAGAATCGCGACATCGCCTTCATCCCCTGCTGAAAGCGCCCGCCGTGCAGCACATCGACGAACCCCGCCTGGAAACTGATCTCGCCTACCGCTTCGACTACCTGACCAAGTTCATGGGTTTCACGGGCGACGATATCGCCGCCATTCACGGAGCCGCCGAGCCGCTCGGGCCGCTGGTGCCCGGACTGGTCGATGCCGTCTACGACAAGCTCTACGCCTACGACGCCACCTGGCGGCATTTCATCCCGAAGCAGTTCGGTTACGAAGGCCTGACGCCGGCGGCCCTCGTGCAGTTGACGATGGATCATCCGCAGATCAAGTTCCGCAAGGAGCATCTGACGCGCTATCTCGTCACGCTGGTCACCAAGCCGTACAACGCCAAGATGCTCGACTATCTCGACATGGTCGGCAAGATTCACACGAACAAGGCGGGCAGCGCCGACATCACCGTGCCGCTGGTGCAGATGAACGCGCTGATGGGTTTCGTCGCCGACGCCTTCCACGCCACCATTCTCGATCTGGGCCTCGACCGTGCCACAGAAGTCCGCACGCTCCGCGCCTTCAGCAAGCTGCTGTGGCTGCAGAACGATTTGATCACCCGGCAGTACGCCGCGTAAGAAGCCCAGGGATAGCAATCCCTGGGCTTCCGTCATTGCGTGACCAATGCACTCCACGACTTCGCCGGCGCACCGGGCTTCGTTGCCGCCAGAATCGCACGAATCGCCGCGCGGTCTTCCCCAGACAGATGCACAAACTCCTGGCCCTCGTTGCGGCCCGACAGCACGTCGTCCAGCTTCGCCCAGAACCGTTCGCGCAGGTCCGCGGGCAGGGCGTCGAAGCTGTCGGAGTAGATCAGGTAACTGCACGGATAGCGGAACAGCCGCGTTTGCAGGTCGAATTCGCGCAGCGACCGCCCGGCGGCGTCGCGCGGGCCCCGCGCCGCGAACTCGGCGGCGAACGACGACGTGCCCTGCAGCGGCGCGGTGAGCGGGGCCTCTCCGGCGAACAGGAAATACTTGACCAGCGAGTCGGCCGCGCTGTTCAGAATCGTGTTGGTGCTGTCCCAGCGGTGATCCTCCGGTTCCTTCAACTCCCGGTTGAGCGCGTCCTCCCGGTACAGCGCCGAGCGGACATCGTATGCAGCCCGAATGAGTACGTTGTGACCGCCGGCCTGATGTTCCATCGTCATCAGCGCGATGAGATCGCTGTGCGGCGACAGATATCCCGATGACGTGATCCGCCCCGTCACATCGGTGACGTTGAGGCCCGTCGTCTCCCCCGGCCCGTCACCGTTCGGCCGGGTGCGGTACGTGAGGTTGCCGAGGTGTGTCTGTTCGCCGTGCGTCCCCGTGACGTACCATCCGCCCCAGCGGTGCTTGAGCGGCGTGGCGTGATCGACCCGGTACGACCCCGACGCCAGCATCGGCTGGCCGGTGCTGTCGGGATAGACCGACCGCACCAGATGCCCCGGCACGCCCCGCGTCTGCGAGCCGCCGTGACACAACAGGCAATTGTCCGTCTGCCGGACGAACAGCGGCCGGTCCTGCGGGGCCTGATCGAGCGTGTAGAACACCGTCCCCAACTGCGGATCGGCGACCGCCACCTCGACGGCGTCCCCCGACCGGCAATAGCCGATGGAGACGTCGTCGTTGAAGTAAATCGCCCGCGGCGTCCGCGGGCTGATGCGGTGCCGTTGCAGGCTGGTCTTCGAGAACACCAGCATCTGACTCGCCACCGGCACCTCAAGCGCCGTCAGCACCGATTTCAGATACCCGTACGGCTCCTGAAATTCGAGCCGCACAGAACCGTCATCAATCGCCGTCTGCAATCGGGCGACGGGGTTATCCGGTTCGGTGAGGCTGTACGCGATTGGTGGCCGGTCAAAGTCGTCCTGAGCGGATGACTTCATGACCATCACTCCAATCGCGACCAGGAACGCCAGCAAACGAATCACACACGCCGCCATGATCCTCTCCAATAGTGGATACATTCATCCACTTTAATGAGGATAAGCCGAGCCAGTTCGGATTTCAAGGGGAAACGAAGATCGCGGCTCGCGTTTGGAAAGTTCTCCAAGCTGCCGGCTGCCGCGTCTGACCGGGGCGGTGATCGGCTGGGTGTCCTGGCCGTCGCACTCGGGCGAGTGGGTGTTTCATGGAGAATCGACAAGGGATCGTTGACAATGAAAGCGGGGCCGGGTGTGCTGGGCTCGTCAGGATAGATCCTCACCACCATCGACGTTGGACTGATGAACTTCCTCTCCCGTGAAGCCACCGTCGCCCCGCCCGGATTCAACCGCTGGCTGGTGCCCCCCGCCGCCATCTCCGTTCACATGTGCATCGGCGAAGTCTATGGATTCAGCGTCTTCAATG
>JAWXBB010000411.1:0-21104 GCA_034439795.1 Planctomycetaceae bacterium | reverse complement strand
GTCATGCCGTATCTGGCGAAGGTGGTCGACGACCTGTGCATCGTGAAGTCGGTCAAGACCGATCAGTTCAATCACGCCCCGGCCCAGATCTTCTTCAACACCGGCTTCTCGCAGCCGGGACGGCCGAGCCTCGGTTCGTGGGCCACCTACGGCCTGGGGGCCGAGACCAGCGATCTGCCGGCGTTCGTGGTGATGTCCACCGGCGCCGGGATCAGCGGCGGGGCGGCGAACTGGTCGAGCGGCTTCCTCCCGACGGTGCATACCGGCGTGCGCCTGCGCAACGAGGGGGATGCGATCCTGAACGTCAGCAATCCGGCGGGGATCGACGACCGGCTGCAGCGCGACTCGCTGGACCTCGTCGGGGCGCTGAACCGCCGTCATCTGGAGTCACAGGGCGATCCCGAGATCGCGACCCGCATCGCCTCCTACGAGATGGCGTATCGGTTGCAGTCGTCCGCGCCGGAGCTGATGGACCTCAGCCGCGAGACCCAGGAGACGCTCGACCTGTACGGGGCCAAGCCCGCCGAGCCGTCGTTCGCCCGGGCGTGCCTGCTCGCGCGCCGCATGATCGAACGCGGCGTGCGGTTCATCAACCTCTACAACGAAGGCTGGGACGCGCATTCCAACGTCGAGGGGAACCTCAAGCAGAACTGCGGCAAGACCGACCAGGCCTGTGCGGCCCTTATCATCGACCTCAAACGCCGCGGCCTGCTCGACGAGACGCTGGTCGTCTGGGGAGGCGAATTCGGCCGCACGCCGATGGTCGAGACCAACCCCGCGCTCGGTCGCAGTCTGGGCCGCGATCATCACCCGCAGGCCTACACGATGTGGTTCGCCGGCGGCGGCTTCCAGGCGGGCATGACGTACGGCCGGACGGACGACCTTGGCTTCCACATCGTCGAGAACCCAGTCTACGTCCACGACGTGCAGGCCACCATTCTGCACTGTCTGGGCCTCGACCACGAGCGGCTGACGTTCACGTACCAGGGCCGGCAGTACCGGCTGACCGACGTGCATGGGAACGTGATGCGCGATTTGCTGGCGTGATCGCGATTGAGATGGCAACACTAGGTCGAAGCGTCAGCGAGGGAGTGAAGTACCTCCCTCGCTGGCGCTTCGGCTCTGGCGGCTGTTCGGGCTGACATCAAAAAGCCGACGACGATCACGCTCCGGGCCGGTGCCTTGACCACCGAGGGATGAACGATCTGTCGCCGGCGACTTGCGAACAGACCGGCCGGTCCGTCCGCAAGGTGACTTCTGAGATACACGATTCGTTGGCGATTGCAACATACAAGGGATGCCAGAATCGTGCATTTCTGGCATCCCTCCGGGAGGCTTATAGCGGAGAATGTCAACCGGGGGTCTCGAAGCTCGACCCCCGGCTACGTTCTACGAACCCTTCGGGTTCAAGCCACACGCCATCAGTACTCAACAACCAATCGGCCCAGTAGGACCGAGTCTTACCGTCTGAAGTCTCCCACCCGACAGTTCTGCACTTCGCGCGATTACCCTATGCCAACACGACATCCATCGGAGTCCGCCACCATGTCCCTTCGCACCGTCGGGTTATCGACAATTCTGTGGCTCATCGGGTTCGTCGGATTGGCCGCGGCAGCCCCGCTGAATCTGTTGATCGTCACGTTCGACGACATGAACGCGGATTCGTCCGGGCACATGGGGTCGAAACTCGGGGCGACGCCGAACCTCGACGCCTTTGCCTCCTCGGCGTTCGTCTTCGAGCAGGCCCACGTGACGGTGCCGATCTGTCAGCCGGGCCGCTCGGCATTCATGACAGGACGGGTGCCGCACCGCAATGGGGCGCTCGGTTTCAACCCGATCCGCACCGACGTGCCGACGCTGGTCGAGCAACTCCACGCCCAGGGCTACTACGCGGCGGTGATTGAAAAACATGCCCACATGAAGCCGGACGAGAAGTTCCCGTGGGAACAGAAGCAGAGCGGCGCGGGGAAGAACCCGGCTCTGATGCGGACGCACATGGACGAATGCCTCGCCGCCGCGAAGGAGGCCGGCAAGCCGTTCTTCATCAACGCGAACATCACCGACCCGCATCGCCCGTTCCCCGGCGGCGCACCGAAGCCGAACAAGAAGAAGGCTGCGAAGCCGATCGACAACGACACGAAGCTCTACAGTGCCGACGATGTCAGCGTCCCCGCGTTCCTCGAAGACATTCCGCTCGTCCGCGAGGAAGTCGCCCAGTATTACAGCGGCGTCGCGCGGGGGGATCGCAGTTTCGGAGCCATCATGGCGGCGCTCAAAGCGTCGGGACAGGAAGACAACACGCTAATCGTCGTGCTGTCCGACCACGGCATGTCGTTCCCGTTCTCGAAGGCGTCGGTCTACCGCAACGGCACGTGGTCGCCGCTGCTGTTCCGCTGGCCCGGCTTGAAACAGCCCGGTCGCGACAAGACGAATCTGGTGAGCAGCGTCGACCTGTTGCCGACGGTGCTGGAGATCCTCAACGCGCCGCCACTCGCCGGGGTCGACGGTCGGTCTTTGTTGCCGCTCATCCTGGGCGAATCGCAACCCGACCGCGATTACGTGGTGACGCACGTCAACACGGTCTCCAGCGGCAAATCGTTCCCGCAGCGCTGCGTCCGCACCCGCACGCACTCGTATCTGTGGCACGGATGGGTCGACGGCACAACCCGCTTCCAGGTGGAGGCGATGAGCGGGCTGTCCTTCAAAGCCCTCGCCAGCGCGGCCGAGACGGACCCAATCATTCGTGGTCGCGTGGAGCAGTATCACCACGGCGTGAAGGAGCAATTCTTCGATCTGACAAGCGATCCAAGCGAACGCAAGAGCGTCATCGCCGTGACCACGAATCAACCCGACCTGAACCGACTGCGTGCCCTGTTGCTGAAGCACATGGAGGCCACCGTCGATCCGCAATTGGGAAACTTCCGGGCGACACTGTCGGGGAAATAGTTTGTGCCTGGCGAATCATCGTCATTAGTTGTCCGATGAGCCGCAGAGCGCGATAATGCAGGCAGCCCAGGGATTGCAATCCCTGGGCTTCTTTCTCTTTGATTGCGACCACACATGCCCGTCGATCTGAACGCGCTGCTCGATTCCGCCGATGCCACGTTGTGGGAGATCCTCACCGCCGGGGATGGCCCGCCGGGGCAGTTGCCGCTGACGAAGGAGATGCTGCTCGACCTCCCCAGCGGCGATCTGTTCGGCCTCACGCAGAACGCCGGCATGGGCTGGCGGCCCGACCAGTTGCTGCGGAGCCAGGTGCTGATTCTCAGCACGCAGGGGGGCATCCGCGGCGAAGACGGCAAACCGATCGCGCTCGGATACCACACCGGGCATTACGAAGTCGGCCTGTTGATGCGGGCCGCGGCCCAGGAACTCGACCGGCTCGAAAGGCTGCCGTTCGCGGCGTTCGTCAGCGATCCGTGCGACGGCCGCACGCAGGGGACCGTCGGCATGATGGACAGCCTGGCGTACCGCAACGACGCCGCCATCGTGCTGAAACGGCTGATCCGGTCGTTGCCGACGCGGCGGGGAGTCATCGGCGTCGCCACGTGCGACAAGGGTCTCCCCGCAATGATGATGGCCCTCGCCGCGCAGCACGATCTGCCGTGCGTGATCGTGCCGGGCGGCGTCACGCTGCCGCCGAAGCAGGGGGAGGACGCCGGCAAGGTGCAGACCATCGGGGCGCGGTTCGCGCACGGCGAAATCACGCTCGAAGACGCCGCGGAGGCCGGTTGCAGGGCGTGTGGCTCACCGGGCGGCGGCTGCCAGTTCCTCGGCACGGCGGCGACGGCGCAGGTGGTGGCGGAAGCGCTCGGCATGGCCTTGCCGCATTCGGCCCTGGCGCCGTCGGGGCAACCGATCTGGCTCGATGCCGCCCGGCGCTCCGCGCGAGCGGTCGTCTCGCTGGAAGAGTCCCGCAAGACGATGCGCGACGTCCTCACCGACGACGCATTGCACAACGCGATGGTGGCTCACGCGGCGTGTGGCGGGTCGACGAATCTGCTGCTGCACATCCCGGCGGTGATGTTCGCGGCCGGCGTCAGGCGTCCGACCGTCGACGATTGGAACAAGCTCAACCGCCAGGTGCCGCGGCTGGTCGATTGCCTGCCGAACGGCCCGGTCGGTCATCCCACGGTCCGTTTCTTTCTTGCGGGAGGCGTTCCCGAATTGATGCTGCATCTGCGGACGTTGGGATTGCTCAAGCTCGATGCGTTCACTGTCGCCAACCAGCGTCTCGGCGATGTCCTCGAATGGTGGGAGACGTCCGACCGCCGCGTGCGGCTGCGAGAAGTCCTCAAGGAACGGGACCGCGTCGATCCCGACACCGTCGTTATGTCGCCCCAGTCGGCACGCGAGCGCGGCCTGACCAGCACGGTCACGTTCCCCGTCGGCAACATCGCCCCCGCGGGGTCGGTCGTGAAAAGCACGTCCATCGACAAGTCGGTCATCGACCCCGACGGCGTGTACCGCAAGACCGGCCCGGCCCGCGTCTTCACGTCCGAACGCGACGCCATCGCCGCGGTCAAGGGCCGCAGCGGCACGCCGATTCGGGAGGGGGACATCATCGTCCTCGCCGGTCGCGGACCGCTGGGCTGCGGGATGGAGGAAACGTATCAAATCACGTCGGCCTTGCGGTATCTGCCGTTCGGCAAGCAGGTGGCGCTCATCACCGACGCCCGGTTCTCCGGCGTCTCCACCGGGGCGTGCATCGGCCACGTCGGCCCGGAGGCGCTGGAGGGGGGCCCCATCGGCAAACTGCGCGACGGCGACCTGATCCGCATCGAAATCGACACTCGCCATTTGACGGGGCGGCTAGACTTCATCGGCGAGGCGGGACACGAATTATCCCCGGAGGCCGCGGCTGAGGTTCTGAAGTCGCGGGAGCCGCATCCGGGCCTCAAGCCCGACCCGCAATTGCCCGACGACACGCGGTTGTGGGCGATGTTACAGCGCGTGAGCGGCGGCACGTGGGCCGGTTGCGTGTATGATGTCGATGCGATCGTGCGAACCTTGCAGGCAGGACTCGATGTCGAACGAGCGGCGGAACTCACCGGCGTGGATCTGTAACGGCAATCCGGGTGGCCGGGGCTGGACCGACCAACGGGAGGGAAGCCCCGGTCTTCTCGACGTCGAAGACCGGGGCTTCGCCGAAGCGGCTCCAGCCCCGGCCACCCGACCCGATTCGTGGCCACGCCGAAGCGGCTTAGGCCACGCCACCCATGCTCTCTGCGTGGCGGCGCTGTGCCTGGTCATGTTGTTGGTGGCGTCGTCCCATGCAGTCGCCGAGTCGCCAACGCCCGAGCTCGGCTACCACGTTCTGCGCAATCGTTGTTTCCTGCCGCCGGATTTCGATGATGCCGTGTTCGCCGACTTGTGGACCGTGTGGCCGGAGCCGGAGCGGTCGCAGGCTGAAGCCGCGTCCAAGTCCGAGCGTCGCCGGCTGATGTTTTCGTACTACGGTCTGATGCCCGACCCCGACGATCAGACCGGCACGAAGCCCGCGCTGGGGTACGTGTCGCGCGACGACGGCCAATGGGTGATGTCCTGCCTGACGTGTCACGCGGGCAAAGTCGCCGGCCGCGTCATTCCCGGTTTGCCGAATTCGCATCTTGCCTTGCAGACGCTGACGGAAGACGTCCGGCTCATCAAGCTGAAGCAGAAAAAGCCGCTGGGGCATCTCGATCTGGCGACGGTCGGCCTGCCACTGAGCCAGACCAATGGCACGACGAACTCGGTGATCTTCGGCGTTGTGTTGGGGACGTACCGCCGGCCCGACATGTCGGTCGATCTCAAGCGAGTCTTGCCGGCGCTCACGCATCACGATCTCGATCCGCCGCCGTTCTGGAACGTGCGGAAGAAGACCAGCCTGTACGCCGACGGCTTCGCCCCGAAGACGCATCGGCCGTTGATGCAGTTCATGCTGCTGCCGCGGAACAACCGCGAAACCATCTACGGCTGGGAGGACGACTTCCGCGCGATCCAAAGCTGGATCGAAGCCGTCCCCGTGCCGAAGTACGACGGCCCGGTTGACGCCCCGCTCGCCGAACGCGGCCGCATGACGTTTGAGGCGAACTGTTCGCGCTGCCACGGCACGTACGGACCGAACGGCACGTACGAGCAGCAGACGGTCGCGTGGAACGAAGTGCAGACCGACCCGTTGCGGCTGGAGTCGCTGACCATCGAGCATCGCCGCTGGATGCAGACCGGCTGGATGAGCCATTACGGCCAAGACCCGGTGGTGCTCGACCCCGGCGGCTACGTTGCCCCGCCGCTGGACGGCGTCTGGGCCAGCGGACCCTATCTGCACAACGGCTCGGTGCCGACGCTGTGGCACGTGCTGCATCCCGCCGACCGGCCCAAAGTCTGGAAGCGGACCGAAGACGGCTACGATCACCGTCGCGTCGGTCTGGAGGTCGAAGAGTTGGATGCCGTCCCCGACACCGCGCGGCATCCCGCCCATCGCCGCCGCTACTTCGACACCGCCATCCCCGGCAAGAACGCCGGCGGCCACGACTTCCCCAATGCGCTCAGCGAAGACGAAAAGCAGGCCGTGCTCGAATATCTGAAGACGCTGTGAGATGTCACACTGTCACAGCCGCAAGCGCCAGCGAACGGTGGCTTGAAGAGGAAGAGTGCCTCACCCAACGAACAGCACCGCTCGCTGGCGCTCACGGCTGTGACGGTGTGTTCGTCGCGAGAACCACGCCCGCTCCCTGATCGACGAGCAGCGTGGCGACCTTGCGGCCCAGTTCGACCGGTTGATCGGCGGGACCGCTGGCCGATGCGATCCAGCGGGCGTCGCCGGTGAGCGACAGCACGACCGCTTCCAGATGCAGGCCGTCGACGGTGAACTTCGTCGCCACGCCGACCGGAGCGTGACAGCCCGCCCGCAACGCCGACAACAACGACCGTTCGGCAATCGCCGCGGACCACGTCGGCGGATGAATCAGCCGGTGCAGCAACCCGCAGACGGCGGCGCCATCGCTGCGGCATTCCAAACCGAGCGCTCCCTGGCTGACGGCGTGGTACATCAACGACGGCGTTAACCGGCGCGTGATCCGGTCGGCCAGGCCGAGCCGTTCGAGTCCGGCACAGGCGAGAATCAGCGCGTCGAACTCGCCGGCGTCGAGCTTATTGAGCCGGGTCTGCACGTTGCCTCGGACTTCCATCAGTTTCAGATTGGGCCGCGCGTGCAGCAACTGCGCCTGTCGCCGCGGGCTGCCGGTGGCGACCCGGGCCTTCTCCGCCAACGGCAAGGGTTCGCCGGAGTCCGTCGCGCCGCTCGGCAGGACCAGCGCGTCCGCGGTCTCGCCCCGTTCGGGGATCGCGGCGAGCGTCAACCCGGGCGTCGATTCCGTGGGCAAGTCCTTCAGGCTATGCACGGCGACGTCGGCCCGGCCGTCGATCACCGCGACCTGCACTTCGCGCGTGAACACGCCCAATCCGCCGAAGTCGCGCAGCGGTTGCGACAGCACGCGGTCGCCGGTCGTCGAGACTTCGACCAGTTTGACCGTCGTTCCGGGAGCCGCGGCGCGAATGAGGTCCGCGACGTGATTCGCCTGCCACAGCGCCAGCGCACTGGACCGGGTGGCGATGCGAACCAATGTGGGCGAAGTAATGGTCATGTCCCAGTCGAGCGAGATCGCCACCTTGACTACTTGATGGACTGCAACATCGCGAGGATCTTGGCCTCGTCGTAGTCACCGCCCAGCAGATACACGTTCAACGTACAGTCTCCCTTCTTGCCGGGGAAGACCCCTTGCACCCACACGATCTGTCGGCCCAGCTTCGCGGGAGCGGAGGGCGCTGCGACCGGTGCCGGCGCTACGGGCGTTACTACCGGATCGGTGGTGGCCGGCGTGGCTGCGGGGTCAGTGATGGGTTCGGCCGGTGTCTCCGACGTAGCGTCGGCCATCTCGGGGTCGTCAACCTCCGCGACGACATCCCACGGGATTTCCTCACCCTTCACGATGAAGAACTTGCACGCCTTGCCGCGGATCGTGAGCTCTTTCACATCTTTGCTGTAGTTGCGGAACCGCTCGTTGAGGTTGGTCTCCGCGAACGATTCTTCCCAGAATACGTCCGCATCGACGTCCACCGGACCATCGGTTGCGAATGTGGTCAGCGTCAATGTGCCCGCGTTGAACTCCGCTTCGTCGTCGCCCCCCATCGCCGCACATGTGCCGGTCGGACACCACTGGTAATTGACGATGTTCATTCCGAACAGTTGGCTGCCGGTCTGCGGCACGAACTCGGCGGGGATCGTGATGTCGGTCTGGTCGGCCGTCATCTGGCGGATCTTCACGGGATCGGTCACGGCCGCATTGGCCAGATTCTTCTGGAACCAGAAGTACCCCGCGACGCCGACCCCCAGGCACGACAGCACCATCAGGCCGCCCAGAATCGCCATGACAATCAGCACCGTCTTCAGGGCATCGCCGCGTCGGCGGGATAAGGGTTGGGGACTGCGAGGGGGTTCGCGGAGCATGGCAACGCCTGCTTCAGGAGAGACAACAATCAGACGGCCGGAATTGTCGGGTGTCGCGGGCCGGTTGGCAATCGTGGGGATTGGGATCTCCCTGCCGAACTCGAGTGGCCGGGGCTGGAGCGTCTTTGAGCGAAGCCCCGGTGTCTTCGGGCCAAAGACCGGGGCTTCGCCGAGGCGGCTCCAGCCCCGGCCACCCACTCTCAAGACTGCTCTTGGTGCCGACGGCCGTCGTGGGCATAATCCCGGCGCTGCGTCCGACGGCAGAGTTTGCCGGGGTTCGCTGACCGGCAGGGTCGGCAGGCGTTTCGCAGGAAGCAAGTTCCGCCGGATCGGTCTGTTGCGGCGGTTTGCCGGGGGGGTTCGATAACACCGATCGCCACTTTTCTCGACCAGCCCGCAGCGTGAGCGAGGGAGTCCATCGATTCCCTCGCTTACGCTGCGGGCTGGTGAAACCAATTCCTCACGAGAACCGCATGACCATTGCCGCCTTGCCCGTCCCTTCGCCGACGCTCCTGCCGCGTCTCCGTGCGGTGAGCGGCCGCGCTCACCTGGTGGGCGTGTGCGGATCGGGCATGAAGGGGTTGGCGCACCTGCTGGTCGGGCTGGGCTGGCAGGTGACGGGGTCCGATGTCTCGCCGCTGGCGGACACACTGCACCCCTTGCGGGCCCGAGGCTTTCGGTTCTCGCACGGTCATGCTGCCAAACACTTGCCGCATGACGCCGACGTGCTGATTCACAGCGCCGCGATCGGCCCGGAGAATCCGGAACGCACGGCGGCACGGGAACTCGGCATCTCGCAGATGACGTACAGCCAGATGCTCGGCCGCTTGATGCTCGACCGCCAGGGCGTCTGTGTGGCCGGCACGCACGGCAAAAGCACGACGACGGCGATGACGGCGACAATCCTCACCGACGCCGGGCGGCAACCGTCCGCGATCTTCGGAGCCGATCTCTGCTCGACCGGGCAGAGCAGTTGGAGCGGACGGGGCGACCTGTTCGTCGTCGAAAGCTGCGAGTTCCAACGGAGCTTCCTCGACCTCAGCCCGCATTGTGCGGCGATTCTGGGCGTCGAACCGGATCACTTCGACTGCTATCACAACCCCGACGAACTGCTCGCCGCGTTCGCCGCGTTCGCCGCGAATGTCGCCTCGTCCGGTTACCTGCTCGTCCGGGCGGAAGACGTGGCGGCCGTGGAAGCCAGCCGGGCGACGAAAGCGGAAGTGCTGACGTTTGGCTGGACCGGCGACGCCGACTGGTGGGCCGACGATGTGCGATCGCTCGGCTTCGGCACCCGGTTCCGGCTGTTTCGCCGCGGTCAGTACGTGACCGAAATCCAGCTCGACGTGCCCGGCCGGCACAACGTGATGAATGCGGTCGCCGCCGCGGCGATGTGCTCGGAACTCGGCGTATCAGCGTCGGCGATTCGGCATAGTCTCGCCGAGTTTTCGGGGCTGAAACGGCGGTTCGAGGTGCTCGGCTCGTGGCGCGGCGTGACGGTCATCGACGACTACGCCCATCACCCGACCGCAGTGACTTCGACGCTGCAAACCGCGCGCGATCTGTACGGCCGACGCCGTATCTGGGCCGCGTTTCAGCCGCACCAGGTCGGTCGCACCGCGGCGCTGATGTCCGACTTCGCCCGCAGTTTCCGGTTGGCGGACCGCGTGGTCATCGCCCCGGTGTATGCTGCGCGCGAATCCGTGACCGATGAGCCGTTGCGGCTCGCCGAGGAGCTGGCCCGGCAGGTGAACGGAGAGGGGCCGCCGGCGATGGCGTGCAACTCCCTTGACCAGCTTGCCGGGGTATTGGACGATGGGCTGCGACCCGGCGATGTGCTTGTGACGATGGGAGCCGGGGACATTCACCGGATCCACCATGCCAGCACTCGACGAGTTCAGCGACATTCTGCGGCGGGATGAACCGCTCGCCCCCTACACGTGGCTGAAGGTCGGCGGCCCGGCTCAGTATTTCCTGACGCCCCGCGATCCGGCGGAACTGGTGCGGGTGATCCAGGCCTGCGCCGAACAGCAAATCCCCTTGCGCGTGCTCGGAAGCGGCTCGAACCTCCTGGTCCACGACGAAGGGGTCGGTGGCGCGGTCGTCCGCCTGACGGAACCCGCCTTCGCCCAGGTCGCCATCGACGGTGCCATCTGCCGCGCCGGTGCTGCGGCGTTGTTGTCGAATGTCATCTCCGAGACTGTCCGAGCGGGGCTGGCAGGCTTCGAGGAACTCGCCGGGATTCCGGGCACGATTGGCGGCGCACTCCGCGGGAATGCGGGAGGCCGTCACAGCGACATCGGCACCCTAGTGAAGTCCGTCACCTGTGTTGATCTGGGGGGCGGGCGGGTTGTGCGCAAACGGGATGAGCTGGCGTTTTCGTATCGCCACAGCGGTCTCGACGAACTCATCATCCTCGAAGCCGAGTTCCAACTCCGGACTGACGACCCCGACCGGATCACCGAACGGCTGCGGAAGATCTGGATCACCAAGAAGGCCTCGCAGCCGCTGGCCGAGCAGTCGGCCGGTTGTATCTTCAAGAATCCCAGAGGGTTAACAGCGGGCGAACTGATCGAACAGGCCGGCCTGAAGGGGACGCACATCGGCGGAGCCGAAGTCAGCGACCGCCATGCGAACTTTTTGGTGACGCAAGACGGGGCGACCTCGGCCGACGTGTTGCGGTTGATGGATCTCGTCAAATCCAAGGTGGCCGGCCAGTTCGGAGTCCATCTGGAGCCGGAAGTCGTGATCTGGTAGGCTCCCGCGGCGGATGACCAGTGTCATTCTCACGGAGGAGATAAGATGCCGGGCCATGGATTGGTGCCGCTGGTTTGCGTGTTGGTGCTCCTGGCCGGTGGCGATGCGCCGGTGACGGTCACCAAGCCCGCGACCCCTCCCGCACCGGGCACGCGACACTATCTGGTGCAGGTGCGGATTCTCGACGTCAACGAACAGGGCCGCGCGGCGGTCATCGCCTCCCCCACGGTGCAAACCACCGGCGCGGCGGCGGGCGTGACGATCGACGGCGACCGCGGACGACGGTTCGAGTTCCACTTCAGCGCCACCGAAGCGGGTGCGCCGTCCCCGTTGCCGGTCATCCTCGGCGACGACAACGTGGTCCCGAAACCGATCGCCGTCACGTCCTCCACGACGCTGGCGACCGACCGCGTGCTGGAGAAGCGGATCTCGATCAAAGCCCAACGGCAACCGCGCAAAGATGTCCTCCGCGACGTCGCCCGTCAGGCGGGGCTGCGGCTCGTGCTGGAACCGGAATCGGCCGCGGCCGCGGTGGAGCCGTTGGCCGCGCCGGTCTCGTGTCAGTTCGAGAACGTGCCGCTCGATCAGGTGCTCAAGCAACTCATCGAACCGACCCGGCTCGGATATGCGGTCGAATCGGGGATTGTTGTGCTCGGGGTCGACGTGCCAGCGACGGACATCCGCCCGGCTGCACCGGCTCCGTCAG
Source organism: Planctomycetaceae bacterium (assembly GCA_034439795.1). Taxonomy (GTDB): domain Bacteria; phylum Planctomycetota; class Planctomycetia; order Planctomycetales; family Planctomycetaceae; genus DSVQ01. Next base: position 9,156 of record JAWXBB010000411.1, on the reverse strand, counting down.
AGGAGGGCTTGCAGGTGCGGGTGTACGATGTTTCCGATCTCGTCCTCAAGGATGCCGCATCGGGCCGGCCCGATTTCCAGCCGATTTTGACGCGCCTGCAAGCCGGCGTGTTGCCGAAGAGCTGGGATGCATCCGGCGGCATGGCGACGGTTCGCGGGTTCGATTCCACGGTGTCGCTGGTGATCCGCCAGACCGCCGCCGGCCACGACGCCGTCGCGAAATTCCTCGACGAATTGCGTGCCAGGAAGCCGTGAACAGCCTCTTCAGACACAGGTCGATGCCACCCGCATCGCGAACCCGGAGGGTTCCCAGCCATTAGCCGGGGGTTGAGCGGAGCGACACCCCCGGTGAACGATGAGCGATAAGGACGACCCTGAAAGGGTCGCAGCACACTCCGGCGCTGCGACCCTTCCAGGGTCGATGGTGGACAGCATCCACTTCCGGGGGTGTCGCTCCGCTCAACCCCCGGCTAATGGCTGTAGTCCCTCCGGGACAGAGAAGCGGACGAACGATCAATCATCGTTGTATCACCAAACCAATATGGCGCCCGCACAAGGATGTGCCCCATGAATTCCCCATCGAACATCACGCCATTATGCGTCGCCCTGCTTGCCGGCGGCGATTCCGACGAGCGCGAGATCAGCCTGCAAAGCGGCGCGGCGGTGCAGCAGGCGCTGACGTCGCGCGGGCATACGGTGATCCATCTCGATCCCGCCGTGGTCGATCTACCGTCGCTGGACTGGCGGCAGTTCGAGGTTGCGTTCATCGCCTTGCACGGCCGGTTCGGCGAAGACGGCGGCGTGCAGCAGATTCTGGAGGCCGCCGGCGTCCCGTACACCGGCAGCGACGCCGCGACTTCGCGCTTGGCGTTCAGCAAGTCCGCGGCGAAGGAACGGTTCGCGCAAGCGGGCGTGCCGACGCCGGCGTACGCCCTCGTCCATTATGCCGACGATCCCGAGCGGATCGCGCGGCTGGTCAGCACCATCGGCTACCCGTTGGTGGTCAAGCCGGACACGCAGGGGTCGAGCCTCGGCATCAGCATCGTCCGCGAACCATCCGAGCTGGATGCCGCGTTGCGGCTGTGTTTTCAGTTCGACAGCTTCGGTCTGATCGAGCAGTTCATCGCCGGGACCGAGTGGACTGTCGGGTTGATGGATGACGTCGTGCTGCCCGCGATCTGCATCGAGACGCCGCGGGAGTTCTTCGACTATCACGCCAAGTACGTTGATGAGAGCACGCAATACCGGTTCGACACCGGTTGGCCCCGGTCGGAGGTCGCCGGCATCGAACACGCGGGTGCGGAAGCCTGCCGGGCGTTGGGGACCAAGGGGCTGGCCCGCGTCGATCTGCGGGTCGATGCGGCCCATCGGCCGTGGGTGCTGGAGATCAACACCGTTCCCGGCCTCACCAGCCACAGCCTGATCCCGAAGGCAGCGCAGCGCGTCGGTATCGATTTTTCCGAATTGTGCGAACGGAGCATGTGGGCCTGTTGGCAGGGTCGACCGCCCCGTCCGCATCATCTGCAGAACAGTCTCGCGCGCCGCCGAACGGCGTGAGAACCGGCCGAAGGGCCTCCCGGAGTGATTCGCCCCACAGGCGACGGCCGATCACCAGACGGTGACCGTGTCCGCAGATTCCGTGGAATGTCATGGCCCCCGTTCCGCCGCCGGCACCGATCGTCGAGGTGACTGCCGACGCGCCGCCTCCGCGGCCGACGCTGCGGGAGCGGCTGTTTCGACCGCGGTTGCTGATCGCCGCCGCCCTGCTGGCGATGATTCCGGTCCTCGGCCCGTGGGTGCGTCGGCAGATTCCCGATCTGACGCAGCGCCCCGAATATCGGATGCGGTTTCAGGACGTGCTGCTGATCCCACCGGCGACCGATCCGTTGCCGGTCGACTTCATCGAACAGGTCCGTCGCCGCGCCGATCTGCCCTCTGAGTTGCCGTTGCTCGATCCGGATTTGCCGCTGAAGGTCGCGACGGCGTTCGCGGCCCATCCGTGGGTCGAGCGGGTCGACCAGGTCAGCAACCAGGCCCCGGCGCTGGTGACGGTAAAGCTGCAATATCGCCGGGTGGTCGCATTGGTGGAAGTGCCCGACGGACTGTACCCCATCGACCCGCAGGGCATTCTGCTCCCGCCGCAGGATTTCACGCCGGACGACGCCCGCGATTATCTCGTCGTCCGCGGCATCACGTCGATTCCCTTCGGCGCGGCGGGCAAGCCGTGGGGCGACCCGGCGGTGGCCGCCGCCGCGGCGCTGGCGGATTTCATCGGGCCGCGATGGAAGGAACTGCAACTGACGGCGATCGTAGCGCCGCGGATCACGTCCGCCAGCACGCAGCCGGACGACGTGTTGCTGGAACTGGAATCCACTGGCGGCTCGCGCATCCAATGGGGCCGCAAGCCGGGCAGCACCTACCCCGGCGAGTTGGAGGCGGGCCAGAAGGTCGGCCGGTTGGACAAGTACCTGCGCGAATTCGGCAGCTACCACCAGCCGCAGGGGCCGTATGCGATCGACATCCGCCACTGGCATGAGATCACACGCAAGCCGCTCGTCGACCCGCGCTTCACCGCCACGCGTAAATCTCCGAACCGCCGATGAAGCCCGCTTGCGGCTTAGCCGCAAGCGGCGATGATCTCATCGTACAGCGCCGGCACCGTCGCCTTGTGGTCCCCCTGCACGTAGAAGCTGCGGCCGCCGTCGGCGACCGTGCGAACGAGAATCGTCTTGAACGGGCGGAAGTAGTAGCGCGGGTCGCTCTTCGGCGCTTCGTGAGACAAGTCATCGCCGAGCTCCGGCAGATCGAACACCGCCGTCGTGAACTGGCGGATGTGCTCACCGCGCTGATGCGCCACGTTGCGGGCCATCGCGAGCGCCTTGAGATAGACCTCCGGTCCCATCACCGCCGACCCGATGTTGAGCATCACGCCCCCTTCGAGTTTCGTGACGGTCTCGGTGAAGATCAAAAAGTCGGTGTACGACGCGGCTCCGGTGGCGGCCCCGTCGAAGTTGGGATGCTCGTGGACGATGTCCTGCCCGATCGACACGTGGACCGTCACCGGCACCTTGAGCCGATACGCCGCCGCCAGCACGCTGGTGTCGCGATACGGGAATCGCTCTTCTTCGATGACGCGGCCGACCGCTTCGCCGAAGCCGAGGCCGTCGCGGACACCGGCGTTGACGGCGTCGTTGATGCGCGATGTTTCCCGCCACAGACCGAACTGCCCCTCCTTGACATAACGGGCCACGCTTTCGCACGTCTGGCCGATCATCGCCAGCTCAAAATCGTGAATGGCCCCGGCTCCGTTGAGCGCCAGGTGCTTGAGCAACCCGCGCTGCATCAGGTCGATCAGCAGCGGCGAATTCCCCTGCCGCAGCACGTGCGCGCCGCAGATGAACATCACCGCCCGGTCGTTCTTTGCGGCGGCGACAATCGCGTCCGCCAGCGTCGGCAACGCCGGATGCGAAAACGGCAGCCGCGGCCCGCCGGGGTCCATGCGGATGCCGTCGCGACGGATGTCGTGGACGCGCTCCCCCAACGGGAGAATGCGGAGCTGGGAACGATCGAACTGCGGAAAGGGCATGGAGGAGTCCGTTGTCATTGGTCATTGGTCATTGGTCATTGGTCATTGGTGAAGAATAACGTGTGGTGCGCTGGGAGGTCGACAAGGATGGATTTTCCGTCCGCACTAAGGACCACTGACCAGTGACCAGTGACTGGGGTCGTCGAAAATTGCGACTCAGCTACCCGAAATTCCCATGTTAATTGCCCGCCCCAGTCCCTCGGGACGCTCCGAAGAATGGGCAAAATACGATGACATTTCCGATTTTTCCTGATGTCGGGGTTCTTCCGAATCCGAAACCTTGGATGAGACTCCGTGCGCGTTGTCGGGCGGGGTCGTTGTCCCTCAAAGGTGATGCGGCAGCATGAACTCGGCTTCACTCCTGACGGATGGATGGCAGACAGGCTCGCGCCAGCGGTGGCTGGCAGCGCTGCTGGCGGCCGTGGCGCTGGTCTGCCAGGCCGGTTGTTCGCGGATGTTCTGGCGGTCGCAGGCGGACTTCGACACGTACAATCTGCTGCTCGAAAAGACGCAGGATCCGCGCTGGGATTTGCCCCGCGTGACGGTGGAAGCCGATCCCCGCAGCCGGTTTTACGATCCGTTTAACCCCGACCTGACGCCGTTGCCTCCCGACGATCCTGCCGCCCATCGCTACATGCACTGGGTGGACGGCATGAAGGGCTACAAGAGCTGGCACAAAGTCGGCGACTCGATGACCGTCGAGAACCCGCAGTGGCTGGCCAACTTCGGCCTCGCACCAGTCGTCAAAGCCGCCTGGGAAGATCCCGAAGGGACCGCGAGCGGCGTGACGACCGCCGATGGCACACAGCCCGTGGCCCCGACGATCAACAACCTGAATCTGTTGCAGGCCCTCGAACTGGCCAACATTCACAGCCGGGAATATCAGACGGCGATCGAGAACGCCTATCTTTCCTCGCTGCTGCTGACGTTCGACCGGTTCCAGTTCAACGTCCGTTATCTGGGCATCAGCGGCAATGAGCCGACGTCGTCGTTGAACTATCTCAACACGCCTTCGGTGCGCGACGACTTGCAGTTCAACAACCGCATGGGCGTCCGACAGATTCTTCCGACCGGCGGGCAGTGGGCGCTCGAACTGGCGAACAACACACTGTGGATGTTCTCGGGCGACAACAACACGAACTCGTCATCGGTGCTGTCGTACTCCATCACGCAGCCGCTGTTGTTGGGGGCCGGCCGCAAGATCGTGCTGGAAAACCTGACGCAGAGCGAACGCTCCGTGCTGTACGACATCCGCACGCTGGCCCGGTTCCGCAAGACCTTCTTCGGCAACGTGGTGGTCAACGGCGCGGGGGGCGGGTTTCTGGGCCTGCTGCGGCAGCGGCAGACCGTGATCAACCAGCAGGGCAACATCCGCGCGCTGGTGGTGCAGGTGGAACGGCTGCGTGAGCTCAATTCTGCGCCGCCCTACGAAAAATTCGCCAAACTGCCCGCCAACGTGGTCTTTCCGCCCGACTTGCAGTTGAAGATCGAACACGACGAACGCCGGGAACGGCTGACCTGGCGCGGCGTGATGGGCGAGGGGGAACGCGATCGGCTTTCGGACTTGAGCGACGATCTCGAGTGGAAGCAGACGATCAACAACCTGTTCCTGCGCGCCCAGGCCGGAGTCGTCACGCTCGATCTGGCGCAGTTGCTCACCCGCTTGTCATCGCAGGAGAACAACCTGCGCGATGCCGAGCGGGGATACCTCGATTCGCTCGATCTCTACAAATTGACGCTGGGTCTTCCCACCGATTTTCAGTTGTCCATCGACACGTCGCTGCTCAAGCAGTTCGAACTGATCGATCCGTCGTTGAACCTGCTGGAAGACGCGATTATTGGGTTCAAGAAAGAATTGGAGCCGATCGACTCGCGAGACCCGCCGCTCGAAGATGTGCGCCGGTCGGTGACGCGGATGGAGGAATTGCGGCAACAGGTTCGCACCGAAGGTTTGGACAAGGTCGAAACCGACTTTAAGCGCGTGAACGCGATTCTGCCGCAGCGGCTGGCGAGCCTGACCGACCTGGAGGACCGCCGCGTGGTGACCCAGGACCTGGACCGCGCCAAACTGGTCTATCAGGCGGTGGTGCTGGACGTGTTTTCGGACATCACGGCCCGGCTGCAGAATCTGGAAGCGGCGATGGCCGCACCCGGCGTGCCGCTGGACGATCGCGTGAAAGCCTTTCGGGACATCGACAACGTCCGCGAGGACCTGCTGCAACTGGCCCAGAGCCTGCGGGCGATTCAGGCCGGTCTGCGGTCGGAATTGATTACCCTCAACAAGTTCGAGATGACGCAGGAAGCGGCCGTGCAGCTCGCCCTCGAGAACCAGCTCGACCTGATGAACGCCCGCGGCGAAGTGATGGACGCCCGCCGGCAGATGGAAGTGGCCGCCAATCGGCTGGAAGCCGTGCTGAACGTGGTTGCCCGCGGTGACGTCGGCACCTCCGGCGGGAACAAACCGTTCGATTTCCGCGGCGATCGCAGCACTTTCCAGGCCGGCGTGCAGTTCACGGCACCGCTCGATCAGGTGCTGGAACGGAACGCCTACCGGCAGTCCCAAATCAACTATCAGCGGGCTCGGCGGGCCTATATGGCCTTGGAGGACGATGTGAAACTGGACGTCCGTACCGAGTGGCGGGCTTTGGTGGCGCTCAAACAGAATTTTGAGACCGCTCGACAAAACCTGCGGATCGCCGCCTTGCAGCTCGATTCCAACATCGAGACGCTGAATCAGCCCGTTCGGGCCGGCCAGGCCCAACCACAGGGAAACCAACAGAGCAATCAGGGGTTGAATCTAATCAATGCCCTGCAGTCAGTCCTCAATGCCCAGAACGAACTTATCCGAATTTGGGTGCAATACGAACAGAATCGCATTAACATTCACCGCGATATGGATATCATGCAGGTTGACGAGCGCGGGATCTGGATCGATCCGGTGTACCAAAGCCTGTCGTCCCTCCCCGCCGTCTCTCCCACCTTGAGCGAGCCCACCGATGTCAACGACCCTCCTGCCCCCGGGAAGCTCCCCGACGACCGAGCCCAGCCGGTTCCCCCCGGACCGGGGTTCGGAGCACAGTTCCCCAGCGACGACCACGGCTTCGTCACGCCGACGGTCGCCGTGGTCGAAGCGGCTGATCCTGCTCGCCCTGCTGGGCGGAGTGGTGACGGCTGGCGTCCTCGCGCGCGAGCAACTGGGGCCGTATCTTCAGCCGCTCACCTCCCGGCTGCCGTTCCTCGGTAGCCCGGAGCGCAAGCTCGACCATCTGGTGACCGAGTCCGTCAAGCGTGGGCCGTTCCAGATCGCTGTGACCGAGCGCGGCACGCTGGAGAGCTTCAAGAACGCGGTGCTCACCTGCAAGGTGGAGGGCAGCACGACGATCATCAGCATCGTCAAGGAAGGGACGCACGTCAAAGAAGGCGAGCTGGTCGTCGAGCTCGATTCGTCGGCCCTGGTCGACCGGGAGACGACGCAAAGAATCGCCGTCACCACCGCGCAGTCCAACCTGAAGACCGCGGAAGAGAACGTCGAGATCCAGAAGACGCAGAACGCCAGCGACATCGCCGCGGCAAAGCTCAAGCTCGACCTCGCCGCCATCGATCTCAGGAAATACGGCACGCGGGACGAGAAGGGCGTGCCCGTCGCCGGCGAATACAAGCAACTGCTCGACGAATTGAAGTCGGCTGTCACCCTCGCCGACGAGACGGTGGCCCAGTCGGAGGAGACCTATGAGTTCACCGAGCGGCTGGTGAAGAAGGGCTACAAAACCCAGAACGACCTGGAGTCCGCCCGCATCGCCTTGCAGAAGGAAAAGATCAACCGGGAGATCGCCCGGGCCAAGAAACAGTTGCTCGAGGAGTTCACTTACGAGCGGACCTTCACCGAGTTGAAGGCCAACGCCGAGGAGTTCAATCGCGAGGTCGATCGCGTCGAACGCAAGGCGAACGCCGCGCTCGCGCAGGCCGAGGCCGAATTCTCCTCCAAGACGCTGACCTACGAGGACGAGCAGCACAAGCACGAACGGCTTATCCAACAGATCGGCTTCTGCAAGATCTTCGCCTCGCAGGACGGACAGGTCGTGTACGCCAACAGCCGCGACGGCCGCAGCAGCGATCAGGTGCTGATCGAGGAAGGCGCCACCGTCCGCGAGCGGCAGCAGCTCGTGATTCTGCCCGACCTCAACGAAATGAAGGTCAACGCCCGCATCCACGAGTCGCGCATCAGCCTGATGCGCGAAGGACTCCCCGCCACGGTCAAGGTCGACGCCTTCTCGGCCAGCCCCTTCCGCGGCATCGTCCACTCGGTGGCCTCCGTGCCGAGCTCCACCGGCTCGTCCTACAATCGCGACATCAAGGAATACGAGGCCATCGTCAAGCTGCTGCCCGCCGACGACGGGGAGAAGATCGCGCTCAAGCCCGGCATGACGGCCCAGATCGAGGTGCTGGTCGAATCCCGCGAAAACGTGCTGCAATCTCCGATTCAGGCGGTGCTGACCGTCGTCGGCAAGCAGTTCGTGTTCGCCGTCGAGAACAACAAGGTCGTTCACAAGGAAGTGAAAGTCGGCAAGTCGAACGAGCGGATGATCGAGATCCTCGACGGCGTCGCCGAGGGAAACCTCGTGGTGATGAATCCCCGCAGCCACTTCGAGCGCGAGCTGAAAGAGCTGGAAGCGGGTCTCATCAAGGAGCAGGCGGCGAAACCCGCCACTGCGCCGATGCAGTTGCCCGAGCTCCTGCCCGCCACACCGCCGGCCGGCGGACCGCAGCGCGGTCCCGGCGCTGGCGGCCCCCCGGCCGGTTCCGAAGGCCGTCCGCCCGGCGGCGGCGATCCCGCGGCGTTCTTCACGCGCATGGACAAGAACGGCGACGGCAAACTGGCGGCCGACGAAATGAGCGAACGGTTTGTCGAGCGCGCCAAGACGATGGACACGAACGGTGACGGCGCGGTCTCCCTGGAAGAGTTCAAGGCCGCTCCCCCCGGACCCGGCGCCCCCGGCGGTCGCCCGCGCACCGGACCCGGCGGCGAACAACTCGGCGGCGGCAGTTGAGATTGATGGGCCGGCCTCATGATCGAACGCGTGCCGTCAGCCGATGACCCACGACGCCCAAGACGCTCGATCATTCTCGGCCCTGACCTGCCCACAGTTTTCGCATCGGTCATGGTTCTCGTTCCGGTGGTGTTGTCTCTCGTCTCACCGATCATTCAAATGATCCGCCGATGGTTTCAGGGATGACCGCCTGACTTCCGAATTCCGACTTCTAACTTCCGACTTGCCCCATGCGCCTCGCCGCTCAACTGGTCGATCTCCAGAAGTTCTACTACCTCGGCGAACACGTCGTGAAGGCGCTGCGCGGGGTCTCCGTCGATTTCCCCGAGGGGGATTACGTCGCCATCATGGGCTCGTCGGGCAGCGGCAAAAGCACGATGCTCAACGTCCTCGGCGCGCTCGACAAGCCCACCGGCGGCAATTACTTTCTGGCGGGCGAGGACGTCGGCTCGCTCGACGACAACCGGCTGTCCGACATCCGCAATCGCCGCATCGGATTCATCTTTCAGTCGTACAATCTGAT